>CAYOLY010000035.1:0-1043 GCA_964404945.1 uncultured Candidatus Saccharibacteria bacterium | reverse complement strand
CATATCTCGATTATAACACAATATCCATAAGCGAGATAAAAATTACCTTAACCATCACTAGTGGACTTAAAAATATTCACCCGGGAGCTCTGCTCCTTCCGACAAGCTCTTATCAAAAATATCAATCTTGCGCTCGATAAAATCAATGTTCGACTGGATGTCTTCCAATTCCTGCCAAAGTTGGCGCTTTTTTGTTTCGAGCATAGCCTTGCGCTCGAGAATGCCTGATTTTCCGCTACGGCAAAGAGCTACATATTTCTTTAATTCGACCGTAGACAGCCCGCTCTCACGCAAATGAATCAGAGTTTTTAGCCAAGTAATTTGCTCGGGAGTAAAAATCCGGTAACCGTTCCGAGCACGTTTGACGTGGGGAACTAGACCCTTGCCGCATAATCGTCTAATTGCGTAGGTGGAGATTTGGAGCTCCTTTCCTACTTGTTTAGTTGTATAATATTCAGGTTCTTCCATATATGCTTATTCTACCATAAGACTAAAACTTTAGCGCTAGCGCTAAAGTTTTTAATCAGCTCTACAGAGATGCGAATTAGGCAAACCTTAGCGCTGGCGCTAAGGTTTTCTTCGTCCGCAGCGGACACACTAGCAACAGTTTAAGCTGGCAGGCAAGTAGCCTCTACAACGGCGGCGTCTGGGGATATAGCTGGTCAAATGTTGCGGTTCCCAATCAGCAGTACAATATCTATTCACTGGCCTTAGGTGAACAGCTCTCGTTGCCCTCAAATGTAAATGCTCTTCAACGCTACTGGGGCCATCCCCTCCGTTGTCTAGCCATATAGAGTAATCAAAGCAGGAATAAGAAGGTTAAAGTATGTAAAAACGTGTAAAAATATTTATAAATAATTTTGCAAAAAGAACAATAGTAAAAAAGTGGAAAAATTTTGTAAATAAATATTTTTAATGAAATTTTTTAGAAAAATAGTGGGTGCGGGCGGCCGGTTTTGGCCTGCCACGAGCAGGTTTGCTTGCTCGCGCCAGGCCAAAACAATCAGTAGGGCCCGTTTCTGCTTTTTGCGTTCTAAAACACA
>CAYOLY010000034.1:0-3295 GCA_964404945.1 uncultured Candidatus Saccharibacteria bacterium | reverse complement strand
CGGTACGAGAACGTGTCGATGGATTACCTCCTTTCTAGGGAGTTTGATGCGGATGCATTATAAGTAAGGCGCAAGCCGAGCGAAATATGCATCTAGCTAGGTCGGTCGTAATTGTAGTAAATAAGCTTATACTACAAATGCTCGTAAGAGATGCGACTTTAAGCTTTACAACTTTCGATGGATTGCACAATTAAGTTGTTAAATGGAAAACCTGCAGAGATGCAGGTTTTTTGAGAAATAAGGAAAAGATAAAACATCCTTAGATTAGTTAATGCTAGACTTTTCTTCAACCGGGGTGAGCCTCTCCTCATTGCCACGCGCGGTAGCGCGTGTCGAAATCGGACCCGGCTCAGCCCGAGCGATCGTAGTCGCATGGTTTCAGAAAGTCTAGCATTAACTAATCCATACATATCATTTATCTTTGCCTTATCCTTCATCCTCCCATGATTACTCTATGGCTAGACAACGGAGGGAATAGCCCCTGCTACGATTACCAGCAACTCCAGTAATCATGCTGCCAGAATTAGTATGCAGGTAATAAGCATAGCCTATATTGTCGCTAGACATTTGGCTCCAAAGGCGAATATGTGCCCCCGTATACCACAAAATATCCGCATTCCCCGTATAAAATAACCCGCTACGGACGAAGAAAATACTAATCTTCTTTATACTCCCGTATATTCTCTATATGGCTAGACAACGGAGGGAAAGACCAAAACTACGGATTTCATTAAATGGCCCACTTCCGTCATTAAAGCTACATTGCCATGCGTGGTTAGGGCTGCAGTGGTAATCAAAGACCAATAAGCGGTACCTTTGCCTGAATAGCCTAGACTGCCTCCGCTATAGGGAATAACATTGCTGGTATACCCGCTGCGGACGAATTTTAGGCTAATTAAGCTAGAAATAGGCAAGAGTAACAGAGGTAGCTTCAGGCTGAACTTGTATAGGTTATACAAGTTGCCCAGATTTCTTCGTCCGCAGCGGGAATCCTAGCAATCTTGAGAAGCCGGGCTGGGAAACCTCTGTAGATTATGCTAGCGTGTTGGTTGTACCAGCTAATACGTCTATAACTTGGACATCTATGCCAATACCGAATGGTAATAGTCGCGGGTTAACTATAGATGGTGACATCGTTTTATCGCATGACCATTTACGCTATTTTGGTTTCTCCCTCCGTTGTCTAGCCATAGAGTAATCAAGGGAGGAAGAAAAAGGTCAAAAGCGGACAATAGTTTTCTTAAAACTAGCTGAGAACGCGGTGCTTCCAGCGAAAAAGTGCTATAATTAGCATATGGTACAACCAAAAGAAACAGGGAAAACTGAAAAAACCGGATTGGGGATAAAAGCGGACAAGGCTGGAGTTTTGCAGGAGGATACGCGAAATTTGCGTGATCAATATAAAGGGATGGCGAATGAGGCGGTTTTTGACGATTTGGCCGAGAAACGCAATGCCTTAGAAGTGGCAGTAGAGAATGTGGAGCATGATTTTAATGTGGGCACGATCGTGCGGAGTGCGAACAATTTTAATGCTCGGAAGGTTCATATTATTGGGCGGAAAAAATATAATCGGCGTGGGGCGATGTGTACGGATAAATATCTTGAGGTGGTCTATTGGCCAGATTTACAGGGGTTCTTGGCGGACCAAAGACGGCGTGGGCAGGAGATTGTAGCGATCGAGAACAATACTGACAGAGTAAAACCGCTGGCGAGTAAAAAATTTGTTCAGGCGACAACGCTGTTGTTCGGTAGCGAAGGTGACGGGCTAACGGCGGAAGCTTTGGAAAGTGCGGATGATGTGCGGGAAATTGAGAGTTTTGGATCGACGAGGTCAGTGAATGTAGGGGTGGCTGCGGGGATTGCGATGTACGAGTGGGCACGACAGTGTGTGCTGGGAGGAAACTAAGCGTGGCGAAGAAAAGTGACCAAAAGTCAAAAAATACTGATAGGGTAAAAGTGCCCAAAAAGCAAGATGCTTATGCTAAAAATGACCAGAAGTCAGAAGGAAAAACGCAAGAGGAGCAGCTATTTCGGTTGACGGAGGTAGAGTTGGGCGGCGAAGTGGCGGAAAATCTTGCTGAGCAGGATAGTGATGAAGATGTGGCGGATGTGACGGAGCAGCAGGCCGTGGTAGAACAGCAGGCTACGACAGGGCAACAGGTCACGGCGGAAGATGCTGGCGAAAAAGGGAAGCGGAGCGGCTTTTGGCATCGGATTAATGTTTCTTACCCGTGGTTGAAATTTGCGGCAGTGCTTTTGCTAGTGATAGGGGTGACGCTAGGAGGATTTGGGGTGGCGAGCCTAGTGCATGGCTCAAAGGATTTGTCGAAAGTGGCGGAAACAACGGCAGGAACGGGCGAAGAGAAAACTGATAAGGAAGAACAAGACGCGAACGGTGGCTCGGAAGGAGAACAGTCGGGCGGAGAACAGGAGGCAAAGGAGCCGGGAGAGAACCCTTCGCCAGAGGTGCCGGACGAGAAGCCGACGGAAGATCCGGGGGATTCTGGTGCGACGACAGTGGTGCCACCGAAAAAACCAGTAGTAGTACCCGAGAGCGCGACAGGGAGAAAGTTGATTGCACTAACGTTTGATGATGGGCCGTCGGCGGCTACGACGAGCCGACTCCTAGACATTCTAAAAGAGAAAAACGTTAAGGTAACGTTTTTTGTACTAGGGAACTTAGCGGAGCGGAATCCGGCCTTGGTGCAACGTGAGGAGGCGGAAGGACACGAAGTCGGCAGCCATACACCATATCATAATCAGCAAACGAAGCTAAGCCCGGCGAGCATACAGGCGGAAGCAGCAACAATGAATCAGATTTTTATAAATATCTTGGGGCATTCGCCAGCCTTTACTCGGCCGCCTTATGGTTCGGTGAATGATAGCGTGCGGACGAATTTGGCGCAACCTTTAATCTTATGGTCGATTGATCCGGAGGACTGGAAATATCGAAATGTGGCGACGGTGAGAGCGAACGTGGTAGGTGCGGCACACGATGGTGCGATTGCGCTAATGCACGATATCCATGCTACAACGGTGGACGCGGTGCCAGGGATCATTGATGATCTGAGAGCGCAGGGGTATGAATTCTTAACAGTGTCAGAGCTGGCCAAGGCGCGGGGCGTGGCGTTGCAAAATGGGTGGACTTATTATAACTTTCGGCCATAAAAGGTAGTTTGAGGCTTGATTTTATCGGAGGAGTGGAGTAAAATAAGGGTAGTTTCGGTATCCTCTCGTTTTGTGGGGATATAGCTCAGCTGGTTAGAGCGCGTCACTGATAATGACGAGGTCTGTG
>CAYOLY010000033.1:0-3866 GCA_964404945.1 uncultured Candidatus Saccharibacteria bacterium | reverse complement strand
CTAATCGCTATTGGATACTCTCCCTCCGTTGTCTAGCCATAGAGTAATCAAGGGAGGATGACAGAAGGCGAACAAAAGAAATAAGGGAAGGTAGAAATATAGATAGAAACTCCCTAAGCAGCTTTAGCTATCTGCTTTGTCGGGAATGTCCGGAGCTTACGAGCGAGGATGAAGATGCCGCTCACCCGCGACGGCGGGCTGAGCGGACATCGTTTCCCGAAAAGCACGATAGCGAAGCTGCTTAGGGAGATTGTGGATTATTTATATACTTTCCTTATCCAATCATTAACATCTCTCCACACCGCCTCTTTCCCCACTTCATTCAAAATCTCATGCCGCATCCCTGGATAAAGTTTACTTTTTACATCCTGATATCCCTGCTCGCGCATAAAAATAACTGCCTTCGCAAAATGTTTCGGGTCAATAATACATGGATCTTCTTCGCCCGCAATAAACAAAATCGGCACTTGTGGATTTTGCATTCCCCACCCTTTCTTGCTATACGCTCGTTTTATCAAGCTAAACAACACTTCAAACCCGTTCAGCGTAAAAACAAATCCATCTCGCGGATCAGCATCGTATGCCTCAACTACCGCTGGATCACTCACGATCCATGAATTTGGGCTCACGACATCTTTAAACCTCTTATTATACCCGCCAAAGGCCATATTGTTGACAAACTTACTGCGGTGCCGCTCGCCTTTAAACAACTTCATCAGTTTCGCTATCTCGACGCCCAGCCCCGCTCCAAAACGCTTGCTCGGCGACCCACAAACCACCAAACCGTCTACACTCAAATCGTATTGTTTCATATAACATCTCACCACAAGCGAACCCATACTGTGTCCAAAAAGCACTAGCGGCAGGCCCGAAAATCGTTCTCGGACGTACTGCGTGACCTGGTGCGCGTCATCAATCAATCCTTGAATCCCATTCTCGCCAAAATAACCATAGTCCTCCTCTGAACGCACACTCGCTCCATGTCCCCGATGATCATGAATAATCACAACATAACCTTGCCCCGCCAAATATTCCATGAACGGAATATACCGCTCCTTATGCTCCGCCATCCCATGTACCAACTGCACAATCCCTACCGGATTTTCCGGAATCCTTAAGCTCACCCCAAGCTCCAGGTCATCATGTTGGCTTTTTAGCATAATTTCTTCGTTTTTCATAAAATTTCCAATTACCTTACGTTTATTTTAACATATAACTCATCATTCGTCTTCGCCTGAGCTGTTTTATGCTAAAATCGTGCAAAACTGTGTTATAATACAAAAGAAGCCCGTGTGGTGAAATTGGTAGACACGCATGCCTTAGGAGCATGTGCCGAAAGGCTTGCTAGTTCGAGTCTAGTCGCGGGCACCAGGCACAAGAAAACCCTCATTTATTCCAGTGCAACCGCCTAATTTCCTGCGCGCCGGGTACGTCCATCCTTGGGCTAGCATGGTAAGCTAGATCTTTGGTGTCGCCAATTTTATCATCCGCCGAGGTTCGGGCTAGCACCCGGACATTTTTGTCACTTCGGCTACTTTCGCCCGCGATCTCAAGTTTGAGCCGGCGGATGTCATCCCGTCCCGCGGCGACTGGCGCGGCTTCGGCTTTTCCGTCCGGTGCCTCATGTTGGCAAATTAGTTAAGGCCAAATCGCCGAACATGCCATAGGGAAAGGAGAGGCGGAAGAATGCAAAAGCCAAAATCGAAAGCCGAAGCCGCGCCCAACTTTTCTTTTTTACATTTTTTGCCATACCCCTCAAAGCCTCGCAAGCTCGGCTTTGAAGATTTCCCAGTTTTTCGCTCCGCCCACATTTTCTTTTTCCATGCTTACCTACTGCGTTCAGATTTTACCTGGTGCGGCGGTTCATTTCTGGCTCGCTTCCATTTTCTGCACTTTTCCGAAACCAAAAACCGTGAACACCTCACGTTTCACGGTTCTAGACTATTCTTCTTTTCCAAACGGCGGGAGCCGCAGTCATATCTGCGCACAATTTTGTTCCGTTCTGCTCCAGTTTCAAAAAATCGACCTGGGCGGCTCCGTTTTCTGTTTCGCCTTTTCTAGTTGGACTTCACACGCCGTGTTACCATCGAGCTTCAATAAGCAGTAAAGGTTCGTAGCTATGAAAGCTAAAAGGCACCCGTGACAACACGGCGCGTACAGTCCAACCATTTCAAGGTACAAATTTTTCCGGAGAATCGGGCACAATGTTTATCAGGGAGCGGCCGAAAGGCCGCTCTGGGGGACGATGGGACGTCTTTATTCACCAGCTCTATGTTTGCCAATTCGATTTTATTTATCTCCCATCGTCCCCCATGTTGTCATGCCATAGTTCTTGGCTTCTACGCCTCTCCTTTCCCTATGGCATGTTCGGCGATTTGGCCTTAACTAATTTGCCAACATGAGGCACCGGACGGAAAAGCCGAAGCCGCGCCAGTCGCCGCGGGACGGGATGACATCCGCCGGCTCAAACTTGAGATCGCGGGCGAAAGTAGCCGAAGTGACAAAAATGTCCGGGTGCTAGCCCGAACCTCGGCGGATGATAAAATTGGCGACACCAAAGATCTAGCTTACCATGCTAGCCCAAGGATGGACGTACCCGGCGCGCAGGAAATGCATAGGGCTCCCCGTCAAGATACTCTCAGTCGTGACGTTCGTGCCAATTTCTTTGCTCAAGGTACTATAACCATTGTTCACGTTTGCGTTGCTACCATTTCCCCCACCCGTGATCAATGCATTACTTGACGTTTTGTTAATCAAGTTGAAGAAACTTCCGCTCGCAGCGTTGTAGGTCGGTCCATTTGCACTAGTATCGCTGCCATAGCTACCACTGGTCGGAAGTTCCCAACCCTTCGCGCAGATCGAACCTTCGGCTTTTGTTCCTGTCTCAGCCATGGCTAAGCCTTCCGCCACAGTTTGTGTGGTTGCCGCAAGCCACTGATAGTAATTCCCGATTAGATAATGCGAATCATAAACTTTTCGACCATAGTCGATCGCGAGGCCGTCAGTAATCTCTCCAGCCCCAGTGCTAATAGGCGTCTTTGTAATCGTAGCACCGCTCTCATCAATGTAAGTCGAGCCCGAGGTAAAATCTGGATCGGTCGAAGCTTTCCAGCCGTTGCTAACATCAATCACCACGCCATAACCAGTCAAGACTTTGCTACCTTGCAGACTCGTCAAGTTGCCAGCTTGCTCTACGCCAGTCTGGCCCAAAACTTCCGCTCTGTCACCAAAGCTACTCAAGCCATCTTGCACCTTACCGTCTGAGTTCGTGTCGACATTTGCTTCCTTAGCCTTCATACCAATGTAGAGCCCCGCATTGCCTTCGCCCGGATAAATCATCACGTATTGACCTTCATCCCACGAATGATCGGCATCAGCATTGAGACAGTTCGATTCGTTGGTATACGCTTCACCATTAATTGTCACTGGGTTAGAAGCGCTCGCACCCGTACACGGCAAAGTAAAACGATTTGGCATGCTCGTCGTTCGGGTCGCTTCCTGTGGCTTCCAAGACGCACTCGCAATCGCCGACTTTACGTTATCTAGACCAGCCGCCGGAATGTCGAGATCAAGATTTTGCGTCATCCAACAATTTCCGTCCGCTAGCTTCGCCACCCAATAGTACTTGTTGTCGCGGTTATCGCGTAGCTGCTTGGTATAGACTTTGTTACCCAAAGCATCGGTGCTCTCGTACGCAGCTTTGTTCGTATCGGCTGCTGTACCAATCTCCCTACAGATACTAGCCGTCATTCCCTGCATAGTATCGGTCCTATCAAAGCCAGTGACTTGTTTGGGAGAAGCGACGACAGAGAGGGTAACTGTGCTGCTGTAGGTACCAGCCGGGATCGAAGTATCGACTTTAGCGC
>CAYOLY010000032.1:0-4781 GCA_964404945.1 uncultured Candidatus Saccharibacteria bacterium | reverse complement strand
TGCTGGTGTCGTTGCTTACCGCAATGCTCGCCGTGCTGGCAAGGAAGCGTAAATCTGCAAAGATTGAACTAGCTTCTTAACAAGCGAAACTTGGGGCTTAGGAGACATCTTAAGCCCCTCCAAAACTCTAGACAATCTAGTCGCGCAAATTAGTTCAAAAGAAATTTATTTTTCTTCTTTGATCTCAATTTAATTTATATATCTATTGCGGCGAAAATTGCCTAGAGCTTTGGGTTTGTGGTATAATAAGGAACGTGAGAGAAGAAATATTATTTAATATTTCTTCCGAACTGACGCGATTATACAACCATACCGAAGGTATGGTATAATAATAGAGACATCCCCGGATGGCGGAATTGGCAGACGCGCTAGCTTCAGGTGCTAGTCTGAGCAATCAGGTGCAGGTTCAAGTCCTGTTCCGGGGACCATCACGAAACCTACCGAAAGCCCTCCGGGGGCTATTTTCAATAATAATGAAGTATGCTATAATATATTTAGAATTTATATCAAACTAACAGGGAAATCATATGTCTGGACATAGCAAATGGGCTACTACAAAACGCCAAAAGGCTGTCGTCGATGCAAAGCGCGGCGCCCTCTTCACCAAAATCGCTAATCAAATTGCCATCGCAGCGCGCTCTGGTACTGATCCGAATATGAACCCCTCTCTCGCAATGATGCTCGAGAAGGCTCGTCAGGCTAATATGCCAAAAGTGAACATCGAACGCGCGATTGCTCGTGTCGCTGATAAGAACGCTGCGGCACTGATCGAAGAAACCTACGAGGGCTATGGCCCTGGCGGAGCTGGTATTATTATTGAAGTTGCGACGGATAATAAGAATCGCACCATGCCGGAAGTTCGTAATACCCTGTCAAAAAACGGTGGTCGCATGGCGGACCCGGGCTCAGTTATGTTTCAGTTTGCTCGTAAAGGCTGGATTGAGATTTCCGAAAAAGGCGAAGAGGCCATGATGGCAGCGCTAGATGCGGGCGCAGAAGACGTTGACGAGTCTGAAGATGGCTTAATTATCTTGACTGCCCCGAGCGACCTTATGAAGGTTCGTGCGAATCTCATCGATGGCGGTCTTACCGTCACAAACGCTGAGCTAAAATACATCCCGACTTCTTCCGTTTCGCTTGATGATGAAGATAGCGCCAAGCTCGAAAAGTTGCTCGACGCGCTTGATGATCTCGACGACGTTACCGCTGTCCATACCAACGCCGAATAGCCCGTGTGTCTATAGTGCCAATAGCATGGCCACAACTACTACAGGTGCAGACCTTCTTTTAATTCTTTCTTACCGCCGATTGGTGGTCGGACTTTTTCGCCCTCTTTCGGCATGATTAGATGAGCATGCAGCCGAGTTAACGATGCTCCCGAGCGCGATGGGTCGCCAAAGCGCATGCAAAACCCGCCCCCTACCATATTATAATCTTTCATCAATCGATACCAGATCTGTTGTAAGTCTCCCCACATTTCTGGTGACATATCCTCAATTCGATAAACTGCTGGCACTGCTACAATCAAAAACTGCTGTTCGGCCCCATCGTAAGGGAATCGGTTTTTTGATACATGCCAATAATCCGTCTGGAACAGAATTTCTTGCTCAATATTTTCTGGTGCCATTGAATCTTTGCCTTCGGCTTCCAACCGCACCATAATATCAAGCTGTTCTTGCGTACGTGCATTTGGCGGATAAAAATACTTATATTTACTATAATCACTCATCTTCTTCTCCTGCTAGACAAACTGTTTTAATTCCTTTTTTCTCAGCTAAGGCGTGTGAACGTTTGCTCCAGTTCCGATCAAGATGATCTTCTAGATAATAAATCTCTTTCACGCCCTTGTTTGCCAGTACCTTCATACAATGGTCACAAGGGAACAATGTAACATAAAACGGTGTCTCTTCCAGCGACTTCACCTTGCCGAGCTTTTTCAGCAAATTAATTTCCGCATGCTCTACCGTATCGTAAAATAGTTCTGTTCGATTCTGGATGTCATATTCTGGAATCGTGAAATCGATCTGATTCGTGCCAAAAACCCACTGTCCATCCCAAAAACAAGCTGCCGCTGTCGGACAAACGTCATCGGTCGATTTGCGTAGCTCTTTTAGTAGCTGCGGAATAGGTTCGGGCATCTCTTTTGAATAATGGATTCGTCGTTTCATGCCAGCGGCTGCCTTGGCAACCTTCTCTTCAACACCTTCAACTTTTCTCAAACGGCTATTGAGAGTAATCTGGCGGATTTTGTCGGAGGTCGAGGTTTTAGCTTGTCTTGGTAAGACCGCGACTCTTCCGCAGTATTTCTCTAGTTGCAAAATCTGTTCATCGGAGTAATTTTCTTTAATCGCGATCAAGACGTCGGGCTTCACGGTCTTAATCAAGTGCCATTTCGGTTCGTCGCTCCCCTTGATGACGATCGCATCGGCTATATTTAGCAACTTTATAAACTCATACCGTTCGCGCTCTGGGATTACGGGTCGGGTCGGGCCTTTACGTTTACGAATTTTTTCATCACTGTCCATTGCGATAATGAGAAAATCACACAATGCGCGCGCTTTTAAAATGTAACGCAAATGTCCCAAGTGGAATAAGTCCCACGAACCCTGCACTAAACCGACCGACTTGCCGGATTTGCGCGCAATTTTGACGTTCGCCAACCAATTCTCGTCCATGTTAAATTCCTACCGGGATTCCTTTTATCGGTTTTTCTCGTTCATAATCTTCTAGCTCAAAATCGTCTGGTCGGTAATCAAAGATATTATCGTGGCTGTTTATGATTTTTAGTGTCGGGAAAGCATGACTTGGTCTCGCAAGAATTTCTTCCACCCAAGGCAGCTGGTTTTCATAAATGTGCGCATCGGAAACCATGTGTACGAATTCATATGGTTCCAGACCCATCACTTCCGCCATCGCCAGTAGTAGTGCCGAATATTGCACCCAGTTGCTCGGGCAGCCAATTAAAATATCGCAACTTCGCTGGAACATCACTAAACTCAACTTACCGTCCAAAATTCGAAAATGCATCCAACCATGGCACGGGCAAACTACTACTTTCTGCTGATAGTCTTTGTTGCGAATCGTGTATTGCGGAATCCACGGCGAAATGAAGTGTGTTTTTAGCTCCGGCCGCTCTTTCATTTGCTTGATAATTTCCACAAATTGATTAAACGAGCCGCCGTCCGCCGTCGGGAAATCGTGGAATGCCGCACCATATGAGCCTGGTCCAAGGTCGCCCGTTTCGAGACCACGTTTCGCGCACTTCTTTTCTGTACACCAAGATTTCCACCATTTACAGCCAAATTTTTCCAGCTCCTCTTGCGTGTGAGCCCCGTTGATAAAAGCAAATAGCTCGCCGACCGCGCCTTTCCAAAAGCTCTTTAGACTTCTTTCAGTCAGAAAAGGTACACCGTTTTCTAATAGGTTAAAACGTGAAATCGGTGCTCCCAAAAGATCAATTGTTCGGATTTCTTTGCCATTTTCGTCCACCATCGGCGACGGCCCCCATGTTCCTTTGTCTAGCACCGTCCGGATCAAATTTTTGTATTGCTCGTCCGGTGTCCGCTCGGCGTATGGTCTATATTCACCAATCATCTTTTATATACCTCCTGTCGCCGCCCATCAGGCGGCACCTTTATACTATGATAACAGATTATGCCAAGTTTCATAGAGAAGATGTAAAAAATACAATAACTTACAACTTTTCCTATTATAACACGTGTTATAATAGACGCAGTTACCTGATTCAAAAGTGAGAAGTTGCATGTCGTTTGATTATAAGAAGGAATACAAAGAATTCTATTTGCCTAAGAGTAAGCCTAGCATTATCGAAGTTCCATCGATGAACTATCTTGCTATGCGTGGCTATGGCGACCCAAATTCCGAAGATGGCGAGTATAAAACCTCGATCGGTCTTCTATACGCGATCGCCTTTACGATCAAAATGAGTAAGAAAGGCGATCGTCAGATCGAAGGATATTTTGACTATGTCGTGCCTCCTCTTGAAGGCTTTTGGTGGCAGGATGGTAGCACTAACGAATTAGACTATAATCGCAAGGCCGACATGAATTTTATTTCTGTAATTCGCCTACCGGATTTCGTGACCAAAGCAGACTTCGATTGGGCAATTGCCGAGGCTACGCACAAGAAATCGCAGGACTTTTCGAAAGTAGAGTTTTTGACTTATGAAGAAGGAACCTGTGTCCAGTGCATGCATTTAGGTAGTTATGACGATGAGCCAGCTACTATCTCTGCCATGCATGAATTTATGACGTCGCAAGGTTATATTCTCGACATTCAAAATCCCCGCTACCATCACGAAATTTACCTTAGCGATCCGCGTCGTTGCGCAACCGATAAGCTCAGGACCGTGATCCGCCATCCGGCCAAAAGGTTTAGCCGCTAGTTGCCAATCGTTCTTCTCTGTGCTACAATAATAGACGGAAGGGTGGCCGAGTGGTTGAAGGCACCGGTCTTGAAAACCGGCAGGTTAACGCCTCGCAGGTTCGAATCCTGTCCCTTCCGCCAGATAAAAATAAATCCCGTTGAGGGATTAATTTTTATCTGTTGCTAGGACAGCATTACGAACCGTAGGTTCGTCCGCTGCAGGAGGCGAATAAAGAAAAGTTTACTTTTTCTTTTGAGCTGACGCCCAGCGGAGACGGAATTCGTAAGAATTCCGTTCCTGTCCCTTCTCAAATAGCCATTCTTATGATACAATAAACATCAGTGGTACCGTAGCTCAGATGGTTAGAGCGTGGGACTCATAAGCCCAAGGTCAC
>CAYOLY010000031.1:0-4804 GCA_964404945.1 uncultured Candidatus Saccharibacteria bacterium | reverse complement strand
TAGTTCGCCCTTGACCGAGACAGAACCATCAGCAGATTCAATGGTGGTGGTAGTATTATCATCTGGGGTTTCTGGAGCAACGTAGCCGACAAGCTCCTGAGCGATCTCTTCGGTAGTTTTCTCCAAGACAGGAACTGCGGTCTCAAGAGCACCAGCGATGCTGAGAACTAAGTTGTAGTTGGTAGCACCAGCAAGATTGATAGCACCCTTTTCAGCGTTTTCGACAGCAGTCTGGACTGCACCCCAGTCGGTAATCAAAGTCTGAACATTGGCGGCACCAGTAACATAAGTGCTAACGAGGGTATCGATGCTGACATTTTTGCCCTTAAGTGCGCTCAAAAGACCTTCAAGTTGGGTCTGGTTCAAGATACCGTTAGCCTTCAAAGCATCGCTAAGCTCACCAAGATACTTAGTGTAGTTAGCAGAAGCTTCCTCAGCGGTGTTAACATCTGCTACGAGATCCATGTAAGCCTCATAGTTAGCGGCACCGTTGGAAGCCGCGCCCGAAGCTGCAGTATTCATTGCAGTTTCCATAGCGGTCTTGACGGTTGCAGCATCTTTCTTGACGGTAACACTGCTAGAGTAGTTAATGTTGGTCTTGTATGCACCGTTGAAGGCTTTGATAGCAGCGCGGAAAGCGGTGTCGCTACCGGTTTCCGGATCGAGAGCAGCAGTAAGTTGTTCGAAAACGCTGTAGTTCTTCACGCCTTCAGCCTGGGCAACAGCCTTAGCGATTTGAGCAGTGTAAACACCGTCGGCCGGAGTCCAGACAGTCTTATCTGCATCACCGGTGTAGCCAAAAGGCGCATCGGCATCAGTTAATGCGGTCATGATAGCGCTGGCTAGGCTAGCCTTATCAGAATTTGCTTGCAAATCGAATTTGTTAGTGTCTTTATTAACAGCCTCAATAACGCTATTCAAGTTAATAACGTTGTTGTACATTGGGTAGTTAGCTTTAACAGCGGCAACTGCAGCAGCAACCTCAGCTTCAGTCGCAGAACCCTTAACGTCTTTCTCGACGTCCTCGACGGTGAAAGCGTTCACGTTTGCAACTGGAGCGACAACGGTCAACCCGAGTGCAAATGCTAAAGCGATAGCGCTCAAAACTTGAGCCTTTTTCATTTGATATCTCCTCAATATTTAATTTATATCTAACTCCCATTTTACGCAATAAAAAAAAATGTCAAGCATTTTGTTGTAAAATTTTGGGTTTTTGTCGCGAAATAGACAGTTTTTCGCCAAAAGGCACGAAATATAGCCCCAAAGTTAGGGCTATATTCCACATCTGCTTACGCCTTCGCGGCAAAGACTAGTGCAGTTTTGCAGCGGCGGGGAGCTTAGCGTCCTTTAGAAGCGGCTTTAGCTCTTCTTCCTCAAGGGTTTCGTGCTCAAGCAAAGCTTCGGCAAGGCGAGTAAGCGTTGGAATGTTTGCCTTCAAGACGGCTTCGGCGCGCTTTGCGGCCTCATCGGAAAGCAGCTTAACTTCTTGATCGATCAGCTCAGCAGTCTTCTCGGAATATGGTTTACTGGTAGTAATAGTATAGTAGCCAGTACTCTGATCTGGGAAAACGAGGTTGCGTGTCTGCGAGCCCATGCCTTCCTCGACAACCATTTCTTTACTAAGCTCAGCAACGTTCTTAAGATCGGACGAAGCTCCAGTCGTAACAGCATCAGTGCCAAAGATAAGTTTTTCAGCAATACGGCCACCCATTGCTCGGGCAAGAATGTCTTTCAGCTCATAAATACTCTTATAGCTTCGGTCTTCCGGCGGGAGGAACCAAGTTACGCCACCAGTGCGTCCGCGCGGGATAATCGTTACCTTATGAACTGGGTCAGAATCCGGAAGGACATGACCGACAACAGCATGACCAGCTTCGTGGAAGGCGGTGAGTCGACGCTCTTGATCGTTCATGACCTTGCTCTTGCGTTCTGGACCAATTGCTACACGTTCAAAAGCTTCGGTAAGGTCAGCGTTAGTGATCTCCTTATGGCCCTCGCGAGCGGCAGTAATAGCAGCTTCGTTTGCAATATTTGCAAGATCAGCACCAGAGCTACCAGCAGTCTTCGCCGCCAACGAATCAAGATCGACATTCTTGGCTTTTGGCTTATTCTTGAAGTGAACATTGAGAATTTCGAGGCGATCTTTGCGTTCTGGTAGAGTAACATTGACGTGGCGATCGAAACGACCCGGACGGAGCAAAGCCTTATCTAGCATATCGACGCGGTTCGTCGCAGCAATAACAATTACGCCAGAATCATTATCAAAGCCGTCCATTTCGACAAGGATTTGATTCAGAGTCTGCTCATCTTCACGACCAGCGCCACCCCGGGCATCACGTTTGTGTGCCACGGCGTCGATCTCATCAATAAAGATGATCGAAGGCGCATTCTTTTTTGCCTTGGCAAAAAGATCACGCACGCGCGATGCGCCAACACCAACGAACATTTCCGCGAATTCCGAACCAGAGATACTAAAGAACGGCACCGAAGCTTCGCCTGCAACTGCGCGCGCCATTAAAGTCTTACCTGTACCCGGCTCACCCGCTAGCAAAACACCACGAGGGATTTTCGCACCGAGCTTCTCGTATTTTTTAGGTTCTTTCAGGAAATCAACTACCTCAGCAAGGTCTTGTTTCGCAGCTTCATTCCCCGCTACATCGGTAAAGAGGACCTTCTTCTTGTCTGGGCCATAGAGCTTTGCTTTAGCCTTGCCGAAACCCATCGACTGATTGTTCATCGACTGCGCTTGACGCATCATGGAATTAAAGAAGATAATAATAACGATAACTGGGACAACAATGATCGCAATGTTCAGAGCGTAATCCCAGAAACTCGAGACTTCCTGATATTCAATAGTAGGGTATTTCTTTTGACATTCGGCCAGCTCGTCGCCATTTAAATTCGCACACTGATCAATTAAGCCCTGCTCGTAGAGGGTCCCCGACGGATCTTTACGCGAGACTTGCGAGACGCGGTCTTCGCCCTTCAGGGTGATTTTGAGGTCGTTGCCTTCGACGGTAATTTTTGCGATGTTGCCGTTCTCGTCATTAGCTCTAGCAATGACATCCGAAAGCGGGACTTCGTCAATCGTCGTTTGCGGCGAGACGAGAGTCGCGATCAAACCGCCAAAGATGAATAGCAAAAAGATAAAAGCTATCCAACGGAAGAGATTGCTACTCTTGGGCTGTGGTTTTTTTGCGGTTTGTGGCACGGGACCTCCTTAAATTACGTTGTGCTAAGTATAATGATATCGAATTAAGCTTGAAAAATACTAAAAATGGTCTGGGTGATCGGATTTGAACCGACGACCTCGCAGTCCCGAACCGCGCGCGCTACCAGCTGCGCCACACCCAGATATATCTCTTATTTTAGCACGTTTTTGAGAAAACCGGGAAGATTTTTTGGGGTAAACTTGCTTTTTGGCAAAATAACCACAAAAGGTATTGATTTTTTGTGTTATGTGTGATATAATGAAGATATAGGGCGATACGCATCCCCTATGGCAACTTTCGTAATTGGAAATAATTATAGTGTTCCTACAATCTTCCTAAAGATTTTCGTAGGTAGCGTCAAACTTATCTAGAGGTGAGTTTCACGCTACCTATGTAGCATATCTTATTCTGTTGGGAGGAATTCCGATGAAAATTTTGTTCTGGTATGCCTTAGTGGTAATCTTCACCCCGATGAGGTGGCTCCGCAGCTGCATGACGCGCGGCTGAACCGACTCAAGGAGGATCCGGACGTGGAAAAATTTGTTTTCCGACTACGGTAGCCTTGGGTTGAGGCGGTAAACTAAACCCAGGAATTCATCAGGAAGGAGGAGGTAGCCCCGTGACTAACCTCATGGTCGACTTTACAGAGTGCGATCTTCCGCACTACTATGTCTGCCCGCGAGGAAAAGTTGATGATTCGACGTCACCCCTGGCCGGTGCGCCCATTTGGCGCGAAAAACTGCGCCGGGGTCAGCTGCGTTGGCACCCACGATTACGCCAGCGGCGGGAGGAATACTAGAAACATAACCGGTGCGAGGCCCGGCCATGGCGGCCACGAGACAAAAGAGGTCGGCAGAAGGTGTGCTTGGTTGGGGCTTCGACCCGACCTGGCGAAAGCCTTTAGCTATTCGGGCGATAGCCCAGCGTGAGACCTTATCGCTCCTGTTATTGTTCTTGTTTCCGATTGCACCCGCCAGCCCCGGTCTTTTGACCGGGGCATCTTCTTTGGTGCTTTATTAAAAGGAAGTTCAAAAGCAGGATTTCAGGTTTTGGTGAATTAGGGCTGGAAAATTAAGAGATTTGTGATAAAATACAGGTATCGGGGCGTAGCACAGTTGGTAGCGCGCAGCGTTTGGGACGCTGAGGCCGCAGGTTCAAGTCCTGTCGCCCCGACCACAGTTTATATAAATGCGATTTTAGCGAGTTCGACCCCTGTAAAATGGGCGAATTTTTTGTTAAATCCCCAGATATGGAGTTTTTGAACAATTCTTGTTCGATTTTACGCTTGCCCTCATCTATAACTTGAATCCATTTATATGGTTCTACCTCTATTAGTTTGGTTGTTAAAGCCTTAGTAGATTTATGCGGAACAACGATTGGGTTATCTAATTCGTCAATGTTGACTTGACGGAGAGTGGCTTTTGGACCGATGGCAAGTAGGATCGCTCTGCGCTCGCCAATGTCTTCGGCTAGGTCAAACTTTTCTTTAGGGCTCGTAAGAGTATTGAGAGTTTTACCGATAATCTCGTACCATTTACGTTGGCGTTCTTCATTGTCTTCAGTAGAACGCTTAATGTCTTCCATTAAAGATT
>CAYOLY010000030.1:0-5176 GCA_964404945.1 uncultured Candidatus Saccharibacteria bacterium | reverse complement strand
TGCGGGGGTTCTGGGGTGCTGAGAGTTAATAGGTGGAGCGGGAAGCGATAGCAGCGCGCCGAGCATCGCCGGCGGTTTGTCTGGCTTGAGCAGCAGCTCGCTGAGCGGCAGCATGGCCCTGAGTGGGAATATGGCCAGGAGCAGGAACATAACCATAAATCCAAATTGAAATGATGTCGTCCACCAGCTGCTTTCGCTTCTCGAATGGCCAACCCGCTTCGGCACTGTCCGCCTCGGCGCGCCGAATGATGGCCCAGCGTAAGAAACTGAAGGACTCCCCCGCTTCTCGAAGGCGAGAAGGCATTCCTTTGCTAAACAGGTCTTGCTTGTAGATGGGGCGGCATTTGGGGCAGGAGCGTACCTCAAGACCATTGTCTCCCTCGTTCATGCCGGTGCCGCAAAACGGGCAACTGTTACCTAAGCCCCTATCCCAGCGAGCGTAGGTTTGGGCGTCTTGTACCATAAAATCACGTCCTTTCAAGATTTTGCCAGCAGTAGGGTTACTAAATCCATAAGTTACATGGCTTAGAGCCACATAACAACTCTGCTAACCATTGCAATGATTTTATACCACCTAAGTATCTTTTGCAAGCATAGGCAAAATATCTTCTAGGAATACTTACCAGATTCAATATCTCGCTGATTATTGTAACGTTCTATTTCTTCGGCTTTCCTGACTTCGGTAGGTGTGAGTGGTGCGCCCGAAGTGATATTTACCCAAGTACCAGAAGCGTTGCGCGTCCATCCAGTAGGCATTTTTGCGGTAGCTTTTGCGCCACGGACCTTGAACGAAGCCTCGTCGTAGCTAAAGTTGTCCCCAGCGTTGACGCCATTAATTTTATCAAGACTGTCGACACCTTTGGTTTGGGCTGTAGAGATGATTTTGCGAAGGGCTTGCGCTCGATCGGCATCAATCGTTTCGCCGCTTTCCATATAGCGCCGCGCATTTTCGACAAGCTTAGTAGCGGCGGCTCCAGTAATGTCATTATTCTGAATTCGCTGGGCGACGTCGTTCAGGGAGCTTAGGCTGGCGTTTTTGATAGCGTCAGAACCTATGGTAGATTGCCCTTGGGCTAGCGTACTGTGCCCGACGGCTCCCGTGCCGTAGGCGGCAGAGAGAAAATCATGAAGTTGTTTTTCGACATCGCCTTTCAGTTGAATCTGGTCATTATTGAGAGCTTCATTGGCGATTTTTGTTAGGTGCTGTAGCTGTTTACTGTCTAATTTTCCGTGCTCAGCCATATCGATATAGCGTTGAATAGCGTTCTCGTTCATATCGTTAAAGCTACTAGCATTGTAACCGAGCGCACTGTTTGTGTCCAATTCTTCCTCAAGAGTTTTGCCATTGGCTGCGGCAGTACTTCGAAAGCTATCGACCGTGCCGGCTTGGTATTGGTTGAGCAGCTTGTCGAAGCTGCGACTACCTTTCTTAATTTGTGGGGTATATTTCGAAAGATGGTTTGCGGCGTAGCGTAGGCCGTCGGATTTTAGTTGATCGGCAGTGCTACTATTAGCTAGACTCTCGTAATTCCTATACATTGCCTCATGCCCCTTATCACCGCGCGCTGCCAACATATCCTGCACTGCTTCTAATTTAGCTCGAGTTTCTACATCATTAGGATTATCCCTCAGTTGCTCAAGAAAACGCGCGTGCGCGTCTCCGAGGCTAGCAATATCACCAGCATTGATATCATGAACTGTCCCGCTAGCGTCCGTGTAAGTCCCGCGTCCAGCTTCAAACAATCTTTGTTGGTCGGCGGCATCTTTTATACGTTGTGCCGATTCAAGACCTTCCATGTAAGATTCGTAACGCCTCGTACCTGGAGTAAGAAGTTCACGGCTAGCGCCGGTCGCGGCCGCAGCATCCTCCATGACGCTGCTCTCATAGCGTTTGCGAGCTTGATTTGTGCGATAGTTCATAGAAGCTTGTTTGTTCTTGGCGCGACGGTAAGCACCGTATTCATTGCCGAGAAAGCGGCGCACTGCTTTATCATCACTCAGATCAATACCTGCACCACGCAAACGATTCTCAAATCCCTTGACCTGGCTGTTGGCAGTATCGGCAGAAGCCTTGTAGCGGCTAGCTAAACGAAGATCGCGACGCTGGTTATTATTGCGAGCGAGCTCACGTTGCCGTTCTTGCACAATTCGGGAGTTCCCCACTGTGCGTCGAGCTGCATTACCCCAGCGAGTGCCCATATTACTAATCTTCATGCCCAAGTTCCCCATCGCTGCCATCGAACTCTTCAAAATCGATGGGATAAAGAAGAATGGAACAACCTGGAGCAGCATCGCTACTAAATTATAGAAAAAGTTAATATCTTCACCGCTTTGATTTCCAACGGTCAACAACAGCATGGAGGCAAATTTTCCGCCACCCATCAGTAAACCACAAATCGGGTATACCATTAGTAGCGCGACGAACATCTTGCGCCACTTATCAAAAATACTCTTCGCATTTGGCAGCGCATAGCATACGATAGCTACCGGTGCTAGAACTACCAAGATAATTACTCCAGCCTGCCGTACACCGAGTAAGATAAAGAAGAATAGAATGCTAATCAGACAAGCAAGTAGAGTCAATAATAGCGGAATGAGCCAAAGTTCCCAAGTGCTGATTGCTATAGCGGCCCCGCCCACTGCAAACGCACCTACGCCGAGCGTACCGAGCAAACCAACTACGAAATCGCCCAAATCAAAGGCTGTCGCACCCTTGAAACGAATATTACTAAACATCTGTTCAAGGCCATTGCCGAGAATGTTCGAAATGTCGACTGCGAACTGGCAGAGAATGAAAGAGATATTTACTAACGCAACTACCATTACTAGCCGCGGCAAAATCTTCTTAATATTATAATTCGATATGCCAATACCAGTAACCTGAGCGAGGATTACGATCACGAACATAATTACGAATAAGACGTTGGCGATATCACGAAAAATCTTCCAACCCTCGTAAGTGCCATTATCGGTACTCATAAAATCGGATTTTATTTCAAGGAAACTAGCTTTGATTATGTTATATAGACCGCTCGTAACGTCTCCAACCGCACCGATCACGGGGCAAAGAATCCACCCTAACGAGCCAGCCGAGTTAAAACAGGTAGCGACTGTACCGTCGTCACCGTTCTCGCCACCCGGAGTTGTTCCGGTATTAGCTCCGCCGCTCATTTCTCCATCTTCAAGTTCACCGATCTCCACGCCAGAATTCTCAAGTTTGTCGTAGTCTAATTCCATTAATCCGTTGACCACATCAGCAAAAGTCCCATCAACCAGTTTGTTATTTAGTCGATTCTCAATGACGTTATAATGATTACCGCTCTCTACGCCATGTAATGCGCACCACTGTGCGCCGTTTCTGACGGCATACCCAGTAGAACTTTTTGCGGTCTCTTTCGACGAACTACATTCTGAACCGCTTCCCATGATAACGTTGGAATTATTTTGTAGCTCTTGGTTTAAATACGCTGTATATAATGCATATTTATCTTCTGAGACAAAGCTATAAGTCGTAAAAGTCGCATTTGGCTCCCCACTAAAGAAGTGCAATGCATCGCGAGCGGCATTGCTACTGCGTACTGCCTCAGAAAAGGTTTCACCGCCAGCCGAGCTAGTCTCGGCCTTTTGCACGTTATAATGATATCCGTTATATCCATATTCATCTGTATAATTATAGTCTCCTACAAAGTTATTGAGGCTTGATTTAAAATCATCCCAAGATGGTGTTCGATAAGGAGATAGCGAAACATAGTTTATCGGGTAGGTACTCTCTGTACTCATGAGAGCAAGCTGATAATCTACGGGATTATAATATATATACAACGGGCTAGTATATTCGCCGTTATAAGTTACGCCCTCGGACGAGTATCCGACGTCAACATTACCGTCGGTTAACTTGAAACAGATCTGGTTGGTGGAAATCGGATCAGTATATTGCGAGTTCACAACGGTTTGGTAAGAAATCGAGACGCATCCAGTCTCTGTAGAACCAGTAGTTTGCTCAACGTAGTAGCCGAGGTTCTCTAGAAGCTGGATTTTCTGAGTTTCGTTTGTCGCACTACTACTTTTTCCAAACAGTGAAAACAGGCCAGAAATTCTACCGCCAGTTCCGCTATAGCCGTTAAACAACTGCTGGCAGGAAATATCGGCATCGCTTAAAGTGTTACCGACATTATTCGGTACGCGGATTACACCGTCCTTTGTCCCTCCGCCGCCAAAGAAACCGGTCTCCATCAAACTCGACGGTCCCGAGAAGTCCGCCGGAATGATTGATTTCTTCATGTAAGTGTCGTTATAACACGTTTCGAGCCCATTCAATAAGGTTTTCTTGAGAATTATGTCGGCGCTAGACTGCGCTGCAAAAGCAGACTCGGCCGTTAAATTGGTCAGGCTGAACCAAATGCTAGCAGCTATCATGACAATTATTGCCGCTAAAGAAAAAATAATCGGACGACGCTTATTCATTACTTTCTTCCCTTAGGTATTTCTCGATGCTGTCAGTATTACTGCGAAAATTCATTTCGACGGCACGTGCTGAATTATTCAGCGAGCGTTCGGCGACCGCTTGTTTCTCGGCGGCTTCTACATAGGCTAAGTTTGAGGTTTTGACACTCTCGCAACTAAAATCAATTGCGCCATAGTGCAGACATCCAGCAGCCTCGTATATTTCCAGTACCGTTAAGCTGGCGTCCAAATAAGACTCCAGCGCGGAGAGCAGCGGCCTAGACATCGGGAGTTGAGAATCAGAACTTGTTGAGTTTTGGATGTAGCTATATGCTGCTTCACTTCCCCCCTTGATATACTCGTCGGCAAGGTTTGAGGTGTAGATTTCTAGCGAAGGCTGAATGATAGAAAGTTTAAGAAGTTCTTTATAATTTCCAAGGCGTTCCCCGAGCTTTGCACTGGACCGCGTCTCGAAATCGGAAAAACGCTTTTCTAGCTCCGCGAAGTATTCCTTTTTCTGTTCTAAAGAAAAGCTACTTTCGGGAATCGTGAACAAAAACCATTCGGATTCTTCACCTGTGTCTTCAGATTTTGATGGGCCGTTGGTTAAGTAATCTTTGTATGCAACGAAAGCTTGCAGAGAAGTCTCATTGGGGGTAGTCTCTCGCGTCAAGGCCCACCACACTCCCACTCCCGCCATCACCGCCAAGACGAGGAGAATGATGAGCGGCGC
>CAYOLY010000029.1:0-5264 GCA_964404945.1 uncultured Candidatus Saccharibacteria bacterium | reverse complement strand
TGCGGGGGTTCTGGGGTGCTGAGAGTTAATAGGTGGAGCGGGAAGCGATAGCAGCTTAAAACCCTGGAGGCCATGCAGAAGGGCCGCTGAACTTACCCCTAGGCGCTTTCACGCCGATACCGCGATCATCTTCTGTGCCACCTGGACGACAGCGACATCCATTCATATCATACCTGTGTAGATAGCGGCGATGACAACGAGGGCATTCATTCCCGAAAAGCCCCATGAGGTCCCAATGCCGGTTATGGAACCACTCTTTTACGTCAGACCAAAAGACAATAAGACAAACAAGTTCAGAAACAAGCAAAACAACAAATACGATACTCTCCATAACAATTCCCCTTTACTTTTGATGTACGTGATAGCTGTTTTTCTGAAAGACATGAGCGACTCGGGCAACCTAGGCGCTTCAGTGCTAATCATTGCTCGTATTCTAGCGCATCTTTGCACAAAAGGCAAGCATAAAAGTTATGGGGTTGAGTTATGAATGTCAACGTTAGCGGAATGTTTAGCCCACTCTTCGTAAGCAATTTGCTGCTGTTTCGTAGGAACACCACCACCAACCCACATACCACTCTCAGTCCAACCTGTTGGCACCGGAGCCTTCTGACGAGTTGCGCGAGTAATCTTGAGGGTAGGAGTGCCAGTAAATTCGTCTACTACTGAACTAGTAGAGGCGTCTATAAAACCCTTGCTTTTCGCAATTGAGAGGGCTTGTTTAAGCTGTTCGGCGCTCTCGGCGGTATGCATATCGTTATTTAACGAGTCATGAATGTTTGCGACAAGCTGACCATACCTGGCTTGGTCATCTGCACTGAGCGATCCCCAGTTCTGTGCACCTTGGATGGAATTAAGCACGTTATTGACGGCGCTACTACTAGCTCTACCGAGCGCCATGGCACCAGTTGTGCGTGTGCCACCAGTTGGAACGGTACCACTTGATAACGCAGCATTGCGGATACGCTCAATGTAGGCCTTTGCATCAGCATCAGTGGCAAACTGCTCTGGATGAGCTAGTACCTCGTCGGCAGCACTCACCAAATCAAGCGCGTCACTACCGCTGATATCGCCATTCGTGATTCCATCCAAGATGTTGGCGTGATGATGCGCCTTCATCTTGCTGAGATCTTCAGGGTTAATGCCGGATAGCCCAGATCTGCTGTAAGTTGATGAGGCCAAGTGAGTGATTGGATTGCCAGCGGAGTCACGCATAATGCTGCCGTCGTTCTGAAGATCTGTCACACTACGGATAGTGCCAGCACGACCATACTGCCCCTTTGAGATATCGCCAAACATCGCAGCAGCGCCAGGACTAATTTTCTTATAGGCAGCACCATATTTTTGATTCGTTCGTGTACCAAGAGCCCCGAACGATTTGTCGAAATTAGCCTTCTTATCGCCTGTAGCTGCACTCATTGTCGCGCCATGAGCTTGAAGGGCTCTAAGGAAACTGTTTTCGACTTTAGCCATAGTGCTACCTCGACCGGTATCGCTCAGGGTATTAATAATTGCTTGAGCGTTCTTCAGTTTATCGGATAAACTATCGACAGTTGCACCACCATTAACACCTGTAATAACCTCGTTAAGGTACGAATCTAACTCCGCAATCATCGCGTCTTCGTCATTACCGTTCACTTTAGTGCCGGAAGTAACATTACTATCAGCCAGACCGTTTTTGTATAGCGATTGGCGACCGGCAACATCTTTATCAAACTGTTCAGACTTCTGACCTTGCACAAGCGACTCGTATTCAGGGCTAGTCGGGACAATGCGCGAACTTGCACCGCCGGCTCGGATATCCTCAAACGAATAACGGTTATAAGCTGTGTTATATCTCCCAAGACGCTTAGCTTTCCAGCCACTAAAGACCTTCCCGCGCAATTTACCTTGCTGGTTCTCAATTTTTTTGCCAGCCCGGTCCAGATAATTCATATTTGCCCTGCGTTGGATGTCTCGCCCTAGCTCAGAGTTACGTATCCCACCAGTAACCATATTGCCAAACTTCGATCCAAAGCCAGCGATCTTCATACCTAAGTTCCCCATCGCCGACATGGAGCCCTTCAGAATTGACGGGATCATGAAGAAGGGAACGACCGACATGAGCATTGCGCTAATCACAAAGAAACCACTCGCATCACTTTCATGAGCTACCGATAATAGTAACGTTGATGCAAAATTGCCACCGCCTACTAAAAGCCCACAAATCGGGTAAACTAATAGTAGAGCTGTTAGCATCTTTTTCCAGCGATCAAACAAGAACTTCGTATTTGGCAATACATAACAGATGATAGCTACTGGCGCCAGCGTAATGAGTACAACTACGCCAGCTTGCCGTACTCCAAGTATAACGAAAAAGAAAAAGACGCTAATTGCGCAACCCAGAATAGCGAGAAAAATAGGAAATAGCCAGAGTTCAAACGGTATAGTAAGAGCTAGAACCGCCGTAACCGCAACAACGCCACCAATCGCCACTGAAGTACCTGCAAGCCCACCAACAACTGTTCCAAGATTGAACGGAACTCCTCCTACAGATTCAGCAACTGTTTTCGAAAAACCATCAAACAGCGACTTTATGTTAGAACCTATTATATTAGAAGCATCGACCGCTAACTGACAAAGGATAAATGAGATATTAACCAGCACTGCGACCATGATGAGACGAGGGAGCACTTTTTTAATCCCATAATTGGTTATACCAATACCAGTAACCTGCGATAGAATAACCAGTAGAAAGGCTATCGCAAACAAGATATTTGCAAAGTCCCTAAAAATCTCCCACCCGCGTTGTAGCCCGTTTGCGCCCATTAAGTCGGAGCCGATAGTTAAGCTGCCCTCCACAAAATCATACATAACCGTAGTAACGCCACTCATAACTTCAAGAACTGGACAAGCAATCCAGCCCAACACACCTGCGCTCTCATAGCAGGCAGTCATGGAGCTAACCTCGCCTTCATTCCCTCCTTCGTTAGGCGTATCGGTAACCGGATTATCAGGCGAGTCCGTTGGCGTATCCACGGTATTACCGCTAGCATCAGTGAATTCGTAACAAACTATAGCGCCATTTTCTTCGCGCCAATATTCGCCGCTTTCACTGGTCTTCCTGATATTATCCAGTTCATCGATCGTCGCCTGGGCGCGATTACCCATCTCTTCGCTGCGATCACCATATTTCCCCATGAGCGCTCTATCCAGTATATCTTCTGCTTTCTTTCGTGCGCTCTCAGCCGCTGAATTACATTTAGCCTTATCGGCATCCTTCATATTGTTCACTTCGCCCTTGAGCCGGTCGATAATCTGGCTAAAGTCCATTGTAGTAGTACCACTATAAAACCCGTCAGAATCAAAAGCCCACACATTGTAATTTTTATGCTCATTGTCAGGCTTCACCCAACATACCTGATATTCTGATCCGGAGAACATATTTGTATTAAACTCTTGATAGCCAGCGGCTCTGGCTGTATCAGCGTCACGCGTACTTAGATCGCAACCGTAATTATCAATATGATAAAAGTTGCGTAAATAATCCTGAAGCATCGTGACTTGCTCGGCTGGACTCAACTTGAGAGAATCATAGGTATAAGATGTCCCCGAAATAAATTTTATAGCCTTCTTTGCAGCCGCCACCATGTCGCCATTCTTAATGTTATAAGTAGCTCGCGCCTGCGCCGCTGGCTCATAAGTTGGCGCTGGGCCCAATGTCCACCCCCCAAAGACTGTCTCACGATGATGCTCATACATGTCGCCATAAATCGCCCCGACCAGCTCGCTAAACTTTGTCTGGCCTGGTGTAAAAGTATGAGTCCCACATCCGCCTGCATTACCTATTAACATTGTATTACAGTCTACTTTTACTTTGTTAATGCCTGGCTCAAGCTCGTTCACGGTGGAGTTATTCCCGCTAATCGTAACCGTACTTGACGTAATTACCGCATCGTCGCCTGTGCCATTCGTATCAGCGCACATTTTTGTTACGACCTGACTACCGTCTTTGTTGTTATAGACAAAAGAGGCACAAAGACCAGTCGAGGAATTAGTCCTAGTATAGCCCATACCAGTCATAAAAGTTAAAGGCAGTAGTATCGTTTGCATTGTCCGGCACGGAAACTCCAAACATCGAAAAAACACCTTTGAAGTTGTCGTAATTCTGATAGTCACCGTTAAATAGTTGGCCGCAGGTTACATTATATTCGTTTTTATACCACTCGGTCGGTAAGTTAAAAGTACCATTGTAATTTATGATACTACCTGTACCCCAATCATTATAATCATCAGCAGTGACGCCGTCCGCATAGATAGCATTATTCTGATAACACTGATAGACGCCGGACATTAGGATCTTCTTTTCGATCGTCCCTACCGCCGAAGCGCTACCAGGCGTCAGCACTACTGCGCCGACCAGACCTACAAAGGCAACCACCAGCGCCAGGACGATGCCAAACTTGGTACCAGTTTTTCTACTCCGCATTTCCCGCATCCTCGATTTCTTCGGTTTCACCAGTCAACAAACGCATGTAGCTCCAACAATAACTTTTTAGCGACATGACGCTATTCTCGACGACACGATCCGCCGCCGCGCGAGCTTTACCAAAAGATTCCGACAGTTCAGTCAAACGATCAAGATCGACTTGGGAAAAGCTGGTCGGGTCACAGGTCTCCATCTGCAAATCGCCATTCTGTAGACAACCATTTTTTAGATAGATCTCATAGCTTGAGATAACATCAGAGTACTCTTGTAGTCTTTGTGCCACGAAGGTCTCAGCCGCGGGAGTCTCTAAAGCTGCTAAATTCGCGTAGCGTTCCTCAACAATCGCCTTGGCCCTCTCCGCGCCAGACCCGAGAAGTGCCGAAAGTACATCAGCGTCATCCGGTTGACCGATCTCATTATATCTCTGAATAAAATCGTAGTTTTGGTGGTAGCTCGCAAAGGCTTGGGCTAGCTGATTTTTCATGCCGTCGCTTACGTCTTCTAATTTTTTGCTAACGTTACCTAGTAGTTCGGTAGTATTATTCCAATATTGCCGATCGTATTCTTCGCTCGCTAGCTGCTCATCAAGAGTATAAATCTTACTTGCTTCAAATTCCCCCTCAAAAGTATCCTTCTCAGACCCATACAAAAGAAAATTGGCATACCGCGCAAAGGCAACTTTCACCTCATCTAATGATGACACTTCAACCTTAGCCTCGTTGTTGGTATTATTAGTTAAAAAGAACCACACTCCCACTCCCGCCATCACCGCCAAGACGAGGAGAATGATGAGCGGCGC
>CAYOLY010000028.1:0-5600 GCA_964404945.1 uncultured Candidatus Saccharibacteria bacterium | reverse complement strand
AGGTAGAGAGTTCAGCAAGCATTAAGGTTGTCGGTGTAGGTGGCGCAGGCGGCTCGGCAGTCGCGAGGATGAAAGAGATTGGTCTTTCCGGAGTGGAGTTCGTAGCGGTGAACACCGATGCGCAGGCTTTGCACCATTCGACAGCTGATGTGAAGGTACACATTGGTAAAGGTTTGGGTGCTGGTGGTGATCCAGAAAAAGGTCGTGAAGCGGCCGAAAATGGTCGCGAAGCGATCGGCAAGGCGCTCGAAGGTGCAGACATGGTATTTATTACGCTAGGCGCCGGTGGTGGTACTGGTTCGGGCGCGGGCCCAGTAGTGGCGGAAGAGTCGAAGGGCCGCGATATTCTGACGGTTGGGGTGGCGACGAAGCCGTTTACGTTTGAAGGAGCGCGCCGTCGTGAGAACGCTGAGCGGGCGATTGATGAACTGTCACAACGAGTAGACGCTTTGATTACGATCCCGAACGATCGTTTGCTCCAGACGATTGATCCGCGGACTCCTTTGACGGAGACGTTTAAAATTGCCGATGATGTTTTGCGCCAAGGTGTACAGGGGATTTCGGAACTGATTACCGAGCATTCTTTGATTAATCTGGACTTTGCTGACGTAAAGGCGATTATGAAGAACGCTGGATCGGCTTTGATGGGAATCGGTCGGGCTTCGGGTGATAACCGCGCGACCTTGGCCGCACAACAGGCGATTGAATCTCCGTTGATTGAGGTGAAAATCGATGGTGCGCGGGGTGTGCTCTTTAGCGTGGCGGGCGGTTACGATATGGCGATGAGCGAGATCCAAGAAGCGGCCGAGGTGATTACTCAGGCAGTTTCGCCGGATGCGAATATTATCTTTGGGGCTAGTATTCGCCCAGAGCTAGAAGACGAAATGGTAGTTACGGTAGTGGCGACAGGGTTCGATTCGGAGTATTACCGGAAGCTTGATGCGGAGCGAGCGGCGGCTGAACCAGTGAAGGAAGAGCCGGTTGATAGCTATGGTGGCGGGTACGGTAGTAGTTATACTAACACGATTGGGAATGTTCCGAGTGTGAATGAGATGGGCGGCGGTTATAGTCATAGAAGTGAGCCAATAGCGAACGAGCCAAAGGCGGAACGGACCGAGCCGGAGCGTCGAACGGTAGAATCGGTGGCGAACGATTTTGCATCTGAGAATCATACAAATATGTGGGATAATATCCGTACTGCCGAGCAGGAAGACGATTTGGACGTCCCACCGACTCTTCGAGATCGGTTGCGCGGGAAGCGAGATTAACCTATGGGTAGCCTGCCGAGAATTGGAGATAGCAAAGTCCTAGAGAGTCGGGAGGCGGACGACGGAAAGACCATTCGCCGGCGACGCGTAAGTGCGGATGGAAGGCGGTTTACGACCTATGAGCGGATAGAATTGCCACCATTGGTTGTGAAGAAACGCAGCGGGAATCGCGAGATCTTTGATCGAGATAAGCTGATTATGTCGGTACGTCGGAGCGTGGGTAAGTTCATGGAGTCGGATCTTGAGGTCGAAGATGTAGTAGACAAGGTTGTGGAATTACTTAGGGCGACTTACGACGATGAGGTGACGGCGCAGCAGATTGGTGAGGCGGTGCTGGATGTTTTGGCGAGTCATAACGAGGTGGCTTATGTGCGCTACGCGAGTGTTTTTATGAAATTTCAGACTTTGGATGATTTTGAAAAGATTTTGAGAAGTAGGAAGGGTATGAAGGAATGAGGGTGGTATGTGTTTGGCGCGAAGGAGAAGATTATTCGCGAACAGTGGAGGAGTGGTTGAGAGAGTTTGAGCGACGAACGGGGCGAGAAGTCGAGAGCATGAGTCCGGATGGTCGGGAAGGGGTGGATTTTTGTCGGGCTTACGATGTTGTGGAGTATCCGACGATCTTGGCATTAGGTGAGAACGGAGAAGTTTTGTCGATGTGGAGGGGGAAGCAGATGCCGTTGTTTGATGAAGTATCGTATTGGTTGTAATCAGGAAAAGATAAAACATCCTTAGATTACTCCCTATGATTACTCTATGGCTAGACAACGGAGGGAGAAGCCCATAGATTTATTGTGGCCGGCGTTAGCAAGAATTTCCGTAGGGTCATCTGCTCCAACCCGGAGGTAAAAACGTGAGGTGCCGGACCAAGTAGTTGATATGATGGCGGAGGATGCCAGGATACTTCTGTGTCCAACGCTAACCTCTCCGCTGCGGACGGAAATTGTCCCGCTTCTTCGTCCGCAGCGGGCACGTTGCATTGCGCGATTCAATGAACTGGCAAGGTTACGGCGGCTATTATTGGAGCGGTCATGCTTATATACCATTTGCCAGGATAGTTTTTCTGTATTTTACAACAGGAGGAGATCTTGATGCATCGCAGCAAAAATATGCCGACGTTGCCAATGTTGGTCATCCTCTCCGTTGTCTAGCCATAGAGTAATCAAGGGAGGATGAAGATGAATGCAAGGACTGAGTGTGTTCGGTTTGCTGTTCGTATTTTATAAAATGATATTCGGTTATTGTAAATATTGTAGCACTGCAAAAGAGCGCCCCGCTCAGTGAGCGGGGCAGGCAAAATCAGGATCGGGGGGGGGTGCTTTAGAGGTATGATCCTGAAGGGTGGAGAGGACTTTCTGAAGGCAACGCTTCAGCTTGTCCTGAGGAATGATTTTGTCTGGTAGATATGGGAAGAAAGTGGCACCGCTGACGGGGTCGTGCAAGCTGAGGACGACGCCTTTTGCGGCTGCACCATAATGTATCATCTCGATTTCGACGCCACTATGCAGAAAATCAACTCCCTTAGTATTTTGGGCGCCCGATCGAACACCACCATAATAGGAACCGCGTTGGGAATACATGTTGGTGGTGTGGATGGTGCCGCTGATGTAAACACCTTGCTCCAGGTTGACCAGTCGTTTGATATTGATCATGACGGCGGTGCCGTTACCGATCGACATGGAACGGCCGCGGCCGTCGGGAGTGTCGTAGCTTTGGCACTGAATACCGAAGCACTGAGGGAGGTTTTTGTCGCGTTCGGTCCGCATCATGTCGCGCAGCTTGGCGCAAGAGATACCGTTAGAAACGACAAAGGCGGGGATTTCGCGGGAGGCGATAACGGGGTTGCTCATTCTGGACAAATCTGTTCTCTCCTTTTGTGAAGGTTCAATAGGATGGAACCTATCTAAGATGGCTTGATAGGCTATGAAAAGCACACCAAAACCGGGCCAGTATACGCTAGCCTATCTTTCAGTATAGCACACATGCTTGAAAGTGTCAAGTTTGGCTTCTTTTGACCTTTTATTTCCGCATTTAGAGGGTAATCAAGAAGGCTAGTCAAGAAATCAATCAAAAAACAGCCCCGCTACGCTGAGCAGGGCCAGGGTGGTAAAGTAGTGATCCGGAGGCGGAAGGAACGAATGATGGCTAAATTAGGTAGCCGATGTAGAGGTTGGTGGGACAAATTCGATGAGGTATTGCTCGTAGAGCGGCATCACTCCGCGGCTATAATAGCTACTAAAGTGACCATTTCTCATGGCCTCAGCAGCGCCACTGGGCCCCATATTATAGCGCATAAGTAAAACGTGGGTCGCCTCAAATTCCGTGTTTGGGTAATCGGCTAATTCTTCTAAGTAATCGACAGCGACGATGCAACATTTAACCGGGTCGAAAAGGTCTTCAACGGTGAAGCCATATTTGTCGAGACGATTTTGGTGCCATTTGGGCTGGACTTGGACGATACCGATAGCGTCGCCATCGTCACCGACTAAGAGCGGATTGTAGCCAGATTCGTGATCAGCCATTGCCATAATGAGACAAAATTTAACTTTGTCTTCGTGACAAGCTTGAGCGTAGATTTGCCATTGAGTTTCGCCGTCGAGTTTGGATATACTCGGTAAAAGCGGCTCATGTGATGACTCTAGTTCTGACTCTGCGGCTGCGGCAGACGTATCGGTGAGTAGGCCGTCGGTATCGCTCGACAGAGGAAGCGCGCGTTCCATTAATGATTCGAACGGAACGGTGGCGAGACCGGAGGCAGCTCGGAGAGACAGGGAGAGAGCAAAATTGTCGAGCGTAGGGGCGAAGAACGGGGAATTTTGGCGAGAAAGCAACGGTTTCAGAGATACGACGCAATCGCGTACGGAACTGTAGGCGACGGGTGCGGTATTAAGCTCGTTGTAGTCTTGCCAAGCTGGGGAGTTGATGGCGATTTCGGACGATTTCAGGATGGCGACGCGAGAGCCGGTGATATGGGGATCTCCGGCTTTAGCGGTCATGCAGCTAAGGCTGAAAAAGATGAAAGCTGACATGAACAGGAATGGGGGTAATTTTCGGATCAATAGTTTCTCTCCTCTCTTGGGGACGTAGGTGGATGTTTTGATGGCAAAATATCACTACTTTTTAAGGGTGCGTGCGCTTAAAAAGCGCAAAAAGTATGGTCGGGTAGAACCCGTCTTTCTATTGTATCACAGATTATGCAAAAAGTCAACCGGAGAAACTCATATTCAGCAATAGCTTAGGCAAAATCTTCTTCAACCTGGGTGGCGCTCTCGTCATCTAAAGAATCCGACCCGCGCCAGCCCGAGTGGTCGGAGCCACAAGGTTTCAGAAGATTTGTCCAAACTATTACGTATTACCATTTTTTTCGGCTGACTTTCATCCTTCCTTAGATTATTCTGTTGCGGATGAAAATTGGCAGATGAGTAGGAATGTGATATACTGAAGGCAGAAGCGTTTGAGCGGTGATCGCCCGCGAGCTGGTAAAAGAACGGATTTTCGAGGTGAAGATCTTAGTAGAATTATCCGTGAATCTGCGTGAAAGATAAAATGAGGGTTCCGAGAGTAGTGTTGTAAAAATTACAACGTTTTAGCAAGTGAAAACTAGCTAAAGGCTTTGGGAAAAGTTAGATGGTACCGCCCGCTGGGGTTCTAACGGTAAGAGTTACGGAGAGAATGGTGACGTTCTTGAGATAATAATTGCCGGAGAACGGCGGGAGTTTTTATGAAATATAAAGCAGGGAATCGGCGGAAGGCTTCGGAGTATGAGCCAGCGCTGGTCGAATGGTGGAAGAAAAATCGGACGTTTGAGCGGTCGGTCGAGGAACGACCGATTGACGATTCGTACGTGTTTTATGATGGCCCTCCGTTTATTACAGGGATGCCACATCATGGTACACTTTTGTCGTCAATCGTGAAGGATGCAGTGCCGCGGTTCTGGACGATGCGAGGGAAGCGGGTAGAGCGGTGTTGGGGCTGGGATTGCCATGGGTTGCCGGCGGAGAATTTTGTCGAAAAACAGCTTGGGATCACGGACCGGCGTGAGATTGGCACGAAATGGAGTCTGGAAGACTACATTTTGAAGGCACGTGAGAGTATGGTGGCAAATTCGGAGACCTGGGAGGGGACGATTGATCGGATTGGGCGTTGGGTGGACTTCAAGGGAGCCTATCGCACGATGGACAAGGATTTCATGGAGTCGGTTTGGTGGGCGTTCAAGACTTTGTATGAGGCGGGGAAGATTTATGAGGGCGCGAAGGTCTTGATGTATGACACGAAATTTGCGACGCCGGTGTCGAAGTCGGAAGTGACGATGGATAATGATGCGTATCAAGA
>CAYOLY010000027.1:0-5652 GCA_964404945.1 uncultured Candidatus Saccharibacteria bacterium | reverse complement strand
CGTCTGATTGTGGTCCAGAAGGTCGTCGGTTCGATCCCGATATCCCACCCCATATTGTTCAAATTAGCGCCATTAGGTGCTTTTTTGATGTTAATAACAGGGACGGATTCGCTAGTGAACTCAAAAAATGGGCCCATTTCGCTGGTTCCAGAAACCACGATTTATTACTTCATTATAACTCGTGTTATAATGAAGGTTATGGCGAATTTTCTTTTCATAGACGATAGCGGCTCAAAACAATGGGATATTCCATATTCCCGTGATTTCGTTGACAACCCGCCTGCTCGTACACCCCAAAACCTGGATTTTTGGAGAAAAAACTATTTTGTTTTGGCTGGGCTCCATATAGATACTGACACCATGGCATTATTAAATCCTATTATTAACCAAAAGAAAGAACAGTTTTTCGGGACGAAACACGTTGAACTGCACTCGGTAAACCTACGCAACCAACATAAAGCCAAAAAAGAATACTTAGATAAGTTTAACATTCCATTAGACAGTTTACGAAGCTTTGTCGACGATTTTTGGTATCCCATTTTTTTGCAATACGAATTGCAGCTCATCGCAATTATTATTGATAAACGTTATTATAAGAACCCTCGACACGAAGGTAAGACGCCATTGGAAATTGCCGTGGAAGCGCTTTTTGATCGAACTGAGCTACACCCGCATAGCGACTGTCGTATTATTTTCGACCAAATGGATAGTCAGATTAGATCCACAAAGCGCGATCAAGGTAAAATCCTACGAATATCCAGTACCAAAATCAACCTTAACGATGGTAAATTTGAAGATAAATACCATCATGTGTCGGTAGGATTCGAGAAGTCTGCAAATTCAAATTTCCTACAACTTGCTGACATGGTGGCTTATAATGTATGGCGACAATTCGTAGATTATGGCAACGAATGGGATAATCACTCGCCAAACTACGACGAGCATCACAAACTGCCTACCTATTCATATTTCGAAAGAATTTCTCGATCGTTTTATTGTGATAATAAAAACAAAGTCAATGGATTCGGTATTGTGAAATTACCAGACCCTAACAATAAGATGCGTGGCTGGTATATAGAACCCCAAGAGTAAGAATATAGATCAAAAAACCACCTGCATTAAATACAGATGGACTTTTGAGGTAAGTCCCTATTCGGGTTCCGCCATACACTTAGAGGACGGCTAGGTGTTTCCACCAACCTACCTAACTCTATTCTACCATACCCTGATTAAAATTACAACGGTGCTTCTGAATTCAACTTCGATTCATATGTCACCAGTGAGAATGTTATAATTATTCTATGGAAGGTCTAGAGCTGAACTCACGCGGTTATTACCTAGTTGGCAAGAATACGGGCCTTTTGGTGGGAGCGAAAGCGGCCGATGAGCCGGTGCCGGTCGCCTCGTTGACAAAGATCATGACAGCTTACATTACACTGAACAGTCGCAAGCTCGACGAAGAGGTAGTGATCACGCCTGAGATGCTGTCTGAACTGGAGGAGTTCGCGGTAATCGGACTAGAAGTCGGGCAGGTTGCGACGGTCGAGGACTTGCTCTATGCAACTATGCTGCCATCGGCCGGAGATGCGGCGCAGACACTAGCGATTAGTGCTTCGGGTTCGATTGAGGCGTTTGCTGAGTGGATGAACGACGTAGCCAAAGAAGTAGGCATGACAAATACGCATTTTAGCAATCCGGTCGGCAAAGATGAAGATAACTATTCGACGCCGGCAGACATCGCGATTTTGCTACAATCAGCGTTACAGAATGAGCAATTCGTGGAAATTTTTGGGACTTACGAACGGTTCCTGCCATCGATTGGGAAGACCGCGACGAAGACTTTTCCCGAGATGAGCTATGTCCTCGGTGGCAAAACTGGCTATACAAATGCGGCCGGGCGCTGTTTTGCGAGTCTAGCAGAGGTCGAGGGCCAGCGCTACATCCTCGTGACCGTAGGCGCGCCGACGGAAGGGACACTGCATCTCGCTGACGCCGAGACGGTTTATCGGACTGTAGCGGAAAATTATGAACCGATGCGGATTATGTCGGCTGGAGATACCTTAGTGCGGCTTCGCGTCGAGAATAGTCCAGTGAAAGCGCTCGATTTTAAGGCGAACACCGATGTTGACCTGGCGCTACCGAACGGGACGACGAAAGAAGACTTAACTTATAGTTACGAAGGTGCAACCGAGATACGACGAGATACGGAATTTTCCGAGCGCGCGGTCGGGACTTATTATATTAAACACGGAGAACAGGTTTTAGCCCAAAAGTCGATTTTCCTTGAAGAAAGTTGCGAAGAGGCAGACGCCTCCTGCGTCGAAATACCAGAGTTTTATAATTATGGCTGGATGGCGCTTGGCGGGATAATCAGTTTAGGTCTGCTCGGGTTAGTGGTTTGGAGTTTGGCGTGGGGGAAACATCGTTTGCACAAAAAGACTAGTCAAATTCTCAAATGGACAAGCTTGGTGGCGCTGGTGATTAGCTTAGTCGTGAACGCGCTGATCTTTGGGGGCTGGTTCGTCAATAACGAAACAACCGAAATCTATGAACCAGAATTAACCCCACTAGACCCAGTGGAAAATCCCGAGGAAAAGACAGCTGAAGAGCCCGAGGGACCAGAAACCCCACCGGCCGAGGGCCCGAGCAACGGTTCAGCGAGCGAAACAGTCGGAAATTGTACGACTGGCTATGGAAATTTAATGCTGGTCAACCCGAATTTTACCGTAGGAGAGGATTTTATTGCGGCGCGACGCGGGCAGTTGATTTCGGTTTCACAAACTTATGGCATACCAGAGTACCATGCGGCCGGAAATGGCGATAACTTGATGATCCCCGAGGCGGCAGCACACCTCAACGACATGATCAAAGCTTACGAAGCCGAAAACCCCGGCCACGAAATCGGGACTTATTCTTGTTTTCGCGCACGCGGAACATCGTGCGGACGGCTTTGTGCCGCGACTGGCACTTCCGATCATCACACGGGGCTAACCTGCGATCTGATCGATTTGCAGTACGGGAGCGTCCTTAATACCGACGATTATCCGAATCATAAAGAATGGCAGTGGTTACGCGAAAATTCGTACAAGTACGGCTTTATTGATCGTTTCCCAGAAGCTTGGGCAGGTGGGCTAATGTCGGAGCCGCTTAATGTCGATGCGAACGGGTCAACTGGGCTATTCGAGACTTGGCATTATCGTTACGTCGGTGTCGAAGCAGCGACAGAGATTGCTACCGGAAAATACAACAATGGGCGTTATGACTCGCTGGAGCATTATTTGAAGGCTACTGGCCGCGTGAACGACTTGAAGGCAGGGAGGTGCGAATAAACGCATAAACGGAGCCATAAAGGCTCCGTTTTTTGATTTTAGGTCGTGATTTGATTCAGAAGTTCCATAATAGCCGTTTCGTAAAGCTTTGCGTCGCGCGCACTACCAATGCGGCCATGCAGAGTATTGATTTCGGCAAAATGAGCACCTTCATACAGGTCATAAAGCACATCGTTAAGCATTATTTCGTCACTCGTGCTAATTACTACGCCTACGTTTTCATTTGCGGTAAACTCCACATCAATATGCGCACCCCAAAAAATCTGGTCTACGATAAGCGCGATCGAAGTTTTGTCACCCATATCGTCGGTTAGGATCGGCAGGACCGACACCCAGCCCAGAGCGTAAGAGGCTAGTTCCAAAGCTGGTGCGAGATACCGAAAAAGCGGGTAAAAAGTATACTCTTTATTGAGGGCCTGCGGATGGCTACATGGATTGACCAGGATGACACCAGAATCGTAATCGACATTCGAGTATTCGACGACTTTTGCACCGAGCGAAACTGCACAAACAGCTGCGTCGCCGTCCTCGAGCATCAGGGCATCGAGCTGAGCGCCAGCCACTTGTGGGTTAAAGCCCAGGAGCGAGAATTCAAGCAGTACCCGCTCATATTCATCGCCGAAATCAATTTTAGCATAGGACTTGCTGGGCTGACTTTTGAGACCAGAGATAAGCAGGAGCTTGGAGCGCGGACTCTCAGAATCGGCCGTGTCCGACTGCCTCACTATCAGACGGCCTCCGTACATGATGCGCACAAGCGAGCAAGTCAAACAATTCAGTACAAGTAGCCAAGCTATGATAACAATTGTGTTTCGCAAGGTGATTCCCCTTTCTAAAACTTCTAAATTCTAAAAGAGCTAGTTTCCCACTTTCGCTAGCTGCTGCTAACTTTTATATAATACCACAAATAGTAATATTAGGCAATGGCAAAGATATTTTCTTACTTTTCTCAGTTTTTATGTTATAATGGTAGAGTAACCTTGCGAGTGTAGTACAGCGGTTAGTATGCAAGTTTTCCAAACTTGAGATGAGGTTTCGACTACCTCCACTCGCACCAGCTTCTTGACATATGCGCAAGTATGTGGTAAGAAGCTTCTTGATTAGGTTACCCCTAGCGAATAAACACCTGCGAGCCAAGCTTTTTGATGCGAAAACGACAAACCGCCGGGTCTTGTTTGACCCAGCGGTTTCTGCGTGATCTCATAGACCACGTTTTGGAATTACTCGAAGAACAGTGTCAGCTCGCCCTTTGCGTTGGCCGGTTCGTGCCAGGCCTTCCAGGCCATCATGGCCAGCCCCTCGCCCGTCACGAACGCATCCTCGACATACTGCCGGATGGCCGCATAGCCGCGGATAGACTCCTGGCCGAACTCACGGATAAAACGGTCGGAGCGCTGCAGCGTAACATCTTCCTTCCCCATCGCAGCAATAGCCTGCGCGACGGCGTAAAGCACCAGCTCAGCGGCGGTCACATCATTCTCGTTGTCCACATCCTCGTCCAGATGACAGGTCATCAGGAAGCGACCGTGGGTGGCGTTCAGGACCAACACCAGCAGTTCGCCGTCTCGATAAGGGCCGTTAATCATGCTGCGCTCGTTGTTGGTCATCTTGCAGCCGGCCTGCTTCTCGCCCTCACTGCGCCGGATGTAACGTGACTCGCCCGGGATCGCCAGCATCTCATCGATCGACTCCTTGGCCATCTGGTCGGAGGTTTTTCTGTAGATGCGGTAAAAGTTGCGGTGGAAGCTGCCCTCCGACAGGTTGAAACGCAGGATACATTTGGCCTCTTCGCCAAACTTCTGGCCATCCAGAATGAACGTGCCCCGCGTGACGCCCGGAGCGGTCCTCTCCAGGACGCCCTGAATCAGCTCTTGGAGCAAGTCCGTCTCCTGTGGGAACATGGTGGTTTCCGGCTCGTTGTGACATTCCAGGTTGATGAATTTTTGCATAAAATTAACTCCCCTCAGTTGTTTTTATGGTAGTTGGGATTTTACCCACAATGTCGGCTAGTATGGTTCAATGCTAAATTACGGCTTTAGCTAGTAGACATAGCGGGCAAAATTCCCTGTTTCTTCGAGCATTTTAAAGTTCATTGACAGACATATATCGTCAAAAACAACTAGATTCCGTCGGAGTACTGACGTAAGGCAGTACTCCTTTTCTAGGGACTAGAAAAACAACATTTGTTATTTTGAGCCCTATATCTCCATTGTAGCACAGAATTGTGGTTTTGTCAATGGTATAAGCATAAGTAATAAGGGAAAGAGAATATTCAAATTCTGGTCTAGTGGCCTACCGCTAGCTCTTTTCTCGGCCCGCGTCC
>CAYOLY010000026.1:0-5975 GCA_964404945.1 uncultured Candidatus Saccharibacteria bacterium | reverse complement strand
TAACTGACGAGGAGAGCCAACCGGAGAAGGTGGCGATGCCGCCATCGCCTTCGGCATAGACTTCCTCACCACCCAAGCCGCTTACTCCTATCGGGCATAAGGCTATGAATAATACCAAAAGGAGGGCGAGGCTAGCACCAATCGGTACACATCTTGCCCCTTTTGCTAGATTAGAGTTGTTCTTCTTTCTTAGCATCACTGCCCTCCTTTTGGTTTACTTAGAACCCTGAGTGCGGTGCCGATGTGCTATATGGCTTTTACTATATAGCTTAACCTTTTCTTTAACTTCAATACTGACAAAAGTGTCTAGTTTCTTCAGATTGAAGATATAAGCTCTATGCGTCATCTACTACCTATGAGTAGATACCTTTTTGTTTCCGTAGAGCTAACGCTCTCCGCAAACAAAAACGACACCGCAAGGGGTGTCTAATCCATCACAACCAGTTGGAGTTATCCTACTAATTGTTTTGCGGTGCCGTTCTCAAATTACTAGAATAGCTCCACAGTAACAAAAACTAGATTGTGATGTATTAGACACTTCTAGTTTATCAAGCCGAACCGCTTTTGCCAATACTTGTTTTTTACAAAATTTTATATTCTAAAATCCGAACGTAGTGTTTTTGTTATAAAATGAATACAAAATAGCGCAAATTAGCTGTTCACGGGCTAGAACTTAACTATCTTCATCCTCCCTTGATATTACTCTATATGGCTAGACAACGGAGGGAGAAACCATAGCCTTTATAGTCAATTTTATTAGTGGCTGTGCTATCGCCTCCGATAAGCAAATAGTATGTCCTAGGAATGTTATTACTCGAGAAACTTCCAAGATGTATTCCGCCTATTGACGACATGTGACCCGGTTTCCATGCTGCATCGACGATTCCGCTGCGGACGAAGAGTAAAATCGAACAGCTGTTTCGATTTATAAAATAACTAACAGAGGTGAGCATAGAGAAAATCCGTACAGCTGTACGGATTTTACTAACCTAAGAAAGGTCGATTTTATAGGTGACTTTTCGTTTCTTTTTGGCCGAGGCCTTTTCGCGGCGTTTTTGCGCCTTTTCGGCAATCTTTTGGACTTTTTTGTCGGCGCGCTTGGCGGCGGCGCTGATGGCGCGTTTCGAGGTGGCGGTCACAACCTTCTTTTTTGGCGTTTTGGTCGTAGCTTTGCTCTGAGTTTGAGTGGTTGGCTCTAGCTCGGCTTTTAGAGCGATCTTGAGCTCTTGCGGCTCTGGGTCGATAATCTTATTTTCTGGCGTTTCATCTTTCTTCGGGCTGGCGGCGAGTGAGATATGTACGCTAGTGCCGAAACCGACGCGCGACTTAACCTGGACGCGACCGTGGCTTAAGAGTGTGCAGGCCGCTTTCGAAATAATCGTGCCAGAGTCGGAAATGACAATCTCGGAACCACTAACACTAATACTGATATCGCCGCGGTCGGTTCGCTGAAAAGCTGATTCAAGTGCCTGTTCGAGGGCGGCACGGATTTCTTTGGGGTCGGAAACTTCCTTCGTTGTGTCGGAAAAATCGAGGTTAAGGCTAATCTTCCCTTGCTCGGCGAGCGGTAGGAATTTCTTATAGATTTCTCCAATAATTAGCGACAGTCGATACATAAGCTAATTATAGCATAAGCTGAATCATAAATTTGTGCGATTCTCGAGTGCGGCCGAGAGAGTGATCTGGTCAGCATAAGACAGGTCGACGCCAAGCGGAAGACCTCGAGCGAGGCGTGTAACTTTTACATCGGGATAATTCTCATGCAGCATCTTTTGCAGTAGTAATGCGGTTGATTCGCCCTCAACACTAGGGTTAGTGGCAATAATAATCTCCTTCACGTTGTCCGGCTCGATACGTTGCATAAGTTCACTAATATGTAGCTGGTCGGCGGAAATACCGTCGATTGGCGAAATTGCCCCACCAAGTACATGATAAGTCCCATGGAACTGCTTAGTCTGCTCAATAGCGTATATGTCGAGTGGTTCTTCAACAACGAGAATGGTGGTTTTATCGCGATCCGGGTCGCTGTAATACTCTGAAACTTCCTCATCGATATCGATCAAAGCAAAGGTGACTGGGCAGCTTTTGACTCCGTCATGAAGACTGGCGAGAGCAACGGCGATGTCCTTGCTAATGCGCGGACTATTTTTAAACAAGAAATAGGCATAACGCTCAGCAGTGCGAGCGCCAACACCTGGTAAGTGGCCAAGGGCCTCAATTGCATCATTTAACGCCTTCGGTAGCATACTCTCTATTATACCCTATAACGCAAAAAGTGGACAGACCTCGCGATCCATCCACTTCTGTGAGTTCCCGAAAGAATTAGCGCTTCGAGAATTGTTCCTTCTTGCGCGCAGAGCGAAGACCGTATTTTTTGCGCTCTTTTTCGCGTGGGTCGCGCTTTAAGAAACCTGCCTTCTTCAAAACTGGGCGAAGGTCGGCCATTTCAGTGGTCAAAGCCTTCGACAAAGCCAATTTGATTGCGTCGACTTGACCAGCTAGGCCACCGCCAGCTACACGGATCGAAACGTTGTATTCGTTCTGTTTGCCAGCGAGAGCGAGTGGGTCGGTAATCTCGGCGAGTAAGCTTTTATTATTCGAGAGATACTCTAATGCAGGCTTGTCATTGATAGTAATCTCACCCTTACCTTTGTAGAGGCGGACGCGAGCCGTTGCGGCTTTGCGGCGGCCAAGGCCGTAGATATATTTGTCAGCCATTATTTAATCTCCTTTGGATTCTGGGCAGTGTGAGCATGTTCTGCGCCGTCAAAAACGCGAAGCCGAGCTAAGCGGTCGGCAGCCAATTTATTCTTTGGCATCATACCCTTTACGGCGTGCTCAATTGTGACCTTAGGATCTTTTTCAATAACCTCTTCGAGCTTGAGCTCGGTGAGGCCACCCGGAAAACCACTATGGCGATAATACATCTTATCAACCATTTTGTTTCCGGTTACCTGAATGTTTTTAGCATTAATAACTACGACGTAGTCGCCGTTATCAACATGCGGGGTGTAAGTGACTTTGCTCTTCCCCATTAGCTTGTCAGCAATAACGACGGCGAGTTTGCCGAGAGGCATGCTGCTAGCATCAACCAAATACCATTCGCGCTTAATTTCGGCAGGTTTCTGGCTGTAGGTTTTAGTAACAGTCTTCATTATTTAGTCTCCTTCAGCTCGATATTATCGACGAAAGAAATCGTAGCCATTTCGGTATTGTCGCCACGACGGAAGCCGGCGCGTTCAATGCGAAGATAGCCAGAGTCGCGCTTAATCTGAGGAGCGATAGTATCCATCAGCAAGTCAGCAGTTTTGATATCATCAAGTTTTGCAACGAGAAGGCGACGATTTGCGAGGCCACCTTTTTTGGCAATAGTGATGAGTTTTTCAGCTTCGCGGCGAATTTCTTTTGCCTTAGCAAGCGTAGTAGTGATTGATTGGTGTTCAATGAGCGCTTTGATTAGCCCACGTTTGAGCGCTCGTCGCTGGTCGGTTTCACGGCCGAACTTGCGACCTTTGTATCCATGACGATGCATTAGAGTAACTCCGTTAGTTTTTCTTTAACTTCGTCCAGGGCTTTGCTACCGAAACCTTTGAGATCCTTTAGATCGACTTCGGAAAGAGAAACCAAATCACGGACGGTCTTAATGTCGTTGTTGATGAGGGCGTTAGCAGTACGAGCCGATAAGCCAAGCTCTTCGATTGGTAAGGCTAGGCCGGAGTCATCAACCTCAGTTTCGACGCCAGGAGCTGGTGCACTTTCGACGGTAGTACCACCAGCCAGAGCGGTGTATTGGTTAACTAGGATAGCAGCAGCTTCTTCGAAAGCTTCCTGTGGAGTAATGGTCCCATCAGTATCGACGGTCAAAGTAAGCTGTTGGTAGTTCATGTCTTGTCCAACACGAGTGTTCTCCACTTTGTAACGAACGCGGAGTACGGGGCTGAAGACTGCGTCAAGCGCAATTAGTCCGCTACGAGTGCGATCCTCGCTGGATTTCTCAATAGAGAGATAACCGCGACCGGTCTCGACAATTAGAGTCATTTTGAGAACAAAGCTTGGATCGTCAATGTGGCAGATAATTTGCTCCGGGTTGCCGATTTCGACATCGGCTGGGAGTTTAATATCGCCAGCAGTGACCTTGCCCCCGTCTTTAGCGTCTTTACCCTTAAACTCGAACGCAATCTCAACTGGTTCGTCGGAGTGCGACTTCAAACGAATATTCTTCAAGTTCAACATGATATCAACGACATCTTCGCGGATACCTGGAATTGAAGTGTATTCATGGGTCGCGCCTTCGATACTGAAAGAAGTGATCGCAGCGCCTTTAATGCTCGAGAGTAAAACACGACGCAAGGAGTTGCCAAGCGTGTTGCCGTACCCGTAGAACAATGGGCGAATCACGAACTCAGCGCTGTTGCCACCTAATTGGTTGACTTCAGCTAGGTTGGCCTCGTGAATAACTTTTGTAGTCATTATTATTTTTCTCCTTAGCGTGAGTAGTACTCAACGATTAGCTGTTCGTTAATGCCGGCTTCAGCTTCTTCGCGCTTTGGTAAGCCGGAAATTTCAATCTTCATTTTCTTAGGATCAGATTTTAGCCAGCTGAGAGGAGTGGTCGATGCACTGCCCACGATGCTCTCGAGATTCTTGAAGTATTCAGATTTTTGTGATTTTGGACGTACCTCAAGGACATCACCTGGGTTTAAGCGGATTGAAGGGATATCAATTCGCTTGCCGTTTAGAGTGAAATGACCGTGAGAAACGAGTTGACGAGCCTGGCGACGAGTAGTCGCAAAACCAGCGCGATAAACGGTGTTATCAGCGCGGCGCTCAAGGTATTGAAGCAGGTTTTCGCCCGCTAGCCCATCAGCACGAGCAGCCTCCTTCATGAGTTTTGCGAATTGTTTTTCGAGCAAGCCGTACAGGCGGCGAACTTTCTGTTTTTCGCGTAGCTGCGTGAGATAGAGACTGCCACCACGGACACGCATATCAGCATGTTCGCCTGGAATACCAGTCTTTTTGGCCATGACTTTGTGAGCCTTTGGTGCGAGGGCGTAACCTTCGCGGCGGCTCTGTTTAACGATTGGAGAAGTATCTCGTGCCATTACGGTTTCCTTTCTCCCTTTGGACGCACGCCACCATGCGCAATCGGGGTTACATCGGTGATACTATCAATTTTAATACCGACGCTAGAGACAGCACGGATCGCGCTATCACGACCGAGACCGATACCGCTGACATATATATCAACGCTGTTTAGACCGTGCTCGCGCTTAGCGATTTCGAGAGCTTTTTCTGCAGCGATTTGCGCAGCGTAGGCAGTGCCTTTTTTGCTGCCGCGGAAACCGTTGGCGCCAGCCGACGAAGCGGCCAAAGCTCCACCGTTTTTGTCGGTAACGGTGACGATAGTATTGTTAAAGGTAGCTTGGACGTGCACCTGACCAGAGGTAACAACGCGCTTACCTTTTTTGCCTTTTGCTTTAGTCTTGACGACTTGCTCCTCGGCAACAGGAGCTTCTTGATTTTTAGCAATATCTTCTGCCATTTTATACTCCTATTTCTAAGTCTTGCTCGCTGCCTTAGGTTGTGCACCACCAACGGCGATAGCTTTACCTTTACGAGTACGTGCGTTCGTGCGAGTGCGTTGTCCATTAACTGGAAGACCAGCTTTGTGGCGGACGCCCTTGTAGGAGTTAATGTCTTTAAGACGTTTGATATTGTTGGTCACGAGGCGTTTCAAATCACCTTCGACGGTCTTTTGACTGGCGATGATGTCATTGATCTTTTGAATTTCAGCCTCGGTGAGATCTTTCACCCGAGTGGTAGGCTCAATCTTGGCCTCCGCAAGGATGGCTTTACTCGTAGCCTGTCCGATTCCGTAGATGTAAGTCAGGCCAATCCAGACTTGCTTCTCGGAAGGGATAGTTACGCTAGCAATTCGTGCCATGCTTAACCCTGCCTTTGCTTATTCTTAGGTT
>CAYOLY010000025.1:0-7420 GCA_964404945.1 uncultured Candidatus Saccharibacteria bacterium | reverse complement strand
CGACCTTCTGGACCACAATCAGACGCTCTAACCATCTGAGCTAATCCCACCATACGCGGAACTACGGAGCCATTATACCACTCTTCTCTAGAAAAGGGAATAACCTTGACAAAAAATAATTTCTGTGCTACAATGTAAGTATGCGTTTCGGAACGTACTGTTTTTGAACCGTAGACCAGCACATTTTGAGAGAAGGAGGCTAAATCCCGTCTGTCACGTTCCGAATTTTTCGATCACCTGTCCAAAATCTGTCCAAAACCGGAGAAAGAGGAATCATTCATGTCACATTTTCCAACATCCAAAGAATTAGGTTTGCCAGGAGAAAAGATCGAGCATTATGCTGCCAGTTTTTACATCCGGCATCACCTTCACGGGCTGGGTTATCTGATTCTGGGCCTGGCAGTGGCGTTCCTGATTACTGGAGCTTTTGCGGCGCTTCGTATCCTGTTTTTCAGCGATGCTCGGGCTTTTCACCCGCTTCACTATCTGGCGACGGGTGGCTGCTTTGTTTTGGCCGGACTCTGTTGGGGCGGCTATCGGCACTTTGCTGAGTCTGCCCGCGATTTTGCATTCATTTGCACGGACGGCGGCAACGAGACTTACGCTGATGTCCGCGATTTTTACCGCAGCTATACCGGCGAAGAGCCTTGATCTCTTCTCTACCTATCCCCCGCCACGTGCGGGGGAACTTTTTTGGCTTGTAGACATCTGCTTAATATGAAAAGCCGATTATTATAGCCAAATTCACCCCTGTTTACGCTTATGTCTAAACGTTGACGCTGTTTCTTTGGCGTGATAAGATAATTAAGTTCGCCCGGGGTTGTTTATGAAAAACATGCCTCTGGTGTTGAACCTTATTCTACCGGTGAAGGAGAGATCTTAATGGCAAAACCTTACTCCCGCAAGCAAATTTATCGCATGGCTCGCCGCTATCATTTTGAGCGGTACAACTCTAGCCGTTACGGCTGTGGCGAGAAGTACCGCAGTTATACGCTGGTCGGAGTCGGAGCCTGTGTTCTAGGCGTCTATTTTGTTGCGACGAACTGGCGGGCTTTTCCCTCGCACGACTTTTGTTTGGCCGCCGCCGCTATCATAGGCGGGGTATTCGCCGTCGTGAAGTACGGCTCCGAGTGGAGTCGCTACGCCAAGCTGGCGCGCGAATTCGCTATCGGTGCCGTCGATGGTGGCTTAGTCGATGAACAGGGTAAAGAACTTGACCCTTGCGACTACACGCCCGAGGGTATTGTTGCTCTATTTAAAGCCAAGTACCCTTGGATAATCTAAGCCACAGATCTAAAACCGTACTCGCCACCCTTCGGGGTGGCTTGTTCCATTAGCAACTAATTTTGATATATTCTAACCATAATTGTTATAAAATAAAACTATTCTAACATTAGCATAACAGGGAAGAATAAGGACTTTTTCGAAAATCTACTGGATTTTCAGTGATAAAACACTTGACAAATTTAAGCATGTGTGCTAATATGGAAGTGTCGAGACGAAAGTGGCACTCCGCCGCCAACGTTGAGCGAATTTTATCATTTTAGGAGGTATTAGACATGAGCAGCTTTTTCAAACCCTTGAACTGGGGAAAGCCCACCGAGACCGGCGACGAGAAGAAAAGGGAGAGAATCGGACGGCGTGACAGCCGTATCCGGGACGACTCCGACTCCGCCACCGGCAGCAACAACCCCGGCGCCCAGCGCGCGGTCGACCCGCAGGATCTGGCGGTCTTCCCCACCGAGATCTTCAATGTGGGCGACCTGAAGCTCACCTATGCCAAGCTGGTCGAAAAGTACGACCCCAGCACCTTGAAGGTCCTGATGGTCGCTCCGACCGCTTCGGTCGAGGTGCACAACTTCGACGCGGACGGCCGCGACCTTGGTCGCACTTCCGCGAGCGAGGAGAAGGCTCACCTGGCGCGCATGCACGCGCGGCGGACGGAAGAGGCCGCCCGGACTGGCGGATACGCCATTCCCGAGGTAAAGGTCGCTCCCCGCGACGATCGCGGCGTGCAGCTGGGAGATGTCTCCACCGAGGCTCTGGCCGATGAGCTGCGGGCGCGTGGTGGCACTGTCACCATTGCCGGGCAGCAGAATCAGCAGCCCCCGGTCGATCCGGCTATCCAGCAGCTGGCTGACACTCTGCAGGTCGGCATCGAGACGGCGCAGCAGATCCACGCGATCATGCAGCAGTCTCAGCCCGCTCCGCAGCCCCAGCAGCCGGGCAGCAACTCCAACCCCAACCCCAACTCCGGCCGCGGCGGTGGTGTCGGCGGCGGTCGCTAATGGGCCGCCGGGCACACCATGCGAACGGTAAGGGGGGTGGGGGACCCGGAATTTTGCCGTTAAAGCGGCGACAGCGCAATACCTCTAAAACCGTCCCCTACTTTGGGGGCGGTTTTTCTTTTTTGAAAACAATTTTATCTAGCACATAAGCATAAGCATAAAACTAGAATTTGTCAAACTTATGCTTTATCTAGAATATTCTCCAAATAAGCTCGCAAAACTAACCATTTTTACCCCTGTTTTATAACTGTTATATTAAAAAGCATTGCCTTTATGCTTACTTAGTTATTTTAGTATTGACTTTTTCAGAGATGTGTGCTACAATGGAAGCAGTCTGGAAGAACCGTGGGAGCGATTCGACCAGAGGTCCATTTAACAATCGAATCATCCCAGATACAATTCATTTTGTATCTGTTAATTATACAAAGTCAACAGCCACGTTCGCATGCGGGTGACAAATGTCTGTCACCAACCCCATTCATCTTGGATAGGGGTTGGTACCCCCTGTCCGTCGTTCAGTTCCACAAAACTTTCGAGAATAAGGAGGAAAGCACTATGTTATTCGCAGTTCTGTTTGTGCTGGCGATCCTCTCCGCTGCAGTGGGAGGAATTGCATTTTTTGCCGCTGGCATGGTCGCGACCGCAGTGGTGTACGGGGCCTTCTCGGTCACCGGCATCGCCCTCGCCGTCGCCGGCGTCATCGGTGTCATTAATGGCATCCGATATCACGCCCAGACCACTATACCCAATCTGATTTTCCGCATAGTTACCCTGGTCCTGGCGGTGTTGATCCTGATCGGCAATTTGCCGCCGGCATGGGCCGCCTACAATGACTGGCGAATTAGCCAGCAGCAGGAACAAATCCCGCCGGACGACGGCACCACCGAACCGGGTCCCAGTAGCCTCGATCATTTGAGGATCGACATGGACGAACGCGACCTGGAGAAGTATCTCGACGCCTTCAACCCGAATTGGAAGACCGAGATGTTCAACACCTGGGATGACAGCTCGATGCCGTCCAACGCAGAGGCCCGCAACAAGGCTGTTCATGACGCTGGTGGCAAGTTCGAGTATTGCGTCAGCACTCCCATGCAGGACCTCAAAATCCTGCTGGATGGCAGCTACACGGACGATACCCTCGCAAGAATCAAGAAGGGAATCCAGAAGAAAATCATCATGGATCCCATCTACGCCGACGGTTTTGTTCAGGCTTGCCGGCTGATGGCGCCGGAAATTTTGACACTGAATCCCTGGCTCGCAGATTATGCGGACTGGCTGGACGAGGTGTTCGGCCGGACCGACAGCACCACGAAAGGTGTTAACGCCCTGCTGAACGACGAGTGCACCGCCCTGCTGAACGATGTTTTTTACAACAATGTAAGGCTGGCGGTATTGTTTGATCAGTTCACGGCTATCGGTGTAGAGTCGGCGGAATCCAGCCACAACTGGCATCTGCCGATCGTGGCGAAAGCCAGCGACACTCGGCTCGTTGAGAGCCCCGTTCAGGAGTCCTCGGCTGCAGTGATTTTCGTTGCCCGCTACAAGCTGGCTGACGGTACTGAGGGTGAGTGCGCGATTAAGATCGGTATCAATGTATGGGACAAGCGGATCGAACTGTTTGATCCGAAAGCTCCCGTGCAGCCGGTCACACCGAGCGACCCCCCGAAGGGGACTGGTGACCCCGGCACGAAGCCGGATCCCACCTACACTATTTATGTAATAGGCTACGAGTGGGGGACCAACAAACAAACCGTTGTGCTCCCCAAGGCCACCTCCGTGAGTGGCGTAAAGAGCGGCGAGAGCCGGACGATTTCGGCGCCGAATGTTGGCGGGTATGTCGTGCACACAGGCTACGAGTCTGTGAGTGTGACCGTAAACGGGTCTAACGCCGTAGCGGAATTTTACTACGACAAGATCCCGGCGCAGGCTAAGACCTACAAGGTTACGGCCATCGGCTACGAGTGGGGCAACCGAAACAATGTCGTGTTGTCCGAATACACCGTCTATGATGCTGTCCCGAACGGCACCTACAATGTCAACGCTAAACCCGTGAATGACTATACCATCCACAAGGGCTACGAGACGGTTAAGGTGACCGTGAACGGTAGCAACATCCGGGCTGAGTTCTACTACGACAAGGTCTCGAGCTACAAGCTCTACTACCAGCGCGGGTACTACTCGCTGAACGGGGCATGGACCTTGCTCGACAAGAACCCGGTCTATGTTGGGACCTATGCGGCAGGCGCCGACTACGGTTTCAATGTCTCGGCGCCCAGCAGCAGCGACCAGGATACAAACTATGTCCTGCGGGACAGTGCGCGTATTACTGGTGAGATGCCGGCTCAGGATTATACGATACCTGTGGTCTGCTTGGTCCAGCATAAGCTGGATATCAGCTACAAGAAAGTGACCAGTGAAGGGTCGGTGAAGGCTTTCGAGCCTTATCGCAAGTGGGTCACCGAGGGGACTCATTACAATATCCCCATCTACGACCTGCCCGGCTATACGCCGAAGTACGACTTCGCCCCCTCGGGCACCATGGGCACTCAGGCTCTTTACGACACGGTCTTCTATTGGCCGAATGGTCGTACGCCTGATGGCCAAGGTGCCAAGGATCCCGTCGTGGATCCTGTCAATACCGAACGGGACGACGGCTCCGGTAAGTCCAACGCTGAAGTTGGCGGAGGTGAGAACCTCCCCGGTGATGGCACCGGCGACCATCAGACAAGTGACCCTGGCGCCAAAGACTACCCTGCCCAGGGTAGTACTACGACTACGCCGGGTGGCGGTGGTAATAACAATAACAACAATAATAACACCACCTCCACTTCGGGCAATGGCGGCAGCACCACTACGGTGACTCAGGGTGACCATCAGACTTCCGGCGAGACCGGAAAACCGGCTGGCGGTAACGAAACTGTTACTGCTGATGATGGCGGGACCACACACGGTGGTACCACGGATAGCAATCCGATAACACCCGTCGACAACACTACGGTCACCACTACCACCGAAAACGGTAATGGGACCACTACTACGACAACGGAAACCACCGGCGGACAGACCTTTGATGGTCAATATTCCGGCGGTGAACCGAAATGATATACTGTTGACTTGTATATAAATTTCCCAGCAAATGGGGACGTACCTTATCCCCGGGACCTTCGGGCCCCGGGGATACCCCAAGTTAAATTGTGTTTGAGATGATTCGGTTGTCGGACTGATGGAGTTTAACAATTTGGACCAGATTAATATTAACTTTAAATTAACTAGTAAAATCATTTATCTTTTTGAGAGGAGATTATAATGAATAAAGCAGTTAAAGCTACCCTCGCGTTTGTTGCTAGCGCAGCAGCAGTCGCGGGTGTTGTGTCGGTGCCATCCCTCGTTTCGGCTTGGGGTGATAGCGCTGGTGGCCGTCGCAGCTACACTTATCAGGAGATTACTGATAATGCTGCGTCTTGGGGCAACAAGATTGTCTTCAACTCCATCAGCAATAGCACCATCGGCGATGAGAAAAACTTCGTCGGTGCACGCGTAAACACCGGTGTTGATGCTGGAAAGAACAATGTTTGGAACGGTAACAACATTACAGTCAAAGACGGCGAAGAGTATATCATCCGCCTTTACGTGCACAACAACAACCCGAACGGCGCTGTGTCGAAAAACACTCGCGTAGCGTTCAGTATCCCAACCGATTCGGCAAAGCAGGTCCAGGTCAATGGTTTCATTTTCTCTGACAATGCTACTCCGAACAAATATTGGGATTACGTTAACTTCAATAGCGACAACGCTTTCCATCTTGAATACGTCTATGGCTCGGCTTTGATCGAGAACAACGGCGTTGGTAAGAATGGTGGCCGCCAGCTTAGCGACGAAATCGTTACTAAAGCTGCTTCGAACAACGGCATTCAAATTGGTTACAGCTCTTTGAATGGCGAAGTTCCAGGTTGCTATCAGTATGCTAGCTACATTACGATCCGTGTGAAGGCTGTATTCGACACCGATTACACTGTCCAGACCAAGGTTCGTCTTGCTGGTACTACTGAATGGCAGACCCAGGTCGCTGCAAATGTTGGTGACAAGGTTGAGATTCAAACTCAGTACCGCAACACCAGCAAATCTAACGAGACCCAAAACAATGTGATGATCAAGAGCGCACTTCCAAGCAATTTGAAGTACGTCGCTGGTACGACTAAGATTTACAACGCCAAATATGACGGCGCAAAGATCGATCAGGACACCATTGCTACTACCGGTATCAACATTGGTAACTACACTCCAAACTCGAACGCTTATGTCCGCTACACGGCGGAAGTTGTCGATGAGAACTTGGCTTGTGGTTCTAATACTCTCGTGAACTGGGTAAAGGCTGGTGTTGGCGAAATTACTTTGCAGGATTATGCTGCGGTAGTTGTCAACAAGACTTGCGAAAACAAACCAAATGACACTCCAAATGAGCTCCCAAGCACTGGTCCAGAAGCAGTTGCTGGCGGCGTTGTTGCTGCTGGCTCGATCGTAACAGCTGCAGGCTACTACATCGTTAGCCGCCGCTCGTTGCGCTAATCGAACAAGATTAGGCTAGAAGATTGTTAGCTTTTGCTAACGAACCTCAGGCTGGTCTGTAAGTTTCTAGCTGCGGAGGTGAATCGTTGCGGTTTTGACCGTGCGAGTAATCCTCCGCAGGTGGAGTGGGGAATGACTGCGAGGACGTTTTCGAATATCTTTTTCGACGTCACTCCGCTTCACTAACTAGAAACGATCGATTTTGATCGCTCCATACGGCCAAAGAGCCCCTCGAAAGAGGGGCTCTTTGGGTAGGATAGGATTTTGAGTTCAACGATTTTTCTATTATAACACGTGTTATTATAGGCATAAGCGTCTTTTAAGGATGTTTTTGCCCCGCTCTCGATAGAGAGCGGGGCTTAAAAGATCTGGCTGAGTAGAAGGAACTAACTGGTATTCCTATCATACTCAAACGTCGAGGAGGGATAAAGCGCAAGTTTGCGCTAGATTGCTCTGGAGCAATCCTATAACCCTGAACTCAAAGCGAAATGCCTGAAGGGGATTAGAACAATGCGGGGGTTCTGGGGTGCTGAGAGTTAATAGGTGGAGCGGGAAGCGATAGCAGC
>CAYOLY010000024.1:0-7885 GCA_964404945.1 uncultured Candidatus Saccharibacteria bacterium | reverse complement strand
GTTCTAGCATATTGTTCGCCAAACTCCCTATCCCTTCATCCTCCCTTGATTACTCATATGGCTAGACAACGGAGGGAGTGACCCCAATATCGATTAAGGGCTTCGGTATTGGAAGGAACTACTCTAGCGGCAGCATCAATCATGAAGTTATAGATATTATAAGTACTATTAGTTACTGTATGGTCTGACCAGTATGCTCCCCACATACCTGGCATGTAGAGGCTATTGCCGTACCAATTCTTATCATTGCTGGGGTGCCCGCTGCGGACGAAATATGATTTTTCTTCGTCCGCAGCGGGAGACCAGACATTAGCGATGGCGCACTAGGTTACATGGCCGGGATTACGCACTATTGGGCAAGCATAGCCTCAGACAGTCATGAAGAAGCCAAAAATGAATACTTTGACATACAATCTTCCGTACCGCTCGCCACTAATTTTAAATATTACGGCTTCTCCCTCCGTTGTCTAGCCATATAGAGTAATCTAAGGGAAGATGAAGAAGGTTAGGTAATTAGCGTTTGTCGATAAGGCTGTAAACACCTTGAAGAACGAATTTGGTGCCGATACCGAAAGCTAAAATTAACAAAAGCATAGGGATAATTAAGATCGGGAAGCCGATCATACCTGATATGCCCAAGAAAGCGAAGTCAGAGTCTTGCCAGCTGAAACAACAAAAGGCAACTATTGATAGTATCACGATTAGTATGCCAATGACGATTTGGAGAATTGGTTTGTGTCGAGGTGATCTCTGTGTTGAGACTGTTTTCTGCATGAGATAATTATAGCATAGGATAAGTAGGTATGCTATAATAGAGGTAACCCTAGAGGCGGCATGATTTTCCTGAATAATCATGTTTTGGGATTTCGTGGCTCATTTCCGTGGAAATGTCGCATAAGATTTTACCCACCTTGTCTTTATAACAAGGAAAACATCGTCTCTAGGGCTTTGAAGCATGCTCTTAGCGTCTATTTCCGCGTTGAGAATTCCAGTGCTCACGCGACGTATGTATAATACGTCTTGTTTCGCGCTTCATTCTCGCCTTGAACTAGACCACTAATAACAAGCTTCAAAGTTTGTGCTATAATTAAGCATAAGAATAGATTTATTTAGGGAAGATTGTGAAACAGCGAATTCGAGTTGCCGGAATTGTTCAAAAGGGCGCAGAAGTTTTAATTATGAAGAAGGCGCAAGGCCGGATTGATGGGATCCCGACTTGGGAGCTGCCGACGGGGAAGATCAAATTTGGTGAGCAGCCCGAAGAGGCGATGGATCGTATGTTGGAGGAATACCTAGGGGTGGAAGTGACCGAGAAGACGACTCTGAAGGATGTGGTGACGTTTTTGGCACCGCAGGGTTCGAGCCAGCTGAGTAACCTTTACATAATCTATGAAATTCAGCTGGGTTCGGACACGAAGATTGAGCCGCGGGAGCGTTATACGGCGTATAAATATATTAAGCCGGAAGAGATGGCGAGCTATCATCTGGACGAGGCTAGCATTACGACGCTGGAGATCGAAGGGCGTGAGGGCGTACGTGGAACGAATTATAAAGATGTGGCGAATAGTGCGACGGTCTACGTCGACGGCAGCAGCCGGGGCAATCCGGGTCCGTCGGGGGTGGGTTATCATATTGTGGGGGAAAACGGGGCGGTTTTGGCGAGCGGAGGCGAGTTTATTGGGTTTGCGACTTCGCGAGTGGCGGAGTATCATGCGCTAAGGACAGGCTGCCTGAAAGCAATTGAACTAGGATTAAAATCGGTACGTTTCGTGAGCGATAATCTGATGATGGTAAACCAGATGAATGGCATTTATAAGTTAAAAAATCGCGATCTGATGTCCATTTATGATGATATTCAGAGACTTTTGAAGAATTTTGATGCCTGTGCGTTTATTCATGTAGCGAGGGAGCATAATACGAAAGCTGATGCGCAGGCGAATGAGGCGATTGATCGGCAGTTTGACGAGGACGAGTGTTAGAGAAGGCTCGGGTTACTTGCGGGGGGGGGATATTTATTGTTTTGCTATTGACTTTTTTGAGTAAGTATGCTACAATGGTGGTAAGAGGTCTCCCAAGACCTCCCGTAGCTTAAAAGCTTGTTGTTTGGCTTTGTAGTTTTGCTGCAAAAAATTTGGGGAGGAAATAGAAAATGGGTAAAACGATTGTAAAAGTCATGATGACGGGGCTGGAAAAGCTTGGGCAGTTTGTGACCGGTGGGCGGATTTTCGTTTGCGTGGTGTTGGCGCTGCTCTTCCTGCCGATTACGCTGGGCGTCTGCACGCTGCTGGCGGTGTTGCTGCCGATCTGGTATGCTCTGCATATCCATCTGGCGGTGGGCGCCGTGGCCGTGGCTGTGATGGCGGTGCTGGCGTATCGGAACTATGATATCCCCATTGGTGGATGCAGGTTCAAGTACACGAAGTATAGCTATGAAAAAGTGGAATTGCTCACGCCCGTGGATGGCAGATATGAACTAAAAGCAACGGCTAAAGAAAGCTGGTGCGATTACTGTTTTCTGCGGATGCCGTACGTCTTCTTGTTACAACTACACGTAAGCTTCTTGACGATGCTGTTTGCGCGACGCAACAATCTGTACGGTGGAGAATATACAGAGCCGGCTTTTCCTGATAACGAGAAGCTCTATCTTACGCTCACCGGTATCGCTTGGTCGGCGCCGGCGTATATCGCGCTGGGGCTGGGCGTGTTGATGACGATAGCTTATTTCGTGAACACGCTGATTTTCGGCAGTGCTGATACCATCGTCTCGGACATCATCCATGGGCCGTGGTTGTACCTGGCGGGGGACTTTGGCGGGTAAACTGCGCTGGCTCTAGCGGACAACAAGTACTAATTTTACGTTTGGGTGTCTATTGGCGCTTGGGCGGCCTTGCTAATATTAATGGCGAGGAAGGCCCTGGTTTTGCTGGGGCCTTTTGTTTTATGTTTAAGCTTGGAAAAAATCGAATCTTATGCTACAATATAAAAGAGCCTGAAAGACAACCGCTTGTTCACAAGAGGAAAGTCCGGGCAGCACAGAGCATGATAGTCGCTAACGGCGACCGCCCGCAAGGGTAGGGAAAGTACCACAGAAACTAAAACCGCCGCGGGACTAAAACCGCCAAACTTGGCGTTTTCTCGCATTCGCTCGTCGGTGAAGACGCACTTCATGCGAGAGAAACACCGATTTTGGTGGTTTTAGCCTCCGTGGTAAGGGTGAAAAGAGTGAGGTAAGAGCTCACAGCGCTGCATGGTGACATGGAGCGGAGGCAAACCCTATCAGCTGCAAGGAGTGCTAGAAACCTTGGCTCGAGGATGCACGCGCACCGCTGGAACCATGGAGCAATCCATGGTCTAGATAGATGGTTGTCGGTTCTCCGAGAGGGGAATTACAGAACCCGGCTTATTGACGGCTCATTTTTAGATAATTTCTGGGGATAGCGCGTAGCTAGCCCAAAAAATCCGTAGTTTTTAGCTACGGATTTTTAGCTATAATAAGATTGTTCAGTCTAATTTATTTGACCAAGCCCTTTTTCTTGAGAGTTCTCAAGGTAGAAGCGGCGACGTTGACTTTGAGCTTCTGCCCATCAACGATTAAGGTCTTTTTCTGAACGTTTGGCTTGAAGACTTTGCGGGTCTTGCGTTGCGAGAACGAAACGTTATGACCGTACATTTTGCCTTTGCCACTGATTTCGCAGACTGCCATTATTTAGTCTCCTTTACCGTATTGACGACGGCTTTAAAAGCTTCGGGCTGGTTAACGGCGAGTTCAGCAAGAATCTTGCGGTCAATCGTAACGCCTTTTTGCTTGAGGCCGGACATTAGTTGAGAGTAGGAAAGACCAAGCTCGCGCGAAGCATTGTTGATACGAGTAATCCAGAGTGCGCGCAAATCGCGTTTACGATTGCGGCGATCCCGGTAAGAATAACGAAGGGATTTGATGACGCCTTGTTTTGCTAGACGGAAACTGCGGGTGCGGTAATGTTGCATCCCCTTAGCGGCGTCTAAAGTCTTTTTATGTTTTGCCCGTGCAGGCACACCACGTTTAACTCTCATCTTAGACTCCTAATGCAGTTTTAACGTTTTTAGCAATTTTACCATTCACAAAGGCAGCAGTTTTCATGTTGCGTTTGCGGGCTTTAGATTTTTTGGCAAGGATATGATTGCCATATGCACGCTCACGAGCAAGCTTACCAGAGCCGGTAATCTTGATACGTTTAGCGGTGCCTTTATGCGTCTTGAGTTTTGGCATAAAAGTTCCTTTATGGTTTAGGTTGTGTTGAAGGCTAGGCCTGGGCACAATACTAAACGGTTATTTGATATTGAAAGAGCGATCAGTGGGCCATGGAAGTAGGAATTACTTCTTCTGAACTTTCACTAATAAATGAGGATTACCTCTGTAGCTGTCAAAGTTACAACGATTTGTTTCTCTAAGTTATTTCTTGCGAACACTAATGGAGAAGTTGCGTCCGGCAAATTGCGGCTTGCCTTCTTGGGCGATCTCGAAATCTTCAGAAATGAGCGTAAGAATCTTATCAAGCATAGCTTGTCCGAGTTCTTTATGAGCCATTTCGCGACCACGGAAAATGACCATGATCTTGACGCGGTCACCATCTTCGAGGAAGCTTTTGATTTTGCGGACTTTGATATTAAGGTCGTTGTCGCTAATCTTCAGGCCAATCTTCATTGTTTTAAGCTCGGACTGTTTTTCGCGGGCCTTTTTACGATTCTTGGCTTCTTCTTTCATCTTTTGGTATTGGTATTTACCCCAGTCGATGACTTTGACAACTGGTGGATCGGCGTTAGCAGAAATTTCTACCAGGTCGACTCCTTGTTCCTTGGCGATAAGTTGCGCGTCGCGGCTAGACATGATGCCTAGTTGCTCGCCATTAGCTCCGATTACGCGGACAGAAGGGTAGCGGATTTCTCCGTTAAGTTTAGTGCGTGATGTTTTACTAATGATTAGCTTCCTTTCGTTGTTAGAACTTATTTAATTATAACAAAGTAGAAGCTTGAATGCAAGGGGTTTTACGGGGGTTCCGGGGGAGCAAGACGCAAATTTTGAGGGGAACTAGAGGTAGAAATTGAAGAGCTTGTCGTTAGACTGGTGGGCGAGGCTGAAGACTGACAATAAATGATAGAAAATTTGTTCAGATCGTAATTTTTGTGTACGAATGAATGTTAGAAAAGTTGTTGTCGAAATGACAACGCTTCAGAAATTTGTTCAGGTCCGACCTCTGTTAGAGAGTCTAAATCAGCAATAGTTTGGGCAACTTTTACGACTTTAAAATAGCTTCGCGCGGTCAAGTTTAGCTGGTTGGCGGCGGTCGTAAGCAACTTGCGGGCGGAAGGTGATATATGAACGTAACGGGAGAGATTTTGAGTAGTAAGGGAGCTATTATAGGTGTCTAGGCGACCATAGCGGTGATATTGTCGTTTAGTGGCCTCTGCAATAGTATTTTTGACATGGTCATGCTCTGGGTGTTTTTCGTCTGTTATAGTATTTTTGACATGGGCAGTTGGAGCTAGATCCTCAATCGGGACCTTATCAACGTTGATAACTAGGTCAATACGATCAAGAATCGGTCCGGAAATTTTCTTGTGGTAGCGTTCAATGTCATGAAGGGAACAAGTACAGGGTTGGTGCGGGTCATTGTAAAAACCACAAGGACAGGGGTTCATGGTCGCGATGAGCATAAAATTGGCAGGATAAACTGTGTGCTGGCTCGCACGGTTGACGGAGATGATTTTATCCTCAAGCGGTTGACGAAGCGCTTCGAGCACGTTGTGTGGGAATTCGGGCAACTCATCCAGGAATAGGATGCCATGATGAGCAAGCGAGATTTCGCCTGGGCTGGCATGGGGCCCACCGCCAATGACAGAGGTACTGCTAGCGGTGTGGTGTGGGGCTCGGAAGGGGCGTTGGTGATAAATTTGGTCGGTAAAAGCATGTAGAGAATGGATCTTGGTGATAGCGATAGCCTCTTCGGGAGTGGGTGGAGGGAGTAGCTCGGCAGCAACGCGGGCAAGCATAGTTTTGCCAGCTCCGGGCGGACCCGAAAGGAGGATATTATGGCGTCCAGCAATAGCGATACTGAGGGCGCGCTTGGCGAGAGTTTGCCCACAAATGTCATCGAGAAATGGCCCGTTTTCCGCTGTTTTGGTATTTTTAACAATGGAAGGAGATTGGGGGAGAGAACGGCTGCTATTGGGAAGCTTCATAGCTTGGCTAGGAAGCGACTTTTCATCTTTGAGATGAAGGATGAGATCGAGCAAACTAGTAATACCAAAGAGGTGAGCGTTCGATACCAACGAGGCTTGAGGAAGATTTTCGAAAGGGACATAGATCTCATGAAAGCCGGCAGCGACGGCAGTTTCAACGATATTGATAATGCCACGAACAGGTTTTGCCTGACCATCGAGTGATAACTCGCCCACAAATAGCCGGTCTTGTAGATCGGAAGGTAGGATTTGCCCAGCGAGAGCTAAGATATTGAGAGCGATAGGGATGTCGAGGTGCGACCCGTCTTTCGTCAATTCGGCAGGCGCAAGGTTGATAGTAACCTTTTGATCAGGGAAGATGAGCCCGGAATTGGCGATAGCTGAGCGAACGCGCTCGCGAGCTTCGAAGATGGTTTTATTAGCCATGCCGACGATGTTGAAACCAGGGAGCCCACGGTTAGTGTCTCCTTCGACTTCAACGAGCCTACCGGTATAGCCGTAGGGTATAGCGGAGTGAACTTTTGCAATCATGAAGCGAGTGTAACAAAATTTTTTCGAAAATAACAAGCACAAGCATGAAGAAAATCGTAAAAAGTGTCCGGTAATCTGTTTTAGTTATTTTTACAACAGTGAGATTGAGTACAAAAGTTAAGCGTAACTAGTGGTAAAAATACGGAGAAGGTGACATACTCAGGCTTTGAATAAGAATATTAACAATAAGAGATTTGGCAGTGGACAAAAAGTCGTAAATATGGAAACAGGGAAGATACCCGATTTGGCTGGTGTTTATGTAATTTTTACAATAAGCATACCTTGCAGGGAATAAAAACAGATATATAAAGTGATTATGCTGAATCTGAAGTAATGTTGTATTTTTTACATACATAAGGTCTAGCTTGAAGATGGCCTGGCTATAGCACCAGATCGCCTAAACGAAAGCAAGCGTCATAAATCTGAACAAGTATTTTTTACAAAATAGACAGTAACAGGGAAGGAAAAGCTTGTGATTTTGAGGAAGTTTGGTATAATGGAAGTAGTTGGGGCTGACAAAGCTTAGACGGATTATTAACAGATACCAGGCACAACGATTGATACCGTAAGTATTGAAAAAGTGAAAAGAACACTGCAAAACACGTGCTTTATGCACCTGTTTACGCCTAAGATATAATTTATATAGGCTGGTCTGACGCGTAGGCGCCGTAGGCGGCAGATTATTAGATTACGGTGATAAGGCAAAGTCTTAATCGCGCTTTGCTCGAAAACTTAGATTAGAGCGCTCACAGTTTTGTTCTTTGCTGCTGTGGGGTTTCGCTGGCGAAACAAGGAACTATGTGTGTAGAATGGTATTATGGAAATTTTTCGGACCCGGAGGCAGTATCCGGCAGCTCCACCAATTATTTTGAGATTTGATTTTTTAGATAAATATGTAAAAATTTGAGTGGGAAGTTTTTAGCTAGCAGAAAAATAATTGTTGTGATTTTTACAACAAATTACCAAAATGCGTGGCGGAGCGTGAAATAGCTGACGCACAAAACGCCTGTGGAAAACTCAGAAAAAATTATAAAAAATTTGTTCAAAAAGTTGTTGACGTAAGCATTTTGGGGGAGTATTATAGAGATAGTTCTTGAATACAAAATTTATTCAGGAACCAAAAATAAACATAGCC
>CAYOLY010000023.1:0-11306 GCA_964404945.1 uncultured Candidatus Saccharibacteria bacterium | reverse complement strand
GCCCGTTCGACTGGTCCATACACTGCAGTTACTCAGCAGCCACTCGGTGGTAAGGCTCAGAATGGTGGCCAGCGCTTCGGAGAAATGGAGGTGTGGGCACTTGAAGCTTATGGTGCAGCAACGGCTTTGCAGGAAATGCTTACAATTAAGTCTGATGACGTTTATGGCCGCGCGAAAGCTTACGAAAGCATTATCAAACGCGAACCAATCGAAGGGCCGAAACTGCCAGAAGGCTTCAATGTTTTGGTGAAAGAATTCCAAGGTCTCGGCTTGAAGGTAGAGTTGCTCGATCATGGTAATTCGACCGATGCTGGCGAAGTGATTGAACGCACCTCACGTCAAATTGAGCGCGAGCATGATGATCGTTTGATCTATGCGCAGCATGGTATTCAAGAAACTGAGCTTGATACGTTAGTCGATCTTGATGATGAAGAAGCAAAAGAGATGCTTGATGATGAGGGGATAGAAATAACAGAGGCAGAAGACGATGCGGATCTAGACGTCGATCTAGACGACGCGGGCTCGGATGACCTCGGAGAGGAGTTGTAAGATGGCCTGGATGGATAATTTTATCAGCGCCAACGACTTTGATTCAATTCGGCTCAGTGTCGCGAGCAAGGAAGACATTTTGGGCTGGAGCTATGGTGAAGTCTTAAAGCCAGAAACTATCAATTATCGCACGCAAAAGCCGGAACGTGATGGTCTTTTCTGCGAACGCATCTTTGGACCAGTCAAAGATATTAACCCGCATGATTCAAAGCTAAAAGGTGTTCGCTCGCGTGAAGCTGCAGTTGATAAAGAAGGTAACCTTGTTACTAAGAGTATTGCTCGCCGCGAACGTATGGGGCACATTACCTTAGCGGCACCAGTTGCACACATCTGGTTCATGCGTGGTACACCGAGCGCCCTTAGTGTGTTACTAAACTTGACCGTAAAGAATATTGAGAAAGTAGTCTATTTCGCATCGTATTTAATTATTAGCGCAAAGGACGAAGAAATTGCACAACGTTTGGCTGATCTAGAGGCTAACACTGTGGCGGCTCGAGAAGCGATTCGCTTGCGCTACGAGAAGCTAGCCGAAGATGAGAACGCCAACGTTACTGCTTTGGCCGACGAACAGGCGAAGGAGTCCGAAGCGCTTGAGGCCGACTATACACTGCGCAAAAACGCGCTCGAAGGCTTGCAAAAAGGTGCAGTAATTACCGAGCAAGCTTATCGGAACTTGCCGGACGATTATGATGAATTAGTCGAAGTCGAGATGGGCGCGACCGCCATCAAACGCTTGCTTGATGAAATCGATCTCAAGAGCATGATTGACGAGCTGCACGAAGAAGTTGAAACTGCTAAGGGCCAAAAACAAAAGCGCATCATGAAGCGTCTTAAGGTGCTTGAAGGCATGGAAGCGGCTGGGATTAAGCCGGTCGACCTAGTACTTACTGTAGTTCCAGTAATTCCGCCTGATCTGCGCCCAATGATCGCTTTGCCAGGTGGCCGTTTTGCGACGACCGACTTGAACGATCTTTATCGTCGTGTGATCAACCGAAACAATCGTCTTAAGAAATTGATCGAGCTAAACGCGCCAGCTGTGATCTGTCACAACGAAATGCGCATGCTTCAAGAGGCGGTCGATGCCTTGATTGACAACTCTGCTGTTCATGGCAGCCGTAGTGCTAGTGCGCAAAATGGTCGTCGTAAACTCAAAAGCATTTCAGACCTGCTAAAGGGTAAGCAGGGTCGGTTCCGCCAGAACCTTCTTGGTAAGCGCGTTGACTATTCTGGTCGTTCCGTGATTGTGGTCGGCCCAGAGTTGAAGTTGAACGAGTGTGGCTTGCCGAAGCAGATGGCGCTTGAACTCTTTAAACCGTTTGTAATTTCTTGGCTAATTGCAAACGAACACGCTGCAAATATTCGCTCAGCTACTCGTATGATTGAGGCTGGTGAGGCGGTGGTCTGGGATGGACTTGATGAATGTATTAAGGGTAAGTACGTCTTGCTAAACCGCGCACCGAGCTTGCACAGGCTATCAGTACAGGCGTTCCAGCCAAAGCTAATCGAGGGTAAAGCAATTCAGCTCCACCCGCTCGTAGCTTCCGGTTTTAACGCTGACTATGACGGTGACCAGATGGCAGTCCACTTGCCGCTCTCTGACGCGGCGCAGGCTGAAGCTGGAGAGCTGATGTCTGCTGGCAAGAATCTCTTGAAGCCAGCTGACGGCGCCCCAGTACTTGCTATCTACCAGGACGTAGTGCTCGGTATCTACTACTTGACTTACGATAAGCCGGGCACCGAGACGGAAAAGGTCAAACCGTTTAGCTCGGTTTACGAAGCTGAAATGGCTTATGATCAGGGCTTGATTGCACTTCAAACGCCAATCCGGGTTTTCGCAAAAGGTGAAATCCGTAATACGACTCTTGGACGCGTGATCTTTAACGAAATTTTGCCAGAAGAATACCCGTATGATGATTCGGTCCAGACCAGCAAACAGCTAAAGAAAGTGATGGCTGACATCTTTGACCTCTACGGTCCAGAGACTACCGTTAAGACTGCTGATGCGGTTAAGAATCTAGCCTTTGAGTATGAAACTATCGCTTCGGTCTCGACGGCAAAAGACGATTACCCGACTTATCCGGAAATCGACGATTTTATTGCTGAGGGCGATGCTAAGACTGCGCTGATTCAGGAGCAGTTTGATGAAGGGCTTGTCACCGAAGAAGAACGCTATAGCCTAACAGTAGCTAACTGGCGCGATATCGATAAAAAGATTTCCGACTTCCTAAAGAGTAAGCTCGCTTCCATGGACACCGACATCGCGGTGATGGTAAACTCGGGCGCTCGTGGTAGTATTTCTAACATCAAACTAGCCTCCGCCGAGATTGGTATCATGGTCGACATTAACAACAATGAAATTGAGCTCCCAGTAAAGAGTAGCTATAAGAAGGGGTTGAACACCCTGGAAAGCTTTATTGCAACCCGAGGTGCTCGCCAGGGGCAGGTATCTACGGCGCTAAGAACTGCGGACTCCGGGTACCTCACTCGTAGGTTGGTTGATGTAGCACAGGATGTCTTCACGACCGATGAAGAAGCTCCGGATCCGGGCTTTGAAGTCTTCCGCAGTGAGACCGAGCATACTGGTATTGGCTTTGCGGCACGGATCGCCGGTCGCTACGCAGCCGAGCCGGTACCAGGCTACGTTGGCGCGGATGAACTAATCACTCACGATATCGCTGAACAGATTGAGAACGATGATAAAATCGAAAGTATTAAGATTCAAAGCGTTCTTACGACTACGGCAGTCAATGGCGTGCCACGCAAAGCCTATGGTGTCGACATGTCGACGCGTGAACTCGTAGCGGCGCATCAGCCAGTTGGCGTTATCGCCGCACAGTCGCTTGGTGAACCAGGTACGCAGCTGACGCTTGATACGAAACACGGCTCAGGCGTGGCGGGTTCTGGTGCAATCGCTCGCGGTCTTCCGCGCGTGGAAGAGCTCCTCGAAGCTCGTTCGCCAAAGGGTCAGGCTTATGTCACGCCAGTTTCTGGCTCGGTGCTTGTGGCCGAAGAAGGTAATCGTTACATCGTAACAATTACGCCAGATAGCGGCGATACTATGCGATTGGTACTTGATGGCCGTACTCCGCTTGTCAAAGATGGCGCGAGTGTCAAGGCTGGCGATGTCTTAGCCGATCGTGGCCACGGCAAAGAGCCTCTGATTTCCCCGGCTGACGGTAATGCTCAACTTACTAAAGATGCGATCATCGTCGTCGCCGAAGCTGGCGGTGCGGTTAAAATGGAAATCCCGGGCGATGCTGAGATTATCGTTAAAGATGGTCAACGTCTGGAAGCGGGCGACCGTATTACAACTGGTTCTCTAAACCTACAAGATCTGCTTAAATACAAGGGCGCTGATGAAACTGCTCGCTACATTATGAACGATGTTCTTGCGGTTTATGCGGCACAAGGCCACGAAATTTCGGCGAAACACCTTGAGATTATCGTGCGCCAGATGTTTAGTCGTGTGATGATTGACGACGCGGGCGATTCTAGCTTCGTTTCGGGCGATATCGTTTCAAAGGCAGCAATCATAGCCGAGAACCGACGTCTAGAAGAAGCGGGCAAGACTCCGGCTACTTACGATAGCTTGTTGCTTGGTATCACGAAGGTATCTATCTGGTCTGATTCGTTCTTATCGGCAGCATCCTTCCAGGATACGACTAGGGTTTTGATTAACGCTGCAATTAACGGCCGCGTTGACCACTTGAATGGCCTGAAGGAAAACGTTATCATCGGTCGTAAGATTCCAGTCGGTACCGGTGTTGTACCTCTTGAGGTGACTGACGCTCGGGCTGACGAAGAGATGGCTGAAACCGAAGACCTCGCAAGTGGCCCGTCGGCTGAAGACGTAGCTGAAATGTAGGACCCTCAGCTAAAAAGAAACAGGAGATGTGCGGAGGCATGTCTCCTGTTTTGATATATAATGGTTTTATGGACCGCACCGAAGTTACTAGATATATTCACGAACATTATCCTTGTCGTGAAGAGCATCCGTGGGCTGACACCCCGAATCATGCAACCTTTAAGCATCTGGAGAATAAGAAATGGTTTGCGTTGGTGGCAGATGTCGCTTACGAAAAACTACGGATATCACAACCGGGCAAGGTGAATTTTATCAATCTGAAAAACGATCCAGACTTAATCATAAGCCTGCGGCGAGAACCGGGGATTTTGCCGGCATATCATATGAACAAGGAGCATTGGCTAACGGCTTTGTTAGACGGCAGCGTGGACCCGGAGTTACTCAAGGCGCTGATTGCAGCAAGTTTTGAGATGACAGAATAACAATGCTTTTATAAAATCAAGCGTTTCTTTCTTTCACCCTCCCTTGATTACTCTATAGCTAGACAACGGAGGGACATGCCCATGCGGGCATTATGCCCAGCGTTCACATATATTACAGTGCTATCAGCGGTACCAATACGAAGATATAGGTGCGACACGTCGCGCTCGCGCTTAGACCATATCGATGTTACTGACGCCGATGAGGCTAAATAGAAGTTATAACCAATAGTTACTTCACCGCTGCGGACGAAAGCCTATACTTTTCTGTTCGGGTAAAACCTTAGCGCCGGTGCTAAGGTTTGAAAATAGCTAATAGAGGTAGAGCACCTCAAAAAGTCCCCAAAACCTTAGCATACTGCTAAGGTTTGCCCGAACACTTCGTCCGCAGCGGGCACACTAGTCAAAAAACATCTGATGCAAGCTGGGCTGGCCAGAATGCTTACGGACAATCTTCCCATGGTCTAGAAAATAGCTATAACAACTATCTTGAGGCACAGTATGCAGGTGTACTCACAAGTTTAGAGAAACCTATTGACTGGAATTTTCGCTATTGGGGCTTCTCCCTCCGTTGTCTAGCCATATGAGTAATCAAGGGAAGATGGTAGAAGGTTAAGAAATGCTCAAATTGTAGTATAATAGGAAGTATGGAAGTTAATCAGGAAGTTATTGCTCATCTGGCTGAGCTATCGCATTTCGCCCTAAGCGAAGCAGAAAGCTCGCAGTTGGTCTCGAATATTAAAGACATTATCGGTTATATTTCGCAGCTCGACGAGCTAGATACGTCGGGCGTCGAGCCGACTTACCAGGTTTTTGAAATGGAGAATGTCTGGCGCGAAGACGAAATTCTGCCTCAAGAAGCCAATCGAGAACAACTTCTTGCTTTGACTAAAGAAGTCTCAAACAATCAAATTAAAGTGCCAAAAGTTCTATAAGGAGGGAGGGTAATGAAAACTGCGAGTCGAGAAGTTAGTGCGGTCAGCCTAGTGCAAGAAGCCCTAGATAAAGCACATCGGTACCAGGAAGATTATCATATCTTCAATTTTATCAATGATGTTGAAGCGCTCAAAAAAGCGGCAGCGATTGATGAAAAGCTTAAAAAAGGCGAGCCAGTCGGGCGGCTAGCTGGCGTGCCTTATGCTCTAAAGGATAACTTTCTCAGTCCAGAAGGCGGCACGACGGCTTCGGCACATATTCTTGAAGAGTTCGTTAGTCCAATCACGGCTACTTCGGTCAAGAGACTTGAAGACGAAGGTGCAATTATGATTGGTCGGACAAACCTTGACGCTTTTGCACATGGATCCAGCACAGAGAACAGCTACTACGGCCCAACCAAAAACAGCCGAGATCTCGAGCGAGTTGCGGGTGGCTCCTCGGGCGGTTCGGCGGTAGCGGTAGCGCTCGGGATCGTCCCCTTCGCGACCGGGTCCGATACTGGCGGTTCCATTCGCCAACCAGCCAGCTTTAATGGTGTTTATGGCTTAAAGCCGACCTACGGCACGATTAGCCGCTACGGCGTAGTGGCGATGGCTTCAAGTACGGATTGTGTCGGCTTCTTCACTCAAAATGTCGATGATATGGATCTATTGATGCAGATAACGGCTGGCCAGGATGCAAACGACCTAACGACTCTGCCGGATTTTTACGGTAAAGAGACTGGTTTTGACGATCCGATTAAGAAGATTGGCGTAATTAAGGATTTTGACAATGACGCGGTGGACACGGAAATTCGCGGGGCGCTTGCACGCAAGGTTGAGGAACTGAAGGCGGCAGGCCACGAAATCGTTTATCTCGACATGCCGGCGTTAAAATACGCGCTCGCAGCGTATTATATTATCGTCCCGGCCGAGGTTGCGAGCAACCTTTCACGCCACGACGGCATTCGCTATGGCTTCCGCAGTGAGGAGTCTAGTGATCTTGCGAGCTTGTATAAAAACACTCGCAATGAGGGGTTCATGCCTGAAAACAAACGTCGGATCATGATCGGCAACTTTGTGCTTTCAAGTGGCTTTTATGATGCTTATTATCTCAAAGCCGCAAAAGCGCGCACCATGATCGTTAACGAGTACGACGAGGCCTTTAAGAAGTGCGACTTTATCTTAACGCCGGTCAGCCCAAATCCCGCCTTTAAGCTAGGCGAGAAGGTAAATGATCCGGTGGCGATGTATCTCGAAGACCTAATGTCGGTTTCGTTGAACTTAGCTGGGGTGCCTGGACTGGCGATTCCAGTCGGTGAGACCAAAGATGGCCTTTCGCTAGGGCTACAACTAGTCGGGCCGCGTCGCAGCGACCAAGCTTTGCTACGGTTTGCGAAGCAAATTACCGGTGAGGCCGAGCCAGAGGAGGATCATCACGCCGACCTCATGGGAGGGAACGACTAATGTGGTCTTCGGTGGTGTTCTTAGCAATTGCGGTTGTCGCCGTCGCGCTCTTGATGCTGGTTGCGATGGTCTTAAGCGGCAAGCGTGCACACATTTTTGACGTTGAAGCTTACCAGACACGCTGGCTAAAACTGGAAAATAGTATTATAAAAGGTCAGCCACTAACCTATAACATGGCGGTCATGCAGGGCGATAAGTTGCTCGACCGGGCTTTGACCGAGATGGGGGTCCCCGGCAAGACTATGGCGGATCGGCTTAAGCGTATGGATGGGCGACTTTCCAAAATTAATCAAGTCTGGGCTGCACATAAATTACGCAATCGAATCGCTCACGAGACTGATTTCGAGGTTGATTATAATGAGGCTAACCAAGCGCTCGCCGCTTTTAAACAAGCGCTAAAAGATTTAGGAGCAATCTAATGACGAAATATATTCCTACTATCGGTATTGAATGCCATGTGCAATTATCCACAAAAACCAAGCTTTTCTCCGAAGTTGACAATGATGCTCGGCTGAAAGAACCAAATAGCTGTGTCTCGCCGGTTGACTATGCCTTGCCAGGTATGTTGCCGCGCCTTAATAGAATGGCAATTCGTTACTCCGTGCGTGCTGGTTTGGCCTTGAATTCAGAGATTAACCTAGAAAGTCGTTTTGATCGTAAACATTATTTCTATCCCGATTTACCAAAGGGCTATCAAATTACCCAAATGTATCATCCGATTATTGGTGCAGGCTTTGTTGAATTACCGGATGGTACCAAAGTCCGTATCGAGCATGCTCACCTCGAGGAGGACGCCGGAAAATCGACGCACGAGAGCAGCTATACGTTAATCGATCTAAACCGGGCCGGTACACCGTTGGTGGAAATCGTTTCGATGCCGGACATCCATTCCGCGGCGCACGCACGCGATTATGTAAAAGAACTTTGGCGTTTAATGACCTACGCCGGCGTTACTTTTGGCGATCTATATAATGGTAATATGCGTTTTGATATTAACACGAGCGTAGCACCAGAGGGCAGTAAGGAACTTGGCACTCGTACTGAAGTAAAAAATCTTAATTCTTTCCGATCGGTTGAACGCGCTGTCGCATATGAAATCAAGCGTCAAACAAAATTACTCGAAAAGGGCGAAAAAGTTATTCAGGAAACTCGTGGCTGGAACGATGCAACCGGCGAGACTACCGGCCAACGTACTAAGGAAGCGGCAGCGGATTATCGCTATATGCCGGAACCGGACATCCCACCAATTCGACTAAAATCTGAGATTATCGATGAAGAGCGGAATAATTTGCCGAAAATGCCGAACTGGTATCGCGCGGAATTTAATGATGTCTTAGGGAGCGACCTGGTCGAGGTCTTGCTCGATTATCGTCCGCTAATGGAAAAACTAGCTGAGCTTGGAGACAAGAAGGCTGTTAAAAAGATTGCGAATTTGTTTAGTAGCGTTTTGCTTGCCGAAGAAAATGCTAGCTTGCTCAATGATGAACTTCCGAGTAAAGAACAACTTATTGGTTTAGTCGAGATGCTTGATAAAAATGAGCTCTCTAGTACTGGCGGTAAAGAAGTCTTCCTTAAGTTCTTTGATCCGGAGATGCATTTCAAAGATACCAGGACTATTGCAAAGGAACTGGGTGTTGTGCAGGAGAACGACCTTGGTGCGCTTGAACAAATCGTTGATAATGTGCTAGCTAAGCCAGAAACTCAGCAAGCGCAGGCTGACTTTAAGGCCGGCCAAGAAAAAGTGATCGGATTCTTGGTGGGGCAAGTAATGAAAGAGTCTCACGGTAAGGCAAACCCGTCTGCGGTGCAAGAAATCTTGCGCAAGAAACTAGGGAAGTAGTCTAGGGCTAGTTGGGGGATGCGAAATTTCGAGTCGGTTGAAGAATTTAGAGCATGGTTTGAAAATCATGTTTTGCTTGGTGGTAAACCATATACTCTGGATCTTGATCAAGCCAAAGCAGCGCTCGATGGCCACAAAAATACCCTTGTGACGGCACGGGCTGGTTCGGGTAAGACTCGTGTGATTGTGGCGAAAGTGGCCTATCTCGTCGCGAGCGGCCAAGCTTATCTTAACGAAATTGCGGCTTTTATGTTCAACCGCGCTGCTGCTGCGGAGGTAAATGAACGGATTGGCGCAGTCGAAATCGATGGTATACCGCTCAAGGAATGGGGTGGGAAAGAGCATGAAATTTGTATCGCATCGACCTTTCACAAATTCGCACTCGATTTAATCAAGGCAACCGGCGATCGCCTGGAGATCATTTCCGAGCTGGAGCATGATCGGATTATTCGTCAAGCGCTAGCAAAAGTACTCGCCGAGCAAGAATACCGGCTGCCACACGCGAAGCAGGAAGAAATTTTGCGCCTCGCAAGTAGTTTCATTGCGCGGGCGGGCCAGCAATTTTCGGGCAAATGCGGGCTAAGCGAGCTTTGCCTCGCGGTACAAAAGTATTGTACGGAGCATGCGGCAGAGACAGACTTCGCTGAGCGGGTTTTTATTCATAAGACTTCTCTGGCCGTCTATCAAGAGTATCTTCTGGCCTTGAATTTTCCGAAAATCGACTTTAATCTACTCATGTCGTGTGCGGCACGTACATTGAAGGACGGCATGGAACAAAATGTAGTAGATGCGGGAAAATTTCGATCTAAAATGCAGCAGATAGCGCGCTATAAATATCTTTTAGTTGATGAATATCAGGATTTTTCTTATCTATTCTATGACCTAATCCGCTCAATTCGACAAAATTGTCCTGCGGCGCATCTTTTTGCTGTGGGTGACGATTGGCAAGCAATCAATCGTTTTGCTGGATCCGACGTAGGATATTTTATTGATTTTGTAAAAATTTTCCCTGAGGACGTGATAAATATCCCTCTTATGACGAACTATCGTAGTGATCGCCGCATTGTTGAAAATGCAAACCGGTATATGCTGAAAAACTATAACTCCAAGGCCGACAAGGCGGTGCCATTTAGTCGTAAAAACGGCAAAATCAAGCGGATAAACCCTGAAAAAACTAAGTTTGATAGCCAAGATCTATTGGAAGATGGGCTTGGCGACGGTAGGTATCAAGTTGCATTGTCTGAAACTGTGCGAGCTGCTGTCAGTAAAAACGTCATGGTGCAAGACTTGACGCCGAAAGATTTTCAAGAGGCCGCCAAACTGCTCAAGACGGTTTATTGCATCGTGAAAAAGCACCGCAAGGAACAGATCTTACTTTTGCATCGTCATAATTTTACCAGCTTTGCAAATGTGAGTCTAGAAAGTTTTTACCAAGCGCTTCGTCGACTCTTGGTCGAAGAGGGAATTATGCGCGAAGCGGATTTTAATGACCGCGTTCGTTGTATGACAATGCACAAATCGAAAGGGCTAGAGTCGGACGTAGTGGTTTTGCTTGAGATGAATCGTAGTCAGGTTCGTGCTGAGCATCCGCATGCGACGATTTTTGAGATTTTTGGCGATACCCGCGCTGCCGAAACTGCTGATCAACACCGACTACTCTATGTCGCCCTCACTCGCGCAAAACATAAACTGTATATCTTGAGCAGTGATAAGAAGCCGGTAGCTTAGGCCCATTATTGTGGGCTTCGTTGCTGCAATACTTCACCCTCCCTTAATTACTCATATGACTAGACAACGGAGGGAGAAGACGCGTTCTGTGTAATAAGTACGCGAAGGGTAGTTTTCCCTACCATCTACGCCCAGCATCGCTCCGCCTAATCCGATTAAATATGCCGATGACCACTGCCCGCCATATTGGGCCGAGAAAGCCATAAAACCAAAATTATTGCCGCCAATTATGATCTCTCCGCTGCGGACGAAGAAAAGAGGGCCCGCTTAACTTCTTCATCCTCCCTTATATTACTCTATATGGCTAGACAACGGAGGGGACGACCACAGTAACGATAATACCAACCTGTCGCGGCGATTTCTAGATTAAAACTCATATCATAAGCAACGTCATGGTCTTCAGCGCGCAATGTCCATAATATACCTATTTCTCCCGCAAGCCCTACACGTTGTCCATGCGGATACCAATCTCCGCTGCGGACGAAATGTGTACTTTTCTTCGTCCGCAGCGGATGGACTGGGTC
>CAYOLY010000022.1:0-15015 GCA_964404945.1 uncultured Candidatus Saccharibacteria bacterium | reverse complement strand
CTAATCGCTATTGGATACTCTCCCTCCGTTGTCTAGCCATAGAGTAATCAAGGGAAGATGAAGAGGATAGCATAAATAAGGAAAGCAGACATTCAAATGCTAGCATAGTAGCTTCTTAATACCTTTTCGAGAGGATCCGGACTTACGAGGAGGAAGAGCGGCGCGACCCTGCGACGGCAGGCGTCGCGAACGCGCCTCGAGAAGAGAGTATTAGGAAGCTACTACATAGGTATTTAGTTATATTTTCCTTATTCTCCATGCCTAATCTTCTTCCACTCCACATTCTTCGTGAACAATGCCCTCAGCGCACAGGGAACGTAAGTAATCAAATATAGAGGGTTAAACAGTACCGCTCGCCACTTTATCTTCGCATCAAGTTTAATTTTTTCACGTTTCACCATTTCCAGCGTAATCAACATCAAAACCAAATAGACCACCAACAACAACGCTATAACTAATCCAATCGCCATCGCCACCTCACCGCGCAAACACAACTCCACCAGCAACCCCACAATCATTATAATCACTCCTATCAGCATCAGAATAATTGGTCGAACTCCAACCGCCTCACGCTTGATACTGCCAATGTTCTGCGCACGCTTGCGTTTACGCATAAGGGGAATATACTTGCGTCTCGCCGAGAAATACCCTTTGATCCAACGCACCCTCTGGTCGACCGTCTGCCGATAGCGAGTCGGCTGTTCGTCATAAAACTCAGCTTCTTCATTATAAAAAGTCGGGATGCTATGCAGAGTTGCATAAAGCGACATCTCATAATCCTCAGTGAGACTATGAAACGGCCATCCCTGCCATTTGTCGATAAGCCGCCCATCGACAAAACACCCAGTCCCCGAAAAGATCACGTTCGCGCCCTTTTTAATTCGATTCTTGTTGCCCAATACGTTTATCATAGAGAAAGTTAAGCTCGACACCGCCGCAATTACATTAGCATTTGCGTTTTTAGAGTTGCGATATCCGGTTACTAGCTGATAACCCTGAGCATAGCTCCCAAGCATTTGCGCCATATAATCCTTCGCCAAAACGTTGTCCGCATCGAAAATAAAGTATAAATCGTAGCGCCTCCATGGTAGAATCTGTTTCAGAGCCTCATCTAGAGCGTAGCCTTTGCGTTGATGCTTTAAATTTGTGCGTAAAAGCACCCGAGCGCCATACTCCTGAGCGATCATGACGGTCGGATCGTCCGCCCGCTCCACGATCACATAAACGTCGCGCATCAGCACAGGCACAGTCTGGTTAGCCAAACTCTCGAGTATCCCCCGAATTACGGCACTTTCGTCCCGCGCCGGAATCAGCACCGCCTTTTTGGGCATCCCAAGGTTTGGCACCAGCTCAAGATGATTTTCTTTCAGAACTCGCCCACCATAGAAAAACCACCCCGCCCCTAGTATCACCAACACCAAACCCAGCAACGTAACCATACTATTTACCGTCCTGCCTCACCATGTTAGGATAATATTTACGCAAATATTCGTCCGGAAAATATCGGTCATAAAACTCGCCCACCGGCGTCCAAGGGTCAATACCTTGGTGCCGCAAATTCTGTCGAATCAAAGCTGACCAAGAAATCAAACAATCAAGCGTCATAAATACCAGCAACACCACGAACACAATCTCGCCCGTCCGAATCGGAATTTTCTCGATGAGGTTTGATAGGAAAGGATAAATCACTTTCACCAAAACTAACCCCATCACTCCCCAGACTAACATAATCGGCACCGATGTCCGTCCCTGAAAATTCAGAATATGATGCGAATAATCCCAAGACACGGTTCCGACAAACTTTTCTTGCAAAAAGCTCAAAGCATATTCTACAAAACCGCCTAATAGTGCCGAATAGATGAAAATTTGCCAATTCTCAAGCTTCTTACGCAACAAAACCCAGCACATCACCGCCGCCCCAAACCCATAGATCACATTAAATGGCCCCCAAATCACCCCACGGTGCGTAATCCAGACTCCAGCCCCTGTCGCATTATAAGTCTGTACATAGATCAAAATATCTTCATAAATTGTTCCAATCACCGAACCGATCAAAAAAATGAAAAATAGCTTCTTAAAACACAAACCCTCCGCAAAACGCAGTTTCGGCCGGGGCTTTTTTACATCCTTCTTAACATCAGAAGCGAAGTCTGATGTATTTTGTAAAGTTTTCTGATTTTTTGTAACCATAGGGATAATTAGATTAAGTATAGCATAAAAATTCAAATTTTAATAGCAATACCGGTATCATAGCAAAAGAAACCCCCGGTACGATAACCAGGGGTTTGAAATTTGGAAGGGATTAGCCGTTGCTGGGCTTGCCGGCGATCACGATGACCTCGCCCGGCTTAATCTCGGTCTTAGCCGGATCCTTCACCCGCCGGCGGCCGATGGTTGCGGTGCGCCCTCTCTCGACCGTGACGTTGGCCCGGGCCAGCACGCTGGCGACGGTATCGCCCTGCTGCCAGGAAATCTCGATCGGCTCGTTACCGGCCCCGTTCGCAACTTTCACGATCGGACCAGTCTTCGCCTGAGTATTGGATCCCTGAGCTCCGTTCTGCTTGTTTTCTGCCATGATGTTTACCTCCTTATTTTTTGGAAAAATCGCGTGTAGTATAGAATTCAATCGGGAGTTCCCGATGGAATCTTGTAATAATTCGGGCAATTTCCGACGCCATATAGGCCGCAATATAGCCTATATTACGCGCCCCGCATTCCAGCGACAAAGCCTCTTCGTCTTCAAAGAGCCACGACTCATAGTCTTCTGCCGCTTGAAAATCAGACGGAGCAAAGGCGAAAATTGCCGTCTCCTCGCCGGCGCTTCGACCGTCGATGAACAAGGGAATCTCCAAAAAGTTCGCTTTAACGTTGTCCCAGATTACTTGGCGGCTCGCCATTGAGTCAACTCCACAGACCACTACACCGCTCTTCAAGATAGTTCCTGCGGTTACGCGTTCTTGATGCTGAATCACTTTGACTTCGTCGCCCATCAAATAGCTAATCACGTCTGCCATGGCTGCCGTTTTCGGTTGGCCCGTCATACGGTAGCTATAGCCGACCTCAGTCGGGCAATTGCGCACTTCCAGGATATCGTCATCCCAAACGTGAATTTCGCGCACGCCCATCTTCGCCAAAGTCGGTCCGACCAGATTATTGATGCCGCCGGCACCTATCAGGTGCACCGGCCAGCCCCAAGACTCCACGTCGAAAATCCTACTTTGGTCCGAATAGTTCATCACCACGATTCTCACGGCTCCTTTCTTAACTGCGATGCTAAGATGTTCGCAAAAGACAGTTTCTCGTGTAATTCCGCCGCGCACTGTGCGCGCAAGGTCGAGCTGTCGGGGTAATCAATCTGGAGTCCGATCGCGTAATTACGAATCCTAAGCGGCGAAAAATAATCCAACCGCAGCAAGTGCTCGCCTCGCGCGTTCATCACCAGATTCACTACCCACGAAGCTTCCCAAGCCTCAATATCGCGTTCATCCTTCTGCGACCAAAATACTTCGCTCAGGCCATGCGAATGCCAGCGGAAACGCAACTGTCCAGTTCGGTCAGCGTCTTTCTCCAGCAAACCATAGATAATCTCGTTCAGCTCGCCTTCTTTGAATTCACAAGCGGCCGGCGAGGTCGTCTGGCGCGGCAAAAAGGCCTCCGTCACCAACAGGTTTTCTGGATCCAGCGCAACCACCGTACCAATGCCCGTCACCTCGTTCGGTGAGCACAGCTCAGTATAGTGTTGCAACCTCTGCCAGATTTCTACCGGAATATGCAAAATCATACGCACTTCACTCTCCTTTGCCAAAAGGTAATAAATTTATTGCGACGCAAAATGCGTTGTTTAGCCTTTTCGACCACACTCACTTTGCGGAAGCAATTCGGAATCTCACGCTCGGTATAGCTGTCATTCACCGAATGCATACATTCAACTACCAAAGTTACCGCTTCTGCATATCGACCATCCCTCAAATACTGATTGATAGTTGATAAGCTATCCCCAAAACAAAAGAGATTCCCGTGAATATGATACTGCGGCGCAGTCGTGGAATGATTTAATTTCAGACCCGAACGCACCTCTTTGCAGACGCATTTTGCACTACCGTCGATATAGAAACAATAGTCGCCGAAGTCATAGAGTTCGCCATCGTAGGGCACACGTACTTTGATTAAGATCTCCAAACGCTTGCGCATTTTGTTGTAGACAATTGACGAAACACCTCGAGCGTTCTTAATAGCCTCCCAATCCGACTCTGCCTTCTTATGGCTATGTGTCTCCGAATAGGTCGCTTCTAGCTGTTCTAGACCGGCCCGAGCATAGCCCAATTTTTGTTGAGCCACACGTACGTTTTCCCCCGCCTTTTGCAACTGGCTCTTCGCATCTTCGACTCTCTGTGTAGCCTCCTGGATCCGTGCCGCATGCGCTTTTGGCTGGCCATCTACAATATAGGTCACCAAAGCCTGATGCGCACGTTCTGGAAAAGCCGGCCGCGTCAATCGGCGCGCAGCCTCGGCCAATTCTTCTTCAGCCAGCTGCCGCACAGCTTCCTTTTCCCGCTTGCGGGCTTCATGGGCCGCCTGACGCTTTTTCTGCCGTTCTCGGAAAAATTCTGTCTGTTGCACTCGCAAACAAACAAAGCTTATCAGCAAGAACGGCCATCCTACGAACATGCAGCAAAACAAAACCCAGCCATAAGGCTCACCAAAAGGCAATGAACAAAGGTAATACGCCGATCCCTTGCAATACCAATATCGCACGAACACGCAGAGCGAAAAAATCAAAACCAGCGCACCGAGGTACACCGGTATCATCCGAACCACATTCCCGCGACCATGAATTTGCGTCAATAGAAACAAGGGGACATCGGCGTCTTTCTCCGCCATTAGATAAGTCTCAGGATCAATGTCATCATCTTCCGTCCAAGCAGCAATCATCTGGCGCTCTTCTAACGACAAAACGTTGAATTCAGCCGCACGCTCATTGTGCGTCAAAGCCGAAGCGTTATCGGCTGCCGTTATCAGCGCATTCAGGCCAATAACCACAGCACAGAGAACCACCACTACGATAATTGTCGCTATCGGGTAAGGGAAAACTTCATCCGCTTCAATGTCATAGTAACTATCACCTTTCTGCCGAATTGTTTTCATAACAAAACCTTCCTTCCAAATTTTTAATTTACCAAAGGCTCTAAACACCTTTAACATATTTTGGAGTACTAACGTAAGGCAGTACTCCTTTTCTAGGGACTAGAAAAACAACATTTGTTATTTTAAGCCCCATATCTCCATTGTAGCACAGATAGACTATTTTGTCAATAGTACCGCCACGTTTAGCCCCGGAATATATCCTAGTGGCCTCCCGCATACCGCCAGAGTAGTGTCATGGCTTGTTCGCGCGTGCAATCATAATCAGGCCCAAAATGGTTATCCCCAATTCCATCTGAAATACCCTTAGCAGCCGCCCATCGCACTGCATTATAATAATATGCGCTTGGATTCGACACGTCCAAAAAATCCTCCACTTGCCCAGCCGACGGCATACCAGCCATCCGCCAAAGCATCGTAACAAATTCGGCACGAGTAATACCACGATCTGGATCAAACTGTCCATCTCTTGCTCCCGCCCCGCTGCAAGAACGTGTCCCGAGGGTAATGCCCTTATTCTGTGCCCACTCTACTGCCGCAGCGTAATATGCGTTAGATGGCACATCTGCAAAACAGACTTCAATATTTTGTGTCCGATTCGAAACCCCGGACAAAGTTCCGCGCGAAAGGGCTAGCACGTCACCACCTCGCCCCGCTAATCGCCACAGCAAAACTACCGCGTCTGCTCGCCGTATCGTTTGCCCCACTCCAAACCGTCGCATACCTACACCATTCGAGAACCCGTTCATTGCCGCCCATTGTACTGCTGCTGCATAATAGGCCGATCTATCCACATCATCAAACGGCAAATTTCGGATCTTGATTCCGTCTACCGTAACCCGACGTGATTCATCCGAAAAATAAACGTCTAGTACCGTCTGCCCCGTGGCCACGCTCGTCGAATTATCGTAATATACATCATTTGCGCGCATTCCACCATAGTTATAAGTATTACCCTCTGCATAACTATTCGAAACTCGAAACGCTTTCTGGTTTGCCGCCGTCAAAGCCGTATAATAACTTGGCCCGAAACGCCCTTGGTGCTCATAGAAGAAACCAAAATGCTTATTATTAATCGCTACGCTGTCGCTAATCACCATCGACTCGTTTTCGGCATAACCAGTACCAATACCGAACCCTGACGCACCACCCTGCGTCACCGAATCAGCCCCTTTGCCGCAACCTTCTGCTCGCGAATTCGTGATCTTTCCATTGACCGGCGCATCCACACCAAATCCAGTCCCGTCAGTATTCTTTACGACCACATTATCCCAAACACAATTCTTAAACAGGTTAATCATAAAACCTTTACCACTCGTGTTATAACTATATCCGCGAGAATCTTCACTATTGATAATGAAATCATAATATCCCACATTCTCCAGATAAATATCCCGTTCATTTTGACTAGGGAAACCATAGGCCGAATAATCATTATAAAAGAACATGTCGATCCCGCCATGAATCGTCCCGCTTTCACCGAGCGAAAGTGCCTTTGCATTTTGCGTAAACTCGCTTACCTCACTATACACCTTAAGAGTAGTGTTCGTACCATTTTCATCTACTCCTGCTCCGACCAAAGAAACCCCATCGGCTGGCTTGATAACGTGCCGTTCGTTGCTCTTGCTGCCTTCTGCCATTTTCAAATGACCACTCACAAAATAAAATGTTCCGGCCGGGAGATAAATCACTGTGCTGGGCGTAGCACAAGAAATCGCATTCTGCAAAGCCCAAGAGTTATACAACATCGCCGACCGTTCTAGACTCGACACTCCATCTTTCACGTTCACGCCATCAACTAACGCCGGCAACATTCCCGTTGCATCACAAGTGGTCCTCACATCATCTAGCTCTGCCACGCCGCTAATTTTGCTTTCTAACCCAGCCTGCTGAAATTCCGTTAGGCTAATCCGGCTCAAGCTCGCCGCCTGACCGCCCAGCCGTCGCGAAACCCGACTATCCGCCATCACGGGCTCACCATTCTCAAACCAAATCATCACCGCCATCAGTATAATCATGCCCGCCAACACTGCTCGTACGAGTTTGAGAATTCTTTCCATCAAGCTATTCCTCCGTTCATCATTTCATTATAACAGACGTTCAAAAATCTACAATATTCTTAAGCTTTATGCTACAATACGAAAAAGAAAAAGGAGATCATATTATGGAACCAAATCCAGCCAACCCCATGCCACCTGCGCCCGCGAACAGCGAGACTCCTTTTGTAAAACCTAACGACACAACACTCCCGCCAAATCCTGCTAACTTGGTAGCGCCATCAACCAATGATGAGTTTGACAACGCTTTTCTTCACGCTCAGCCCATCAAAAAATCGTTTCTCGCCAAACACTCAATGGCGATTCTACTCTCTGGCCTCGGCCTAAGTATAATTCTAATCGCTGTCGGCATATTTATGCGCCTCACTTACGACGCCAAAGATGACCAAGGGCGCAATGTTACTGCGCTACAACAAGAAATCGAGACACTAGAGTCTGAAGTCTCTAATCTCACCGCTAATGACCATTCGGTTTTCCAAAACAGCGGTTTCAGCTCAAGTTTCTACCAATCTTCCAACAACCGCACTGACGCCGAGCTCCGGAAAGCCGACCTTCAGCACACCCTTGATACACTATCAGCCGCAAACGCTTCTGCAAATATCTTCAACACCGGCGCAGTCTACCTTTTCTTAGCTGGGATGATCTGCCTCTTTGTCACAATCACAATCTTTCTAGCCTCACGCCGCCAACCCAAGAGCAGTTCAATCGTTGCAAAATAGCCCCGAAGTACCTACGACTCCAGCCAGCCTTCACTGCCGCTTCCTACGCTACCGGTCTTGTTAGTTGCTGGCTCACTGCCTTCAGCCCGGTTACCGCTAGCCTGACCACTTGATCCACTTGGATCCTGGCTAGTATTTCCGCCCGTACTCGAACCGCCAGTGCTAGCATTACTACCGCCATTTGCCGTCGTATTACCGCCTCCGGTCCCGCTATTACCACTTAAACTCATCCCGCCTGGCACCAGCCAATTCATCACTGTCCACATTACCGCCCAGGCCACTAGGCCAATCACTATATTCAACAAGCGCTGTTTCGCCGCTGCTACTTGTGATTCGTTATCACGTGCGGTCATATACTGGATACCTGCGATTACAACCCCTACCGTTGCGGCTGCGCCTAGACCATAGACTAAGATCTTAAAAATCAAAAGCAGCATCCCTTTGACATCCATGTCTCCCGGTAGAATACTCGTCGAAACGCAATTAGTATCAGTATCAGGATTACAAGCCGCCACCACCGGTTCGGAATTCATAGACACTAACACAAACGGTACTCCTAGAGCTATCACCGCCAGAACTAGCCAACTCACCAACTTCTTCATATTACCTCCTACTTCATATCATTATAGCATAAGTTGCATCATGGTTGCCAGTTGCATCATCCACAGATCAATCCAGAGGGCGAAGTCACCTTTTGCTACATGTGCTATAATACTTCTATGACTACACACGCAACAACTCAAGCTCCCACTATCCTCACCGGCCTTCGCGTAAACAGCGAATTTACGCTAGGCAATTTTCTCGGCGCCTTGCTACCGATGGTACGACTCGCTAACGCTCACAGCGATAGCTCACAAATTAATATTTTCGTCCCGGACCTACATTCGATTATCTCGGATATTGATGGCGAGTTGCAGCAAAATCTTATTCGCTCACTCAAATACTATCTCGCTGCCGGCCTCAAAGTTAATCAAAACATTCATTTTTACCGCCAGTCGCACGTACCGGCACATTCTGAGCTTTGCTGGATCCTTAATTGTATTGCTAGCATGGGCGATCTTAACCGCATGACCCAATATAAAGACAAAAGCGAAGGTAAAGAAAACGTTAACGTCGGGATCTTCGACTATCCTGTACTCATGGCGGCCGATATTTTACTCTACGACGCTGTCTATATTCCAGTCGGCGAAGATCAATTCCAACACATCGAGCTCACACGACGCCTCGCCGAAAAGTTTAACCGTAAGTTTGGTGAAATTTTCACTCTACCAGCCACACCGAAAGCTCAGGCCGAGTTTATGCACGTCGACGAAGGTATCCGTATTCGCGACCTTCAGAGCCCCGAGAAGAAAATGAGCAAGTCTACTGTCGCCGAAAACAGCAAAATCATGCTTTCCGACGATCCGACCGCCGTCAAAAAGAAAATCATGTCTGCCACCACCGACAGTGTTGGCAAGATTCAATACGATATGTTTAACCAACCAGGGATTAGCAACCTTCTCCAGATCGAAGCCCTCGTGAACGACATGCCTCTCCAGGATGTAATCTCGACTTGGGCTGGAGAAACCCATTATGGCGACCTCAAGCAAAAAGTAGCTGAAAGCGTCGCCACTATGCTCGAAGCGCTCCAAGCCAAATATCGCGAAATCGACGATTCGACAGTCCTTGGTTTCTTTGAAGAAGGCGAACGATACGCTAATGAAATTGCCAATGCTAAGCTACACCAGGTGCAAAAGACGCTTTATCTGAGATAATCACAGAGGAGAACGTTGTAAAAATTACAACATTTCAAAAAGATGATCATTACCGGTAAAAAATTTAGCAAACCTGAACTATCTCGCGTCGTTAATGGCGACGTGTTGCTAGGCGACGACCAACAAGCTCCCGAAAAATTCCGCCTGGATCATTTACTGGTCAAGCAACATCCTGAATATAACCGTTCCAGCTTACAAACTTTTATCAAAAATGGATACGTTTCCGTAGACGGTAAAGTTGTTAAGAAACCCAACACTAAATTTGAAGCTGATAGTATAATTGTTTTACAAGTCCCGGCGGCCAGTGCCATCCCGCCCCGGCCGCCAGTCGTCTACGAAGATGACCATGTGCTAGTTCTCAACAAACCCGCCGGGCTGCTTAGCATGGCTAAAGGCGAATACTGCCCCGAAGCTACGCTTGAGAACTACGGTCTACTCGTCCATCGGCTCGATCGTGACACTAGCGGCACCGTCATTCTCGCTAAGGACCCTGCTACCCAAAAAATGCTACGCCGCCAGTTCCAGGACCGCAAAACTCACAAAACTTATTACGCTATTGTTGAAGGTCATCCTAAGCTCCCTGAGGCGATGATTGACCTGCCGATCGCACGCAATCTCAAACGTCCCACCACCTTTCAGGTCGACCAAAACGGCAAATCGTCCCAAACGCATTACAAAGTGATTGCTCAAAATGATAAATACAGCCTGCTTGAGCTAAAACCCACCACTGGTCGCACGCACCAACTCCGCGTTCACCTACGCTATCTCGGCACGCCCATCCTCGGCGATCCAGTCTATGGCACCGGCCATAAAGCACCGCGTCTTATGCTTCATGCCAAAGCTCTCGAAATTACCATCCCTGGTCCAGAAGGGAACATTCGTAAAACTTTCGAAACCGAACTACCGAAAGAGTTTTCGAAAATCATGAGGCAAGCCTAATGAGGTCTTGCTGGCTATACGCTTTTCGAGGTCATTCGGAGCTTACGAGCGAGATTAAGCGCGCGAGACCTGTAACGACAGGTTCGAGCGACGCGGGCCGAGAAAAGGTGTATAGCCAGCAAGGCGTTAGAGGGCTTGCCTAATGTTTTTCGAAAAATTAAATGATATTCCCGCCATCGCTACCCGCACCAGCTGCGCAATTTTCGTCGTCCCGCCCGAGACGAAGCTAAAACTCCCGCATCCGGTCTATCTCCGCCCAGACGATTCCAAAACCACAGAACTAATTAGCGTCGAGCAAATGCGCGATTTTCTTAGCCTGACTAGCAACCGTGAAACTAGCGAACGCTATTTCGTCGTTGCTCCGGCTGACGCCATGAACGAAGCCGCCCAGAATGCATTTTTAAAAACTTTTGAAGAGCCTAAGGCGCATTGCCATTTTGTACTGCTCACCGAACAGCCCAACCTACTGCTTCCTACTATTCGCTCGCGCGCACAGATTTTCTTCCCAAAAATCGCCGGTGTTCTCGACCAAACCCCTAAAGCTTCCACTAAAACCCTTGCCCAAGCCAAAAAGCTAATCGCCGCCACCCCGAGCGATCTTCCCGCTATCGCGACCGACCTCGCTAAGAACAAAACTCGCCCCCGTGGGCAAGCTCTCGAAATAGTCAGCACCGCCATTGAGCTCCTTTATAAGTCCTATTTCAAAACCCAAAACAGCAAATTCCTCGCCAAAATCCCCAATTTCCTTAAACTTTATGACGCCCTAAACCAAAACGGTCATATTAAACTTCATATCGTAGCAGATTTGTGCTAGCTACTAATCCTAAACCCCCATTAATCAAACAAATGCTATGTTATAATAAAAGTATGAAACGCTTAATCCTAGCCTCTTGTGGTTTTCGCGCACCAGAAACCGTCCAAAAGTGCCTCGAGCTCACCGGCAAGGCGGCCAAAGAAATCAGTTTTGGCGTTATCAATGAAGCCTACGTCCCATATCATTTTCCACACGACTGGGTTATAGATGACTTAATATCAATTCATGACAACTTCAGTAATAACATCGAGTTAATCCCTTTTACACTTAGTATTAGCGAAATCGAGCAACGACTCAGCGATAAAGATGTGATTTTTGTAGTCGGCGGAAACACAGCGTACCTCAAGACAGTTTTTGACCGAAGTGGCTTTTCAAAATTATTACCAGAGTTAATTGAAAAGAAGGTTTATGTAGGAAGTTCGGCCGGCTCAATGATTGTAGGGCACTGCCCCACAAAAGAGACTCTACTTAAAACTAGCGGTGAAGACGAAGACTTTTCGGTACATGAATACCTCGACCTTGTCCCACTAGAAATCATTCCGCATATTCACGGTAAGTTCTCGATGCCAACTGCTGAAGCCCAGGTCCCGATCGAATCAGTTTGCCAATCAAACGTAGTCTACGGTATTTCCGATAATGCCGCCGTCGCAATTGAAGACGATAAAATATACCCCATTGGCAAAGACTTTTTAGTTGCCAAATCTGGCAAAATTGTGCAAAAAGGTTAGCTATACTTTCATCCTCCCTTGATATTACTCTATATGGCTAGACAACGGAGGGAGAAGCCCCAGAAATGCTGATTATGATAATAATAAACGCCTACGTCGCGTATTTCTACATATCCACCGTTCGCAAAGAATAATTGAAGCCAGTGTCCCGGTCTTATCATTAGGTCAACATAATATTTCGCATCATTGCTGATATGCCCACTGCGGACGAAGGTGCTAGTATTGCATTAATATTTTGGACACGTCGTCCGCAGCGGACACATCGTGCACGAGCAAATACCTGACCGGCAGGGTGTACTTTTTCAAGGATGGGCCGGCTATAGTTGGTCGCCTAGCGCCCACAAACTTTATCCTGAATCTACTAATTTCTGCAGCTTTAATAGCTTGGACACAATAAGCAACGATTCCAACGCTCGCTACTTTGGCTTTCCCCTCCGTTGTCTAGCCATATGAGTAATCAAGGGAGGATGAAGAAGTTAAGCGGGCCCTCTTTTCTTCGTCCGCGGCGGGCACCCCAGTAATCTTGAGAAACCAGGCTGGGAAACTCCTGTTGACTATGCCGGTGTTTTGGTTATTCCTGCAACTTCTGCATTGCTCTGGTCTACTACTAGCACATCAATAGACGGAATTAGTTACGGTTTTACGATTAACCCCGACGGCATTGTAGCGCATGATCATCTCCGGTATTTTGGCATGTCCCTCCGTTGTCTAACCATAGAGTAATCAAGAAGAAAATGAAGAAAAAGCAAAAAGAAAGGAATAGTATAAATAAGGAAAATATCTAGAATTAGACATATCTAAACTAACTAGCTTTAGGGTTAGATCGAAATCGTGAAGCTTGACTTCTGAGGCTGAGCCGAGTCTGAATCACGGCCTGCGTTAGCAGGTTCGATTCAGAGAGGCTCACCTTCGATTGGGAGATAACCCTAAAGCTAGTTAGCATAGATATAAAGATTATAATGATATTTTCCTTATTTATGCTATAATATTCATATGCTAGGCATTGCGTTTATCGTTATCGTCTCTCTTTACCTTGTCTTTTTGTTTCCAATTTTTGGTCATCGCAAAGCCGAAGCTCCTCGAAGCGCTCGCTACGACATGCAAATGAAAAAACTCTGGAGCGCCGCCCAGACCTCCATGCGCGACCACAAGCCGCTCCGCGCCGAAAAAGCGCTTTTAACCATTCTAAAATTCGACGAAAAGAACGCCGCCGCCTACAACCGCCTTGGCATTCTTTATGCAAAAGAGCAAAAATTCGACGAAGCGATTGAGTGTTTTGAAATCGCTCAATCGCTCGACAATAACCCTTCTTCGTTGCACAACGTCGGTTTGATTTACCTCGAAACTGGGGCGTACGAAAAAGCAGAAATGGCCTTCGAGCAGGCCATCGAGCTAGAATCCGACATCCCGGCACGCTTTATTGCGCTCGCTAAAGCTCAAGAAAAGCTCGGCAAGATCAAGCCCGCCGTCGATTCGCTCGAGCGCGCCTACCAGCTTGATCATAGTACTAATACCCTCCGCCTCATCCTCGCCCTGCACGAATCAACCGGCGACGCCGCCGCTCTTGCCGACACAACTGCACGAATCGAAGAACAAATTGCGCTCAACTCTAACGCCACTACGCGCAAACGCGGCTCCGCGAAACCTACCGCTCGTTCCGCTAGCTCGGTTGCCAAAACTGCTACTTCTGGTAGCTCTCGCCGGCGTCAAATCTAATCATAAAACTTCAAATACGCAATCTAGACAAAACTATAATTTTGTGATAAAATAAACAGGATTTGTGTTTTTACCAAAAACGCCAAATTCGTACCTAGAAACTGTTTTGGAAGAATAGGAGGACTATGAAGAATGAAGACTGCCAACCGCCACAACCGCCCCAGCCGATGCATCATCACCCTCGCCACTATCCTGTTGTTTACCCTTCTAGTCGTACCGAGCGCCGCCGCTCAGGCCACTGAAATCCGCTACCCCTGCCTCAATGTTCTGGAGAACGAAGAGATTGGTAGCGAAATCCAATTCATGCGGATTTCTGACCGTTTCGACGGACGAGTGCTCAAAGATTTTCAGAGTACCAGCATTACACTGGAGCCCGACCAGATCTATGACATTGCCATCTGTATTCACAACGCCGCCGACCCAGCTCTTGGGCCCGATGGTATCGCACACGATGTCCAGCTGAGTCTTGAACTCCCGAGCGAACTCACACCCGAACGCCCCGGCGAAATCTTCGCTGAACTTAGCGCCACTAATACCTTACCAGGGACAATCAGCAACGCGCTCAGCCTCGAAGCTAGCGCTCCACTGACTATCAGCTCGGAAAGCTTCTTTATCTCCCGTTATACCACCCAAGAAGACTTCCACGCCGAAATCGCTCTCGATTTCAAGACGCCTGAGTCCGACGACGACAAGCTCCAGGCTACCAGTTCGATCGGCGATATCGGCCCCGGCGAAGATAATATGCAATTCGTCTTCGTTTCTTTCGCCACCCAGGCCACCGAGGCAAAAACGAACCCAGCTTCGACAATCTTCATCGGTCTCGGCATCGGCGCGGCCGTCATCTGCGCCATCACCATTGTCATCTACCAAATCACCCACCCTAGCGATAAACGCTATCGCGACCGCTAAAATTCCAGGAACAGTTCCACCCAGGCGCCGCACTTCTCGCGGCGCCTCATTTTCTTGGCCAAAAACCAAAATAAAGCCACACCCCGCTCGTCAGATACTAACAAAAAACAAGCATTCCTGCTTGCGTTCTCATTGTGGAGCCGGTGGGCCCTACGGGCCACGCTCCATTCATCGAAATTAAATAGGAATGCAAGCATTCCACTTACTTTCTCCTCATGGAGCCGTGTGTCGGCTCTG
>CAYOLY010000021.1:0-17201 GCA_964404945.1 uncultured Candidatus Saccharibacteria bacterium | reverse complement strand
GTACGATGGGCCACGTTGACCACGGTAAAACTACCTTGACGGCTGCGATTACTAACGTTCTCGCAAAGAAACTCCCATCGGAAGTCAACAAAGCTGTCGCTTACGACCAAATTGATAATGCTCCAGAAGAGAAAGCTCGTGGTATTACCATTGCTACTTCTCACCAGGAATATGAATCTGAGAAGCGCCACTACGCGCACGTCGATATGCCAGGCCACGCCGACTACATTAAGAACATGATTACTGGTGCGGCTCAGGTTGATGGCGCCATCCTCGTGGTTGCTGCTAACGACGGTCCGTTGCCACAGACTCGTGAGCACGTTCTTCTTGCTCACCAGGTGAACGTTCCGAAGATCATCGTCTTCTTGAACAAGATGGATCTTGCTGACCCAGACCTCGTCGAGCTCGTCGAGATGGATGTCCGCGAACTCTTGAACAAGTACGGCTACGATGGCGACAACACTCCAATCATCAAAGGTTCCGCTACCAAGGCTCTCGAAGGCGACGCTGCTAACGAAGACGCTGTTATGGAACTCGTTAAAGCTATGGATGAATGGTTCGAGGTCCCAGAACACGATCTTGATAAGCCATTCTTGATGCCAATTGAAGACGTTTTCTCGATTAAGGGTCGTGGTACAGTTGCTACCGGTCGTATTGAGCAGGGTGTTGTCAAATTGAACGACGAAGTTGAAATTGTCGGTCTTAAAGACACCCAGAAGTCGGTCGTTACCGGTATCGAAGCCTTCCACAAGACTCTCGATCAGGGTCAGGCTGGCGATAACGCGGGTCTCTTGCTCCGCGGTATCGAGCGCGAACAAATCGAACGTGGTCAGGTCATCGCTGCTCCAGGTTCGATCACCCCACACACCGAATTTGAGGCTCAGGTTTACATCTTGAAGAAGGAAGAAGGCGGTCGCCACACTCCATTCTCCAAGGGCTACAAGCCACAGTTCTACTTCCGCACCACTGACGTGACTGGTGAGGTCGAACTTCCAGCTGACAAGGAAATTGTCATGCCTGGTGATACTGTCACCTTCCAGGTCAAGTTGCTCGCGCCAATCGCGATGAACAACAACGACCGCTTCGCCATCCGCGAAGGCGGCAAGACCGTCGGTTCTGGTGTTGTTACCAAGATTATTAAATAAGTTTTGGAGGGTGGTCACCTTTTGTAAAAGGGGCCCACTTAAAAAAGAATCCCCCAGCCATTCTTGCCGGGGGATTTTTGGGCGGTTAGTTTTGCTCTACGGAATATTTTTGGTTACACTCAGCGAAAATTTTTTCGTCATGAGTAACCCACTCCTCCAATTCTGCCAGTTCGTCCGGCGCAAAGCAATATCTGCTGCTACGCTGCGGTCGCGCAGTGTCGTAGGCGTTGCCCACGTAGAAGTAGAACTTATAACGCGTCCCTGGGATCTTGAATCTTGGTCTGACATAGGAGTACCCATCTCCTCCGCGGTCATGGACGACAGTTCCGATTGCTCGTGCCCTCTCGATAAGCTGCTGGACAAGCTGCTTTCTGTTCTTCAACTCTCCGGGCGTGATGCTTGACTTCTCGCTCAGGTTTAGTTTATCTGCCCACAGCAGAAAATCCAGCAGGCAGCCAGCCCCATAGGGTGTGCAACTGGTAGTATTACCAGTTACTGGGTCTTTGATATCGATGAGATCGTGAGCGTGATCGTGCCATGTGTAGTCGAGCCCAAGTTCTTTCAGAATCTCGAAGCTTCTTTCGGCCATATTCATTGTCATCTCTCCCTCTTTTTGAGTAATCAAAGACTATCTCTGCAGTCACAAAAATAATCTCATTTTTACTCAAAAACAGGTAACTTAAAACAGAAAAATCGGAACTGAAAGTAAAACAGGGAAATAAAACTAACCTAAATGTACTATAAAACCACTACAGATAACACCTCTGCAAGGCTTATATAACCATTGTAGCATAGATATTTGATTTTGTCAATCCAGAACTTAAAGATCGTTTGACTTTTCAGAACTTTTGTGATACAATGAAAAGAAGAATATTCGCAAATATCTCGAACTTTACGTGAAAGGATGAAGAGCATGTACAGCTATTTTATCAACCTTGACAGCGGCTCCCGACTTTACAGCATCTCCAGTAGCTACCTCATGGATCCAGCCCGTCTGACTGAGCGTACCGCCCAGATTGGAGGCCTCGAACTGAGGCTTTGCGCTTGCGACGATCGCCGGTCTGGGGACCTCCCTTATGACTCGTTGTTTCGCGATTGCAGCGAAATGCGCGGTAAAGATGCGGCTGTGACCATGTTCCAGCTGAATCTGCCAGCGGCTTTTCGGGGTTTGCTGGGTGGTTGGAATTGCTCCGGCGTCGGGATCGACGCCACAGACGGCCTGAAATTCTATTTTGCACACAGTGACGACCGGCCGACGCCACTCTTTTCGACGGTGCGTGGCGCCATCGGGCTGATGTCGGAGGTCTATTCGTATGTACAGCTGGTTGTAAAACGCTCAATGGCGGCGGATGCGGAGCAGATTTTCGATCTGATACGAGATCCGGCCGCGGCGCTCGCCGTCAGTGGAGCATGGGTGGACTTTTCCAGCATGGTGCGGACCTATCTGATCGACTTCTGGAATCCGCGGCGCTCGGAAGTTTACGACGCCGCCCACCCAGACGACGATCCGCGTTTGCTTTTCCGGGCGCTGGAATTTTGGAACGGTCTTCCGGTCGAACAGCTTGAGTATTTTCGCGACCCGACCGGATTGCCCGGTAACGCCCGCGTAACCAAGTTTTAAACTTTCACTCCCCACCCTGAGCCGCGATTTCGGTCGCGGCTCTTGCTCGTCTTGAGACATCTCTAGCCAGTAAATGCCAACACAAAGGCTCAAAATGCGCTATGATAAAGGTATGGTTAATATCATTATGGCGGCGCTCATGGCCCTTTCGCTACTGCCCTATCGTTTAACGGGCGGCATCTTTCGTGATTATAATGCGCAAGCCGCGCAAAAACTTGCCACGATGACGATGGACGAGAAAATTGCTCAGGTTTTGCTCGTACGCTATCCGGACACGGGTGGCGTTTCGGCACTGGCGGAATATCAATTCGGTGGCTACGTCTTCTTTGCCAAAGACTTTGCCGGAAAGACCGTAACTGAGGTGCAGAACTTGATGAAAAGCTTGCAGAGCGTTGCAAAAATCCCCATTTTGACGGCCGTGGATGAGGAAGGTGGCACGGTGGTGCGCGTGAGTAGCAATTCGCAATTAGCGCCGGCCCGGTTCGAGAGCCCGCGCGCAGTCTATGCGGAAGGCGGTTTGACGGCGATCGCGAAAGATACTAAACAGAAGAGCGAGACACTCGCGCGCCTGGGCCTAAATTTAAATCTAGCGCCAGTAGTCGACGTTTCGACGGATCCGAAAGATTACATGTTTAGTCGAAGTCTTGGCCAAAACGCACAGGTTACGGCGGAGTTTGCCCGCACGGTGATTGAGGCGAGCCGGAACGGCGAGGTCTCTTATACTTTGAAACATTTTCCGGGCTACGGCAATAATCTTGATACTCATACCGGAGCGTCGGTCGACCAACGGAGCTTTGACGATCTGATTCAGCGCGATTTACTGCCGTTTCAGGCGGGAATTGCGGCCGGGGCTGAAGCGGTTTTGGTTAGCCATAACATTGTGACGGCGCTTGATCCAGAAAACCCAGCTTCGCTCTCGCCGAATATCCATACCCTTTTACGCCTAGGACTGGGCTTCTCGGGTGTAATTATTACTGATGATATTGCGATGGCGGCGCTTGAAACGGGCACAGAGACAACTTTACGGGCAATTCTGGCCGGGAATGATCTTGTGATCACGAGTGACTACACCGAAAGCATACGTGAGCTGAAGCTGGCGCTAGCTGATGGCCGGCTCAAAATTACTCAGCTTGATCGTGCGGTAGAGCATGTTCTGGCTTGGAAATATGCCAAGGGCCTCGCAATATAGTATAATATAAGGTAGTATAACTGTTCCTAACGGCCTCAGAGTTCTTTTGAAAGGAGAGTTGTGAAAATGCAAGCTCTATATGAATGTCCAGATGAAGGTTTTGTCCACCTGATTGTTGGCGTCGGTGACAAAATGACCCGGAATGCGCCGGGCGATGCTGCCGTCTGCCCGTTCCCAGCCATTGACAAGCGGCCGATTGAACAATGCGATATCGTTCTCCAAGTACTGCCTTGTATGGTACTGAGAAAAGGGGCGCGAGTTATCGCCTGTTCGGCCATCCCAAGTTCGCCCCTGCGCATCCGTGCTCAGCTTTTGGGCGCGGACCGTGAAGAAGGGAATATCTACGGTTACGCCTTTGCCGCCGAGGTCCTAGAGATCCCGAGCTACCAAAATCTGCTCCAGCGCGAGCTGACCCTACGCCTGCCCTATAATCTGGCGAGCGAGTTTATCCCCGATCTGTCGGCAAGAGAAGACGTTGCGGCTGATTTCGTGCCGTCGGAGTGGTCGATCGATATCAAGGTGCGGCGAAGCGGTGCCCTGCCGCTACCGGTCATCTATCGTAAAGACATCATTCGCGTCAGTCTCAGTTTGTCGGATCAGACCGGTGGTCTGATCCTGGGTGACTACGCTCCGCCGGTCAACTCGCGTAGTCACCCAAACCGGGTTTATGTCGGGACAACGCCTCTGGCGGGGCGTCCCCGCCGGGACAGCAATTTCCACGGCGACTATTTCGAGCTGGCTGGCTTGCAGGACACGCTGCCGGTCACGAACGGCTTGGCAACCAATTTTTCCGAAGCGCACGATGCGCTGCTCCTCTCGACGGACCCGGACCAGGTTAAAGCCATGCGTCGGTCGCAGCAGTATAGCCTGCGCTAATCCTGCCGCACAATTCTCCCCTCAGCCCTTCGCCATTCGCGAGGGGCTTCTTTTTGGTTGGATGGCGACGAGGGCGAAACCGGGTGAAAGCCAGGATTGACTTTTTAGCTTAAGTGTGCTACAATGGAAGTATAAGGTTTAAACATTTTGCCTTAAAAACTCATGGACGGCCCGTCTAGAGGTCATCTGAGGTTATAGGGTAAAGAAAGGATATAATGACCGAAGCAAAAAAAGAAGAGGGTTTGAAGATTCGCATTCGCCTCAAGGCCTATGATCACCGTGTGATTGATCAGAGCGCTAAGCAGATTGTCGATACGGCGGTCCGTACTGGTGCGACTGTTTCTGGCCCGGTGCCTCTACCGACCAAGCGCAGCACTTTCACCGTTGTGAAGTCGCCACACGTCTATAAGACCGGTGGTGAAGCCTTTGAGATGAAAGTCCACAAGCGCCTTATCGACATCTCGAACGCTACGCCGAAGACGATTGATGCCTTGCAGAACCTCGCGCTCCCAGCCGGTGTTGATGCAGAGATCAAGATGTAATCTCGAAAAAGCTAAAAAAGTCCGCTTAAGATGCGGACTTTTTGCTATAATGGTCTTATGACATTAGTGATGCGATTTAAGAAGCGGTTTTACTTCGTTGCGGCACGGTATTTTCGGTTTTTTGCTAATTTCGCTTTTCGTCGTTGGCATCCTCGCGTAATTGCTGTAACTGGTTCTGCCGGCAAGACGACGATGCTTCATCTGATCGAGTTCGAGCTGGGCGATCGTGCGCATTATTCGCACGATGCGAATTCGGCCTTCGGGATCGCTTTTGATTTGCTCGGCATGGACGGGGTGCGCGGCTCGAAGTTGCGTTGGATTAAACTGATCCTATTGTCGCCGATTCGGGCACTGTTCTATAAGCATACCGAAGAATTTTATGTGGTTGAGATCGATGGCGAGCGCCCGCGTGAGACGGAGTTCCTCGCTAGCTGGCTGAAGCCTGAAGTGACTCTCTGGGTGACGTTTGGCTTGTCGCATGCGGTACAGTTTGAACAGCAGGTGAGAGAAGGGAAATTTGATTCACTTGAGGCGGCAATCGCCCATGAATTCGCGACTCTTCCGGCTAATACCACGAAGCGGGTCTACATCGATGCCGACTCACAACCGATGGTCGACGCCACCAAAGGGATCAAAGCCGAAGTGATTGCTTTGAGCAAGAAAGAACTGAAGCGATATAGTGTCTATCCGACCCGGACGGATTTTGTTTTCGATTCAGCCTCGTTCCATTTTGCTCAGCCCCAGCCGAGAGATCTGGCCATTCAGCTCGTCATGCTTGAAGATTTAGTAAAATATCTCGGACTTTCGCTCAAGACGGACTTTTCTAATATGCCAGTTCCGCCTGGCCGCAGTAGCTATTTCCTCGGTAAAAAGGGACTGAAGATTATCGATAGTAGCTATAATGCGCATTTGATTAGTGCCGAGTCGATTCTCGAAATGGTGCAGGGGCTACACGCTGGGCATAAGTGGCTGATTATTGGCGATATTGTCGACCAGGGCGAAATCGAAGGTGAGGAACATCGCAAGCTGGCCGACTTGATCGCTCAGGCTAAGCCCGAGATGGTAGTTCTGATCGGTCGTCGCACCAAAGAATATACTGCGCCACGTTTGAAAGAGTTGGGCGTGCCGGCGCGCACTACGCTTGATCCGAAAAAAGCCTTGAAATTTATTGAGGCGAACACTACCGGTGACGAAACCCTGATCTTTAAGGGTAGCCAATATCTTGAATGGATTATTGAACAGCTGCTCGAAAACCCGGAGGATGCTGCAAAATTGCCACGCCGTGAGCCAGCCGCCGTTAAACGTCGCGAGAAATGGGGGTTAAAGTGAAAAAACCGAAACTGTATATTATCCATGGCTGGACCTATACTGTGGCGCCGTGGGAAAAGACCATAGCGCTCTTGAAACGTCAGGGCATGGATGTTGAAATGTTAAACGTGCCGGGATTAACCACCTCGTCGCAGAAGGTTTGGACGATTGAGGATTACGTCAAATGGGCCGACCGTCAAATCCCGGACGGGGCGGTAGCGCTCGGACACAGCAACGGCGGCCGAATCTTGTTGAATCTTTGTGTCGAGAAGCCTGACAAATTGAAACATCTGATCCTGCTCGACGCGGCTGGAGTTTATGAACCCTCGGCAAAGCGCGACACAGCGCGGACGCTTTCAAAACGCTTAGGTTTCCTGAAAAAGATTCCGGGTCTCGCGAAAATTTGGCATAAGGTGACCGGCGCCTCGGACTACGCTCGTGCGCCGGAAAACATGAAACGTACACTTTCGAATATGCTCGATAGCGATAAAAAACTTGATCTAACGAAAGTAGTCGTGCCGACTTCGATCCTCTGGGGTGCCGCCGATACGGTAACGCCACCGCGCCAAGCCGAAGTGATGCATGAGAAAATCAAGAACAGCACGCTCGAAATCCGCCCGCGCTGGAACCACGCCCCATATATTAGTTATCCGGATGAGTTGGCTCGTGCGATTTATCGCGCTTACCGCAAGCCGCCCGAGGTGGCTCAGGTGCCGGATACCGAAGTGACGCATGCCGCGGACGTTTCTGCTTCTATGGCTATGAAAAAAGCCGCCGAACCGGTCGTGCCGGATACGAAAAAGATCTCTGCTTCCATGGCGATGAAGAAGGCGACTGGTCCTACTGGTGAGGACTTAGCAAGCGCTTCGGCCGCCCTGGCATTATCAAGTAAGGACAAAAAATTGGCTAAAGATGCCGTTGTAAGTAGCTTGGCCGGAGTCGAATTCGAAAAAGCTGAGCCAGAAATCCCGCCCCAGATTATCGCGACTAGCTCAGTACCGAAGGTTGGTCTTGTTGAGCGAGCTCGTCGTAAAATGGGAGCGAAGCCTAAAACTAAAACTACGGCGAAGCTGAAGGTTAAAACGAGGGCGAAGGCGAAGCAGAAAGGGCAGCGTTGATGGTTTTTCTTGGTCAAGCCTCGAATTATTCTGCCGGGCATGTCCTACGGCAGCTTTTCGCTATGGGGTCTCGGCGCACCAGCGAACAGTTGAGATTGGCGTTGGCGGAGAGGTATAATGCAAAGCTAGAGAATGTTGCGCTCTATCACACTGGGCGTTCAGCACTTACCGTGGCTTTTCGGAGTCTGCTGCCCGAAGGTGGCGTAGTGATTTTGCCGGGGTTAACCTGTATTGCTGTCGTGCGAGCGGTCGAGGCGGCCAGTTGTCAGGTGGCGTATGCGGATATTACTCGGACGGACTTGCAGTATGATTATGAAAAGTTAGAACGGCAGTGCCAGGAAATTAACCGGGAACAGTCAAAGTCTATTGACAAAAACAAGCAAGTGTGCTATAATGGAATTATAGTAGCGCAAAATACTCTTGGGCTACCTCTTGACATGCAGAAAATCCAGCAAATTGCTCAGAAATATCACTTTGCGATTGTGGAAGACTTGGCGCACTCAGCTGGCCGGTTCTACCCAGATGGACGCGAAATCGGTGCAGTCGGTCAAGCCACGGCACTTTCTTTTGGCAAAGGTAAAGCAATCGACACGATCGAAGGCGGTGCCGTGGTGTTACGAGCAGGTGATGAGGCGAAAGGTGGGGTGGAGCTGAATCAGCCAGTACGAAAGCCGAAACTCTCCGACCGCCTGCGCGATCGCTGGTATCCGCTCTTTGGCGCGATCGCCCGGGGTTTGGCGCATATAAAACTGGAGCGATATTGGCTGGGGCTGTTATTGAAATTGCATTGGATCAAGCGCTCGGCCGACGCAGAGCTAGATACTAACGTCCGGTTGGCGCATTGGCAGGCGAAACTCGCTCTAGCGCAGCTGCCGAAGCTGCCAAAGACGCCGCTACGCGAATTTGCCCTAGTCGAGCGTAGGGACGAGGCCTTAGCCGAGCTGCGAAAGAACGGTTACCGGCTAGAAGAGATTTGGTATGATACGCCGGTCTCGCCAGCGCGCTACGCTAAAGAGGCGGATTTTCCGGCTAAAGCTTGTCCAGAAACAACGAAAATTGCTAAACAAATTGTTAACTTGCCGACTTGGTATCCCGAGGCTAAGCTCACCCGCGCACGAGAAATCATCCAGAAATACGAGGTGAAACATGGCTAAAAATCTTCAAAAGGACTGGCAGCAAGCTGCTAAACTCTATCCCGAGGCAAATTTTCTTCAAGCACCGGCCTGGGGCAAGATGAATGACTTGATTGGACACAAGGTTATTGTTGAATACAATATTAATGATGAGAACGGCACCGCTAGCGAAGTGCCGCGGTTTTGGTGTCAGATGATTGTAAAGAATGCTAAACGCGGGCGTTACCTCGAAGTGCCGGGTGGGCCGCTGCTGGACTGGACTGACGAAGCGGCGAAAAAGCTGGTTTTTGCCAAGATTCGCGAAATCGCTAAGCGCGAAAAATGTGTTTTTGTGCGCCTGCGGCCGCAACTGCGCGTAGGCGAGCTGGCGAAGCTAGACGACCTAGGCTTGCGCAAGGCGCCAATGCATCTCCATGCCGAACATACCGTGATACTAGACTTGACGAAGAGCGAAGACGAACTGTTGTCCGACATGCGCCGCCAGACTCGCTACGAAGTCCGTCGGGCGGGGAAACTCGGGATCAAGGTGAGTTGGAGCGACGACGAAGCGATTTTTCGGGAATTTCAAGCGGTGCAGGCCGAGACCGCCAAGCGTCGCCATTTTGTCCCACCGGACCTAAAAACCCTTCTGGCCGAGCGCGAAGCCTTTGGCAAACAAGCGCGGATTTACGTGGCCGAGACTGTCGAGGGTGAGCGGATCGCTTATGGACTAATCCTGGTCGAAGGGGCCGAAGCGGAGTATTTTGAAGCCGCATCGACTGAGCTGAATTATAAACTACCGGGAGCTTATGCTTTGCAATGGCAAGTGATTCGGGATCTGAAAAAACTCGGCGTAAAACGTTATAATCTCTGGGGAATCGCGCCGCAGGGGCAGAAGAACCATCGTTACGCTGGTGTGACTACTTTTAAGACTGGCTTTGGTGGCGAGATTGTCGAATTTGTTCCGGCGCAGGATTTAGTTGTGAAACGGTTTAAGTATCTGTTTAACCTTGCGATCGAGACGATTCGCAAGAAGCGGCGGCATTTGTAGCTAATTAATATCTAATGCAAAAGGGCCACCGAAACTCGGCAGCCCTCTCGAAGCGAAATTTAACGATATTCTCGGATGACATTGATGGAACCCATGCCGGTAACGCGCCGGCGCACGTGCCCGGTCACGTCATTCACCAGGATGCTGCCCATACCGGAAACGCTCAGGTCGGCGTTCTTGGCGGTTACCGCCGCACGCACGTTACCTTGTCCGGAGATACTGACGTCCAGATCATCAACCTCGCCCTCGTGAATTTTGGCACTGCCGCTGCCGGAAATCTTCAGCTTTACGTTGCCGCTCGCTTTCTTGACTTCCAGGTCGCCACTGCCAGAAATGCTGACATTCAGCTCGTGTGTCTCCTCGGCGCGAACTGTGCCGCTGCCACCGATGTGGGCGTAGAGGTAACTCAGGGCACTGCTGATGTCGATGTTCCCCTGGCAGCCATCAATCGAAACCTCCGCCTGGTTGGGCAGGGTAATGTCGATGGTAAGCTTGCCGCCGTTGCCGCCGGAGATGATAGTGGTATTGCCGTCGGTCTGAATAATGGTATTGCCGCGGCCAAAGCCGATGCTTTGACAGATTGTATTGCCGCTGAAGACCTGCCGACCGATGTTGATACCGCTGCCAAGGAAGATATTCGCTGCATTGCCGACATTTTCGGCACGAACCTTCAGCGTGGTATGATTGCCGCGGCACTCCGTGGTCATTTTGACTGCCTCGACCACGTCCTCGGGACCGGTGATGCTAACCGTGGTGCGGTTGCCAGTGTTCGGACGAACCGTGATGCTGGCGTGCAGTCCTTCCAGGTCGAGCGCTCGGATACCATCGAAACTCTTGTTGACGGTCTTGTTGTCCCGAACCGGAGTTTTGCCGCCCTGAGCAGCCGCCGCTGCATCCAGGTCAATATCGACGCCGTTGTAGTTGATGATGTTCATTAATCATCGCTCCTCTCAAAAGTTCGTAGTATGTAGCTCATAGCAAAACTGCCACTTGAGCCCAATTGCTAAGGGTATATCACCATTATAGCACACATGCTCAAAAATGTCAATAGCAATTATGGTTAAATATGGCATAAAATCCCAAAACCACACGCAAAATCATGGTTAAACTCGGCCTAGTCGCGTCAATCAAGCGGGATTTGTGCCAACAAGCGCAACCGGGGTGACTTCACCGCAAAACTATGGTAAAATAAGGTAAAGAAGGGAGCAAAATGGCCGAAAATTCGGAAAAGACGACTGAGCAAGTTCACAAAAATCGTGCCGCGGCGGAGATTGTTGATGCGGAGAATCGCGAAGATTGGGATAAATTTGTCACTAGCCATCCGGAGGCGAATTTCTTGCAATCTTGGGACTTTTATGAGTTTCATAAAAGTCGCGGTAACGACGTTGTGCGGCGGATTGCTCTGGATGAAGATGGAAAGATTATTGCCGCCTATGCTGGCGTGGTCGAGGCGGCGAAGCGCGGTCGCCATCTCGCTGTGGCGGGCGGACCGATTTTAGACTGGCAAAATCGCACCCTCGTCGAGCAAGTTTTCGCGGATCTCGCCGAACAGGGCCGTCGGGAGCAGTGTGTGTTCGTTCGGGTCCGCCCCCAGCTCGAAAAGTCCGAGCATAGTATGTCGCTCATGCACTATCTTGGTTTGCGTCGGGCGCCAATGTATCTTTCGGTTGAATTTGCCGGCGTGCTCGATCTGAACAAAGATGAAGATGAGATTATGAAGGGTATGCGACAGCGCCTCCGTCGCGCGCTACGTAAAGGCGCGAAGAACAATATTCAAATCGAAAAAAGCACCGATCCGGCCGATATTAAGAAATTTTACGAAATCCAGCTCCAGACCGCTGGTCGTCATAATTTTGTCGCCTTTTCGGAAGATTTTCTCGAAAAACAGTTTGCAGCCTTGGCACCAAATGGTGAAGCGGTATTATACATTGCTAAACATGATGGTGAGATTCTGGCCGAAAATTTCATGATTTTTTACGGTAACGAGGCGTCGTATCACTACGGCGTAAGCTCGGAACTTGGTACTAAGCTCTCGGGCGCACCCATACTCCACATGGAGGCGATGCGCGATGCTCGGGCGCGGGGAATTAAACGCTATAACTTTTGGGGGATCGTCGAGGGGACCGAAGTCCATCACCGTTTTTACGGGGTTTCGTGTTTTAAGCGGGGGTTCGGTGTTGATGAGCTACGCTACACGCCGGCGCACGATTTAGTCTTAAAGAAGGGGCTCTACATGATAACAGAACTGATTGAAAAAATCCGTAAACGGATTCGGCACGTGTAAAAAGTGCCCCGACAAAAGCCGGGGCTGGGTTTGGAGGCATTAGAACACGGAGACACGGGGTGCTGGGCTACAAGTTGGTTTTAGACTCTACGAGCTACCTTCGTTGGGTTGTTTACACTGAGCGTGTCGATCGCGCCAGTCACGGTAACGACAGTAAATGAATGAGGAGATCGTACTGACGACTACTGGCACGGCAGCAAGATATCCTCCGTCTGTGCAACCATCGACCATAGCAAGGGCTATAAATACGATCGACGGATAGATTAAAACATAGCGTATAATTCCGTAAAGGGCGCGTACGGTTACATCGACGTCGCGTCTGGCGAGTTCATCAGCTGTATAAGCAACTGTGTAAGAAAGAGCCATATATATCGCTATTACGACTACTACCCCCAGCAGCTGCCGCCAAGCACTGTCGCCCACAATTACATAAACGCCGTTTGCGAGGATGTCGTATGCGGTCACTATGAATTGTACGAACGCTTGCCAGAGCATTCTCTATCACCTCCTTGTTAATACGTGACTTTCTGCCACGCAGAATCTAGGTCTAAACCCGAGATCTAGACCTTATCCTTTCATTGTAGCACATATCATTATTTTTGTCAAGAAGCGTAAGCAGCATGCGGCAAAATAAGCCTTTAGAAAACTGTAAAATTATATTTCTAACTTGAATAGCTTATGGTAAAATAAGGTAAATAGGAGAAAGAAAATTATGGCGCATATAAAGCGGAAGTATATTGATAGCCATTGGCTAGTATTTATTTTTCAAGGAGTGATCACGCTATTTTTTGGCTGTGTGACGTTGTTTACTGGCGATGAGAGCCCTAGCGCCCTAATTCCGGTGATCGGGATCTCACTGCTAGCATTGGCAGTGGTAGAGTTTGCTAACTCGCTCTATCGAAGTCACCGTCAAGATGGCTGGCTAGTGGCAACTTTGGTTGCGCTGTTTGATGCGGCCTTTGGTATTGCTCTGCTTGTACTCGCGGAAAAGCCCATGGCTTGGCAGCTAGCCCTGCTCGCGGCCTATACGGCGCTCCGAGGGGTCTTCGAACTCCTGATCGGTTTTCGTACTACCGTCGATCCAACCGACCGCTTCATCTGGATCCTCTGCGGGGTCTGTGGCGTAATTTTCGGCTTCATTATCTTTAATTCTGGTCATTTGCCGAATATCGACTTCGTGCGTTTCTTCGGCGCCTACATGCTGGTCCTCGGGGTGGCAAGTTTGATTTACGGCGTACATAACCGTAGCCAACAGATTGAGGACCGTGAGGCTCGCTCCGAAGCTAGTAAGAAGGCGGTTGCGGCGCGTCGCAAAACTGGCGCTCGGGCTGGCAAGAAAGCTTAACCTGGACTTCAGGCTCCATAGACAGCTATTTCTAGTTATAGTAAAGTATGCTATAATGAAGTCTCAAGGAGATCTTATTATAATGAAATATCGTTCACCGACTAAGGCGATTATCACCGACGCAGGTTTTGCGAGCCGGTATTTACCAATTACTAAGACTATTCCTAAGGCCATGTTGCCGATTGGCGCGAAGCCGATCATGCAGCTAGTGGTCGAGGAATGTGTCGAAGCAGGGATTGAAGAGATTATTGTCGTGGCGACCCCCGAAGGTAAGCCAATTTACGAAGATTATTTCAACAACGCTATCACTAAAATTAAGAAACAGCTACATTCTCAAGGCAAGGACGACCGCTATGAAGCGGTGGCGAAGGTGCTGGAGTTCCCGAAGGTAACGGTGATCGAACAAGACCAGTCGTATCCTTATGGCAACGGCTCGCCGATCGCCTCGGCACGGAAATACATCCAAGACGATGAAGCCTTCGTGGTGATTTATTCTGACGACGTGGTCTTCGGCAGCTCGGACGTAAAGACCCTAATCGATGCTTATGCACAGCACCCAGAGGCTAAAGCGATTATTATCGCGCAAGAGATGCCGCGTGAAGTTTTGAATAAATATGGCATTATTAAGCTTGCCGATGAGCAAAAGATGACTTTGCACAATATTGTCGAAAAACCTAAGATTGAAGACGCCCCCTCGAACCTAACGAGCTATGGGCGTTATCTTTTGACTCCGGAAGTTTTTGACTACCTCAACCCGAAGAATACTGGCCTCGACAACGAGCTTTGGACAGTTGATGCGATCACCAAGATGGCTGAGCATGGCGAGGTCATCGTCGAAAAGACTCGGGGTGAATGGATGACGACCGGCGACCCGAAAAACTATTTCTTAGCTCACCTAAAATACGTCATGGATAACGAAGGCTACGCTGACGAAGTCAAGGCAATGGTTGAGAAGTATTAAAATAGAAAAACAGAGGAGGTAAAGATTTATGAATGTTGCAGAGTGGATTTTAGTCGTGATGCTGTCGGTCGCGCTGCTGATCTTCTTGATCGCCGGGATCGTCTTGATTGTTAAGCTGATTCGCCTAGCTGAAGAGGCGAAAAAGATTGTCGAAACTGGCCAGCAGATTGCGACTAAGGCCGACGATATCGTCGATAATGTCAAAGGAATGACCTCGGTCGGCGGGATCGTGAAGACCTTTGCGAACCGCGTTGTCGAGAATCAGGAGCGTCGCTATGCCGCGGAAGATGCGGCTCGCGAAGCAGCTGAGGCCGAGGCGGCCAAGGCAGAGCGTGCCGCTAAACGCGCCGAGGCGGCCGAGAAAACTGCCAAAGCTGGACAGGCTAACGCTAAACATGCCGCAAAAACCGCCAACGACATTGTGAAGAAGGCTGCGCCGAAGAAATAGCGAAAGCTACGACCGCCGGCGAAAATAATGGCTAAAGTGAAGGCCCAGCGCAAGCGCCGGGCCTTTGACAAAACGTCAACACCTTTCAAGCTTTAGCCGCGCCGCGCGGACTGTCTGAAGGTCATTCCGAACTCGGCGGCTACTTTTTGGCAGATACGGATTCGGCGCTCACGGCTATTGCGAGCCCACCCTGCCTCCTTTTCCATGAGCTTACGCGCTCGAGCGGCTTCTTTCTCGGAAAATTCCCGGGGCAAGACCATTTCGTAGACCGAATCCTGCGTCACCACGATCGTGCGGCTCAGGCCTCTGCGCATAGCCGTATGAATGTCGGCAGATGAAAACGGGATGTCATCGCGCCCAGGACGGTTGTGCACTGTGACCGCGCCAGGGTGCTTCTTGAGGAGCGCCTCCGCAGTTTTGCTGTAGTAGACGCAACCAGGCTGGAAGCTGGTAATTTCGGTCAACTTTAGGCCAAATCGCGTGAAAATTGCCAAGTATTCCACCGGCTCTTCGCACAGGTTAGCCTCCACCTCGTAAATAGCGTCGCCATGATTCGCCTCGGTGTGGAAGAACGCCGTAGGCAGCGGCAGACCCCAGACGATGTTTCTGACATCATAAAACAGGAGCTGCCCAACCATGATAAGCTCATACACGGCCAGAAGGCAATGCATAAATGTCACTACAAGCAGCATAATGTCATCGATGTTGCCATGAACGATGGAGTACAACAAAAAACCAATGGCCCACACCAAAAACGCAGTGATCAGGACTTTCAGGATAAAATACAGGCAGGTGACGGGATGATTGCGCATAATTTCTCAACTCCTTTACAGCTTGAAACATGTTAACGCGTACTAGGAATAAACCTCTTCCTTCCATTATAGCACACATCTTCCAAAATGTCAATGGTTATAGAATATGGAACAAGAAGAATAGAGACCGGCCAGGACATACAGGGCTATTCTTCTTTCTTCATCCTCCCTTGATATTACTCTATGGCTAGACAACGGAGGGAGAGACCATGAATTGGCCCTGTATTATTAGACGGTACGACTCTATGCATCATATTAATTTCTAGAAAATATACGCTAGCGTTCTCCTTGAGGGTACGGGCAGTCCACAAAAAGCTTTCGCCAACCCGACGATAGACCCCAAAAAGATCAACGTGCCCGCTGCGGACGAATGGCTACCTAAACTCAGAAAATGTTAAACCTTGCCTAAACGGCTAGACGAGCAACAGCATATTGACAAAAATGAGAATATGTGCTATTATGAAAGCAAGCACCTTAATTCTACATTTTTTGGAGGGGAAGAAATGTTTAAGCAAAATAAGCATGAAACAGTTACAGACCGAGATTTAACTATGTGTAGTATCGGTAACGTTTGCGCTATGGCTTTGCGCAAAATAGAAGAGAAAGAGCTAAACCCGATTGAGTCGTTGGAAAAGGGCATGCCGTATGCCTTAGCGCTGCGTCAACTTATGTCAGACAAGGACGCCGAGCCGGGCATGGAGGCCATTACGATTCGCGAGGCACTATTGAGTTATCCGTCGATCGACACTGCCGGTTGGGACGAGTACGCCCTGGAAGAAGGTGCAGTCCGGATTGCGGCAAACATTCAAGGGCTATGGCGCAAGCTGAGCTCTGGCCAAATTGCACGACGGGGGTATCGCGAACAGTACCAACATCTACCGATGGTATTCCTGCGGTGGGAAAGCGTACAGCGCTATGTTGAGATTGCTAAATCGATCTTTGTGCGTCTGGGCGTGCCACTGGATGATCAATTGCTGAAAAAGGCCTTCTACCAAGTAGCAGCGCAGGAATTTGCCTCGTATAGCTTGGATCGAGCTGAGTGTCTTGGCGACATTGTGCGAAATCTGCTGCTGGCTGATCCAGCCATCAGCGGTCTCAGCGCTATCGATATGCAATACCTTTGTCAGCCCAAGCACATCCGCAAGATCGTTACACCGCAGTTCGCCGAACATGGTTTCGGCACGGTTCAGCAGATCGCCGCTTGTGCTAAATGCTTCGATGGTATTTGTGATCATGATCCGCGCTACGTATTGGATCGACAGCTCGAAGCTATCATGTCTCATTAACTTTAAGCCCCGACCTTTGTGCCGGGGCAAAACTTTTCGGATACGGTCTCTTCGTCCGCAGCGGAGCTATCTACATCCATCTCTACCCGTCGTCTAGATGGGG
>CAYOLY010000020.1:0-18171 GCA_964404945.1 uncultured Candidatus Saccharibacteria bacterium | reverse complement strand
GAACCCGCGTTGACGGGATGAAAACCCGTTGTACTAACCGTTATACTAAGAGACCGCAGGTTCATTATACCAAGAATGTCGTTGAAAAGCAAGAATTTTCTAAGGTTTTGTACGGAAGACATGAGGGCGTGAAGGGAAGTAGTAGACTTAAGAAATACCCAATGGAGGTTAAAAATATGGTAAAATGGGATGAGGTAAACAAAAGAATAAGCAAAATAGGGTAAAAATGAGTAAGATTTTCAAACGCACAAAGATCTTGGCGACAATTGGGCCGGCCGTAGCAACTAAAGAGCAGATTCGCGAACTGATTATGGAAGGTGTCAATGGATGCCGGATGAACTTTTCGCACGGCGATAATGAAACTCGTGATCAGCAGATAAAATGGATTCGTGAAGCAGCCCGCGAGAAGGGCCGTTCGGTGGCGATTATCCAAGATTTGCAGGGGCCAAAGATCCGTCTTGGTAAGATCAAGGATAATTATTACGAAATTCACGAAGGTGATGAGATTATCTTGGGCTCAAACATTACGGAGCAGAAAAAAGGTAATGTTTTACCAATGCAATATAATTTGGCGGAAAAGGTGAAAGTCGGTGAGCCGGTTTATCTGTTTGACGCGAAGGTAAAAACGCACGTGGCGGAGATCGTCTCGGAGACGGCGATTAAAGTGATAGCTGAGAACAATGGTTTTGTGCAGAGTAATAAGGGCGTAAACTTGCCAGAAACGGACTTTGGGGGGGACATTTTGCCGCCAAAGGATTTGGCAGACATCGCTTGGGGCGCAACGCGAGATTTTGATTATTTGGCAGTGTCATTTGTGCAGACGGCGGAGGATATTCGGAAAGTACGTGAGGTGCTACGCAAGTATGATTCGCCGCTCAAAGTGATTGCGAAAATTGAAACGCGAAAGGCGGTTTCGAGTGACAAGAATCTGGAGGAGATCGTAAAAGAAGTCGACGGAATTATGGTGGCGCGGGGTGATATGGCGGCAGAGGCGGGGGCGGAAATTGTGCCGATCGTGCAGCGAAAGCTGATCCGGATGTGCCGTGAGCATGCGAAGATCTGCATCGTAGCGACTCAAACGATGGGCTCGATGGTAGATAACCCAGAGCCGACGCGGGCAGAAGTAAGCGACGTAGCGAATGCGGTGATTCAGGGGGCAGATGTAGTAATGCTGTCAGAAGAGACTGCAATGGGGAAGTACCCGCTAGAGACCGTGAAAGCGCTGAAAAAGGTGATTCTCTATACACAGAATAATGTGCCGGTACAGCCGCTTGAGCGCGATCCGGAGAGCGATAATCATGAGTATGATGCAATTTCGGAAGCAGCAGCTCGTTTAGCGGAGAATTTGAAAGCGGATGCAATCATTTGTCAGACGGCGACAGGCGCAACGGCGAGAGCAATGGCCTCGCAGCGTCCGACTTTGCCGATTATCACGGTGACAAGTAATGAGCGGGTGGCTAATCAGTTGGCGCTAGCTTATGCAAATTCGGCTTTTGTGCGACCGTATTCGGCGAACTTTGGGATTGATTTAGCCCTGGAGTTGAAGGAATCGGGCTACATCCAGCTGCCAGAGCGTCGCAAGAAGCTGAAAATTGTCATTGTGTCGGGGGATCGTGATATTGCCGGGACGGATACGATTAAGGTTAGGAGCATCTAATGTTCCAGAAGAAAACGATTCGGGATGTGGACGTGAAGGACCAAGTAGTCCTGGTGCGGACGGATTATAACGTACCGCTATACGAAGATGAGGAAGGGAATACGCAGGTGGCGAGCGATTTCCGGGTGCGAGAAAGCTTGCCGACGATTAATTATCTGCTTGAAAACGGAGCGCAGAAGGTAATCTTGATTTCGCACTTAGGCCGGCCGGATGGTTATGATAAGAAGCTGTCACTACGCCCGATAGTGGAAGTCTTGGCGGAAAATTTGCCGGGACGAGCGATTGGTTTTGTCGAACACACGGACATGGAACAATTAGCCTTGGCGATTGAAGAGGCGCCTGAGGGAAGCGTGACTTTGTTGGAGAATTTGCGATTTTCGCCGGAGGAAAAGGCGAATTCGGAAGATTTTGCGCGAGAGTTGGTGCAAGCGACGGGTGCTACCTTGTTTGTTCAGGACGGGTTCGCAGTAGCGCATCGCGAACAGGCTTCGACGGTGGCGATTACAAAACTCCTGCCGGCTGTAGCAGGTCTTTTGTTGGAAAAGGAAGTCACAATGCTGCGTGGAGCGCTCGAAAACCCAGAACATCCGCTAGTGGTGATTATTGGGGGGTCGAAGGTGGCGGACAAACAACCGTTGATTGATAAGTTCCTGCCGGTGGCGGATCGGATTATTGTTGGCGGAAAAATCGCGGCGGATGGCTATACGAGTGATCATCCACAAATCTATGTGGCGGAAGATTTTGATGAGAATAGCGCAGGCGAAAAACTGGATATTGGGCCGATATCGACGACGAAGATTGTCGATATGATCCACGGAGCAAAAACAGTAGTTTGGAACGGGGTATTAGGGAAGGTTGAAGATCCGGCTTATGCAACAGCTTCAACGATCGTGGCGCAGACTTTGGGCGAGGATGACGGCGAGACTTCGATTATTTGTGGGGGCGATACTTCGGGTTTCGTAGAGAATCTAGTGGCGAAGCATCCAGATTGGACGGTGTCGTTGGTTTCGACTGGCGGTGGGGCAGCATTATCGCTATTATCGGGTGGGGCAATGCCTGGGTTGGAAGCATTAGAAGATAAGTAAAACAGAATATACTCGCTAGGAAGCGGGTATATTTTTATAAAAAATTGAAAAAAGTTGTTGACTTTTGGAAAGCGCTTGCGTATAATGGAGAACATAAAGGTCACATATAAAAATATCAAATAAAATCCAAAAATAAAAAGGAGAATAATATATGAAGAAAATGACTGCAGCCATGGCTGCTTTGGGCATTGTTGCTGGTCTCGGTGCTGCAGCTTTGCCACTAGCTTCGTACGCTTCGGAAGCTACCGTTCCGGTAACCGCTATCATTGATGATGCGCTTTCGATCACCATTACTGATGCAACTTCTGGCGATGAGCTTGGGGTTGATGGTGTTTTGCTTGAAGGTGTCCAACAGGGTGGTGCTCTCGTAAGCAAGAATGTCGCTATTACGGTTGGTGGTACCGGTAACTATAAGCTAACGTTGGAAGATCGTTTAGTTGATAATGCGCTTATTAGTGCTGAAGGCAATCGGATTGAGGCTTTGAGCGCTGCTGATGCTACGGCTTTTGTCGACACTTCGGCTGCTGTAGCAAATTCGGCTTGGGCCTATGGTACTACCGATACTTTGTCTACCGCTCCAACGACTTGGCAGGCTGTCCCGGCTCGTGGTAATGCGGCCGTACTAGCAAATCGCAACGCTGTTGCTTCAAAGCCAACCACCTATGTCGGTTTTGGTGTTCGTGCTGACGAGAACCAGGAGGCTGGTCGTTACACTAGCGACGTGATCTTCACGGCTTCTGCAGCCAACTAAATTGGTTGAAAATAAAAAATCACTCCGTAAGGGGTGATTTTTTGTGGTAGTTACTTGTGCATTTATGATGTTTCCGCTATAATAGGAGAATAAGTTATTGGAGGTAAAAAGTGAGAGTCTTAGGACGAGTAGGGAAAGTACTGGCTTCGCTAGTGTTGGCATTGAGCGTTTTAGCGGTAACTGCAACTCCTGTGTTTGCAGAAGATCGGCCAGATTATCGGTTGCAGGTGTCGCCATCGAAGCTGGATATTGAGTTGGCACCCGGTGCGACAGAGAAGAAGAGTTTCCAGATTCATAATACTGGGAACAAGGCCTTTAAATACAGTATTGAGGTAACACCGTATTCCGTTATTGACGAAGACTATAATCCTAATTATAGTAACGAGTCAAAATATACCGATTTAGCGAAGTGGGTGACTTTTTCTCAAACTGAGGGCGAAATTGAGCCGGATGGATCAGCAAAGATTGATGTCGAGATTAACGTGCCAAAAGATGTACCGGCTGGTGGTCAGTATGCTTCTGTCATGGTGAGTGTTGATAGAGGGGCTGGGGATAGCGATGATGGCGCAGCAATTGGTATGACACAGAGAATCGGCCTTTTGTTGTATTCTACCGTCGAAGGTAATACTCGAAAGGAAGGTGGCGTTATTGATAATAAAGTGCCGAGTTTTCGTTTTCAGCCGCCAATTATTGCAACTTCGACCGTAGAGAACACTGGTAACGTGCATGCGGAGGCGATTTATACCCTGCAGGTATTTCCGCTCTTTGGCGGTGAAGAAGTCTACTCCAACGAAGATAACCCAGAAACACGAACAATTTTGCCAGAGACGAAGCGTTACAACGAAATTGCTTGGGAAGGGGCGCCGGCACTAGGGATTTTTAAAGTAAAACAGACGGTGAATTTCTTGGGGAAAGATGATGTAACGGAAAAAGTCGTTTTCCTCTGCCCGATTTGGTTCCTATTCATTGTTTTGCTATTGATCTTCGTGATCGTGTTCTGGATCGTAAGCCGGGTGCGGGGAAGGAGATTAAATTAGAATGAAGAAGATGATTCTGGGGGGTCTGTCGGCCTTGTTAATGCTGGGGGGAGCGCTCGGCTTTGTCCCGGCTCATGCGGAAGAGGGTGAAGGGGAGTTTGCCTCGGCGAACATTCTGCAAGTTGCCCCGAGCGCGGTACGAGTGACGCTTGACGCAGGTGAGGTATTGGAAGGAGATGCGGCGCACTGTCCGAGCGACATTCCGAAGGGATGCATAATCCAGGTGACTAATACCGGAAACACGACTTATCGTTATCGTGTCTATACAACCCCGTACGTTGTGAAAGGCGAGGATAATGCGCTTAGCTTCGACGAGGTAACGTCATATACGCAACTTTCGCGTTGGATTACGATTCGGAATGATGCGGGTGAATATGTGAAAGAAGCTCAGTTTACGATTGGTCCAAATGAGAGCCAGACGATTGCTTATCGAATTAATGTTCCAGGTGATATTCCGGGCGGTTCGCAGTATGCGGTGATTTGGGCGCAGGTTTTGAGCGACGGCAGCGAGGCGAGTATCCAGACGGTTGGGCAGATCGGCTCAGTAATCACGGGGCGTTCGACTGGCGATACAAATGAAGCTGGGGAGATTTTAGAGTACGATTTTCAGAAATTTGCGTTCAGTGGACCATTGACGGCGCATGCTGCGATCAAAAACGTCGGTAATACCGACTTTGCTGCGCACTATTCCTACATTGCAAAGACTTTCTTTGGTAAAGAGCTTTTTAAAGATGAAGGGATGATTCCGGCCTACCCGGGTACGACTTACAAGGTTGATACGACTTGGGAGGAAGTGCCATTTTTCGGGATTTTCCAAGTAGAATTTAAGATTACGGTGGCTGGCGAAGAACGTAGTGAATCGAGAATTGTGATCGTAATGCCAGTAATTATGATGATTTTGTTCATTTTGCTATTGACTATTATAATTGTGTGGATTATAATCATAATCAGAAAGCGCAAAGAGCGCAAAACCCGCAAGCTTGTCTAGCGCGAAGATAGCGGAGCGGGGACGTCGTAATACTATTGCGAGTAGTATTCTGCGAGACGACGGCTTGATGCGAATTCAAATAAAAACTAATAAGAAAGAGTGTAGAGTATGCAAAAGAGAAAAAAGCAACTTTTAGGCTTGTCTGGGCTGGCGGTTGTCGGCATAATGACAGGAGTCGCTTTGTGCTTGCCAGCATCAGCCTATGATGCGGATATGGTGCAGGACAGCCGCGAAGAAGCGACGAGTACCGGTAACAAAGGTACAACCGTTACGGTTGAAGTGCGACCAGACGAAAATACCTCGGACGTGCGGATCGTTTCGCCGAAGAATGGTGAGCAGGTCACCAGTGGTAAAGTTCAGGTCACGGTGTCGACTATTAATATTAAGTCGATGCAATTGGTGATGAGTTATAAGGGTGAAGATGGTCGCGAGATTACGCAGACATTTAATGACCCACGATCTAGTGAAAACGAGCTTTCGGCAGTATTTGACGTGAGTTTGCCGTTGGGCGAAACTGATTATAACTTTAAGGCAATTGCGACGGGTACGAATGGCGCGACGCTAGAGGATGCAGTTACTATTAGCTATCGTGCAGTTAGTGTAGTTTCTAAGGGTGAGACTAGTGAGAACAACGACCCGATTATTCACATTACGGCGAATGAAGCAGTAAATAAGTTGCAAGTTCAAGCTTATACTAGTGGTAGTGATCCGAAGCCAGTATTCGTGAATGGTGATGGTGAGCAAGAAGCCTTGATTTTAGGGCGAGATGCTTTGGATGAGAATGGACAAATTGCATTGACTTTGCCGTTCGAAAAATACAAAGCTCAAGCTGGTACGTATATCGTCGCGGTTGTCGCTTATGATGCAGAGGGGAATGTGATTTCGATGAACCGGGTCGAAATCAAGTATAGTCCAAAAGCTCCGGAAACTCCTAGCACTGGTTCCATGTTGTTGGATAATCTAAATATCTCTCGCATGGATTACCTGTTGACGGGCTTGATTGCCTTCGGCGCAGTGGCCGGATTTGCGGTTTACTTGGTATTCCGTAAGAATCGTCGCTAGGTAGAGAACGAAAAGCTGCTGGTAGGGTGACCTTTGCCAGCAGCTTTTTTGAGCAATAAATAAAACATCCTTAGATTAGTTAATGCTAGACTTTCTTCAACCGAGGGTGAGCCTCTCCTCATTGTCACGCGCGGTAGCGCGTGTCGAAATCGGACCCGGCTCAGCCCGAGCGATCGTAGTCGCATGGTTTCAGAAAGTCTAGTATTAACTAATCCATACATTATTATTTATCTTTGCCTTATTTCTTCTGCTCACCTCCTTCATCCTCCCTTATATTACTCTATGGCTAGACAACGGAGGGAGAAGCCCCAGTAACGTTGATCGCGCGTATAGTAAACGTTATTAGGTATAACAACGACGCGGTTTGCAAGGGTGGAAGAATAGTACTGCAATCCCCAGGCGACATCATTTATAATTCCTTCAATTGGTCTAATAACACCGCTGCGGACGGTTTTGCTTAATTAAGTTTAAATTCATTATATTTTTACAGAGGTGGATTTGAGTTGAACTTGTATAGTATATACAAGTTCGTCCGCAGCGGAGAAACGTATCCGATTGGCGGTATCATGTCGTCAGCTGGTACGTACAGTTATTTGTGGCCAAAAACCGCTCATACACGAGTCGACTGGAGTCGCAACTTGTATATTAGGAGTACAGACATTTTGACGTCTAATACAAACAATGGTCGGCGTTGGGGCTATTCCCTCCGTTGTCTAGCCATAGAGTAATCAGGTGGAGGATGAAAGAGAAGTGAAGCCGGGGCTTTAAAAGCTGAGACATCAAAAAAGCGCCCGGAGGCGCGGTTTCAAACTTTCGTAATCTGGTGGGCGATAGAGGAGTCGAACCTCTGACCTCGTCTACGTCAAAGACGCGCTCTAGCCAACTGAGCTAACCGCCCAGACGCCAAAGGTGGCCCGAAAGCTGTAACTGCTGTCATTATATCATACTTTTTGAGGATTGTGAACCCGGATTTAGGAACTTAATTGGATTATACTTTGCTTATGCTATAATAAAGAAAAGGAGAAAAGTGATGCACGTTGATGAAAAATTTATGCGTGAGGTGGGGCTTGGAGAGATGCCGGAAGACGAAAAGCGGGCATTCATGGAGCATGCCGAAGAAGAATTAGAAGTACGAGTTGGCCAAGGCGTAGGTGCGAGCCTGACAAATGAGCAGCTGGATGAGTTCGAACAGATTGCGGGCACGGAAGCGGCGGCGGATTGGCTAGAACAGAATGCACCGGATTTTCGGGAGACAGTAGCGCGAGTTTTCTATAACTTTAAGGACGAAATTCGACGTGAGCGCGATGCAATCTTAGCGTAGAGCGAGCCGATAGGGTATGGCGGAGCGACGGACGGGCCTTGCTGGTCCGTCTAGTTTTTGCCATAGCCGTTCATGAACGAGCGGGCGTCCATAGGCTTTTTGCCCTCGGGCTGAAGTTCGTCGATGACGACAAAATTACGATCAGCACATTTAATCATGAGCGGAGAACTTTGAGCGTTAATTCCAGCCGCTTCGCAGAGAATATCTGTAACGCGAAGGACGTGAGCTTTGATGATAATACAGTTTTTACCAAAAAAAGTGTATTTCGGCTTTGGAAAACCTTGGTAAGCGACAATTTGGCGGAAGATTTCCTCGGCTGAATATTTTTCGGGGTCGAGTTTGGATAGAGTCTTGTCGAGTTTGGTAGTAAAAGTGGCGGCGGTGTCGTCCTGAGGAACTGGGGTCATGGTGCGGATTTGATCAAAATGGCTAACTAACCATTCGGCGCCGGCGGTAGCAAGTGCCTCATAGATAGCGGCTTTATTGAGCGGCAGATGTTCAAGCGTGGCTTGGTGATAAATTGGGCCAGCATCCATTGCTTTGACGAGCTTCATGATCGAATAGCTAAAATCAGTATCGCCGTTCAGAATGGCGGATTCAATTGGTGAAGCACCACGATATTTGGGTAAGAGGGAAGGGTGTAGATTTAGGATACCTTCTGGTTCAAAAAGTTGCAAAAAACTCGATTTGATCAGCACGCCGAAGGACGCAAGCACGCCGAAGGCTTCGGGATGTTCAGCTTTGAGTTGGGCAGCCTCTTCGAGGTCGTCCTTACTATGAACATGAAAGATTACGTTACAATGTTGCTTTAAGACCTTTAGCGTGGCGTCAGCTAGGGGGCCATTGCCGAAAAATATTATATACGGCTTGTTCTCATGGCGTATTGCGTCGTCGTCTTCTCTAGTGCGCAGTCGACGTATGTCAAATACGTCTCCTTTGCGCGCTTCGAAGTCTCCTTGCACTACATCCATGATAACTACACCTCTTGACGAACTAATCTTCCGGGAAAAGCTTAGGGTTGTTCTTAATCTCGGCTTCGTAATCAGTGATTGGCTCGAGGTCGCCTTTGTCGGTCATGCGATAAAAGGCTTTTGGATCATCTTTGATATGGTCGATGAAGAGGATGCCGTTAAGGTGGTCAATTTCGTGCATGAGGACGCGAGCAAGAAAGCCGTCGACTTTGAGACGGACTTCCTGACCATTTTCGAGCTGGGCTTTGATTTTGGCTTTGTGTGGGCGGCTAACGAGGCCGTAAATCTCAGGAACTGAGAGACAACCCTCGTAGTCTTTGGTGATCTTACCTTCGGTGCGAATAACTTCGGGGTTAATTAGGGCCGTGAAAGAATTATGTTCCTTATCGTCGAGGTCGTCGCGAACGATAATGATACGTTTATTGATGCCGAGCTGGGGCGCAGCCATGGCGGCGGAGAGTTCGTAGGGGTGCTCCTTTTCCCAAGCTAATGATGATTCAACCATGTCCGCGATGATCTGGCGGATTTCGTCGTTGACTTCGCGAATGCGGCTAGATTTGGCGCGCAGGCGGGGGTCAGGGGTGGTGATAATTGATTTCATTACCATATATTATAGCACATTTTAGAGCAATGAAGGTGGGTCGAGAACGATCGAATATTGTGAGCTGCCAGCGAAGGGAAGCAGAGCTTGGCGGAGGGCTTCTCTAGAGGTGGATTTAAGGATGATTTGCCAGGTATAGCCGCGACTAGTGCGCTCGTGGAAGGCAGGGAGCGGTGGAGAGAGCTGAAGAGAAGAGTTTTTTTGGAGAATGGTAGCGGCTTGTTGAATTTTAGTGAGGGTGGTTTTTTCGGTTTTGTAGGTGATGGAGAGCTTCGCGAGGTAAGCAAAAGGCGGCAGTTGGCCGGCGCGGCGGTTCTGGAGCAGGTGTTTGGCAAAAGCGGGAAAATCAGCAGTAATGGCTGTCTTAATGACAGGATGGTCGGGTTGATAGGTTTGGATAATGACGTTAGCGATATTAAGATGTCCGCGCCCGACCCGTCCTATGACCTGAGTAAGGAGTTCAAAAGTGCGTTCTTCGGCGGCAAAATCTGGTAGCGAGAGCCCAGCATCGGCTTGGACGATGCCAACGGTGGCGAGATGGGGCAGATCGAGCCCGCGAGCGAGAGTTTGGGTGCCGATGAGAATGTCGATAGCACCCGACTTAACTTCCTGATAGAGGCTAGCGAGATCGTCGGTTTTCTTGTTGTCGCCATCAAAACGGGCAATTTTAGCGTTAGGAAAGAGACTAGTAAGCTCGGATTCGAGAAGTTGGGTGCCGAATCCTTTGTGAATAATGCCGGGATGATGGCAGTTTGGACAGCTCGAAGGGACTTTTTCACTGTGTCCGCAAACATGACAACTGAGAGTGTAGGTGTTAGCATGGAGGATCATTGGCAGATAGCATTCTGGGCAGAGAGCTTGCCAACCACATTCCTCACAGATAGTGAGCGGTGCGGATCCACGACGATTATGAAAAATAAGAGTTTGATGTTTAGCTTGAATGTTATCTTTTATTTTTGTCAAAAGTTGGTTAGAAAAATAACGATTTCGGCCGAAACTGGGGCGGTCTTTAAAATCGACAATGCAGATTTTAGGGTCAAGGGCGGTAGTTTTGGCCTTAGCGGAAAGCTCCGTGAGAGTGTTTTTGGTCTTAGCGAGATAATAGTCGGTAAGATTAGGAGTGGCGGTACCGAGAATGCAGGGGATTTTGAGACTGCTAGCCATAAAACTAGCAAGGCGAGTAGCGGCATAACGAGGGGTGTTTTCCTGATAATAAGCGCCTTCATGGGCCTCGTCGATGATGATTAAACCAAGGTTATTTAGGGGGGCGAACAGGGCAGAACGTGGTCCAATAACAATCTGGGGAAGGGTGCTTTCGAGAATCTGAAGCCAGATTTTGCGGCGCTCAGCCATGGTCTGGGCGGAATGAATCAGAAGAACGCGCTCGCCAAAGGTTTGTTCGAAAATCTGGACAAGCTGGCTCGTTAGGGCAATTTCGGGCACAAGTAAAATGGTAGATTTTTGCTGTTTTAGGGCATCAGCGGCCAAGCTGAGGTAGATGTTAGTTTTACCGCTGCCAGTCACGCCTCGAAGCAGACGGGTCGGTCCTGGAGCATTCTGGAGGCTTTGGAGGGCGGTTTTTTGGGCCTCGTTGAGAGGTATAAGCGGCAGTTTAAGGGAATTTTGGGCGGTTTTGCTAGGGAGTTTAGCCGTTTGGCTGCGCTGGAGGCCGTTTGGGGTGTTTGGAGTGGCTTGCTTGGTGGTGCGGCGCTTGGTAGTTTTAGGCTCATATATGACCAGTTGTGAGGTTTTGAAAGCAGTACGGGCGGCGAGCCCAGCCGGGATCATTAATTCAGTAGTCAGGGGAAGCGGGGAAAGATAGTATTTTGCGAGCCAGAGAGCGGATTTGAGGAGGTGTTCGGGCAACGGCAACGGGTGGAGGAGGCGCGTGATGGGCCTGGTTGGAAAATCGACGTGTTTAACCTGACGAAGGATGATGCCGATAACGGTACGACGGCCGAGCGGAATAAGAACGATGTGTCCAGGGAGGAGTTTTTGGTCGGAAGAATAGGTTAGAGCGCCCCCGCCATTTCTATAAACCTCCGTTGGGATCACCTCGAAAAACATAGGACAATTATAGCATAAATCTGTCTTGATTTGTCCGCAGCGGACACCCAAGTATAGTTATTAGCCATAGAGGCATCTTTTTCCAATCTGGTTATTTCGGTTTCGCGTGGGCCAACAACGCCTACCATGTTTTCCTTCCAGATGGTCCAACAGTTAATTCTCAAGGGGCGCTAAATGATCGTTACTGGGGTTTCTCCCTCCGTTGTCTAGCCATAGAGTAATCAAAGAAATAAAAATATAAAAAGCCCCAGGTTACACCATAATCAGATGATTAAAAATCGCATTTCGCTTTGAACAATATTTTTAACCATAGATCTTTGAATGAAAGCTCAGTTATGGGCGAGGAAAGATGTTATAATAGGGGTATGAAATTTGTGGAGTTGACAGAGAAGGAGTTTACGAAGACGGAGTTTGGCTGCGAGAACTTTTTGCAGAGCGTCGAAATGTATCGACGATATCGAAAACTGGGACGCGAAGCTTATTTAGTAGGGGTGCGGAAAACCAATGGCAGGAAAGAAGAGCTGCTAGCGACTGGTCTAATTTTTGGTCGGAATTGGCATTTTGGGAAGAAGATTTACCGGGTGCCGGGGGGATGGCTGATGGACTATGACGGAGAGGGGCGTCGGGAGATTTTGGCGTTCTTGACTAAAGAAGTAAAGGAATTTTGCCAAAAGAAAGGTGGGATAGCGCTAGAGGTATCGCCAAATATTGTTAGTCAGACGCGAGACAGTGACAACCATGTTATATCAGGGATAGATCATTTGGGTGTGAAGCAGGATTTGCAGGATTTAGGCTATAAATATCTTGGAGAGTATGAGCAGTCGAAGTGGATTTATGTGAAAGACCTAGGAGCAGAAACGCCGGAAGAGATGCTGAAGAAGTTTCGGACGACGCACCGACAGCTGATTCAGAAATCGCAGCGAGAGGGGGTGCGCGTGCGTGAGTTGAGCGCGGATGAACTGGAAGTTTTGAAGAAAATTACAGCGGAAGCGGGCGCACGGCATGGATTTCAAGACCCGGCGATAGATTATTATCAGTCGATGAAGCAAGCGTTTGGCGATAAAGTGAAGTTCGTAGTGGCGGAACTATCCGAAGCGAGTTTAAGAGGGCGGGATCGGGAAAAGTATGCTAGTGAAGGAAAATATATTCCGCTAGCAGCTTCAATGTTTATAGAAGATGGACACGAGATGGTTTATCTTTACAGTGGTTCACGGCGAGATCTACAACGTTATAATGGAACGTATGCGATTCAGTGGTGGGCGCTAAATGAGGCGCTAGCGAAGGGGATAAAACGTTATAATTTTTATGGCGTGAAGCCGGTGGCGGGGAACGGGGTTTATAGTTTTAAGCAAGGTTTTCGGGGACGAGTAGAAGAGCTTTTGGGGACGTTTGCTTTACCGATAGGGGTACTGGGGAAGTTTTACATGGCACGGCTGAAGCCGGCCGAATATGGCGAGATCCACTAGAGGTAGAGACGGCGACACTAACTAGGCGCTAGCGGTTAGTGTTGTAAAAATTACTTGATAAAACTGATGTAGAGGCGTATAATTGAGGAAAAGAGAGGAATTATGCTAGATATTTTTATTACATCACGGGTGCGACGGAAAATTGTGGTGGTGTTTGCGAAATATCCGGATTTTAAGACGCACGTGCGAGCGCTTTCGAAGCTGATTAAAGAAGACCCAGGTAACATACAGAGGGAACTGCAGAGATTGGAAAGAGGTGGTTTTTTGATCATGACTCAGAAGGGGAATACGCGAATCTACCAGATGAACAAGCAGTTTCCACTTCTAAAAGAGTTGCAAAGCATGGTGATTAAGTCGCAACAGATGTCAAAAACTAATAAAGCTGACAAGACTATCGGGTGAGTAAAATTTTAGAACAGCTATTGGCGAAGCGTGGTTTTGATCGCGCTTTTTTGGCGCCAAAATATGAAGAATCAGTTGATCCGTATCTATTATTAGACATGGAGAAGGCGGTTGAACGGGTGAAACGGGCTGTTAAGAAGGGCGAGCGGGTGTTAATCTACGGCGACTATGATGTGGACGGGGTGACGGCGAGTACGGCGCTTTATGATACCTTGAAGCTCGCAGGGGTGCAAGAGGTGGAGATTATGCTACCAAACCGGTTTACGGATGGTTATGGCATGAGTAAAAAAGTTGTTCAACGAGTGGCGGAGACGCAGGCTAAAACGGGGGAGAAACCGATAGCTCTAGTTTTCACGGTGGACTGCGGTAGCCGAAATAATGAGATCGTGGCGGAGCTAAAGGCGCTAGGAGTGGACACGGTAGTAACGGATCATCATGAGTGTGGTGAGGAACTTCCAGAGGCAGTGGCAGTAATAAATCCGAAGCGGCGAGATTGGTTGCCGGGCGAAGATGAGCTAGAAAAAGCGCTGGAGTTACGTGAGCTAGCGGGGGTGGGGGTAGTGTTTAAGTTAGCGCAGGGACTAGTCAAAGCGGGACTGATCCCGGAAGGGCAGGAGAAATGGCTGCTGGATTTGGTTGTGATTGGAACGATTTGCGATAGCATGGTGCTAACAGGAGAAAATCGTCGACTTTGTCGCTATGGGCTGTTGGTTTTAGAAAAAACTAGACGACCGGGACTCAAAGAGTTAATGCTACTTGCGGGGGTGAAGAAGTTAGACAGCGAAGCGATTGGGTTTCAGATTGGGCCACGATTAAACGCGGCAGGGCGGATGGACACGGCGGAAAAGGCTTTAGAACTCCTAATGGCGAAGCGGCGGCCAATGGCGGCGCAGTTGGCGCTAGAACTGGAAACTTTGAATAAAGAGCGGCGTGCCCAGCAGCAGGCGGCAGTGAAAGAGATAGAACAATTTGGAGTTGGTGATGATCCAGTGATTGTAGTGTCGGGGGAGTGGCACGAGGGGATTTTGGGGATTATTGCCGGAAAATTAACAGAGAACTATCGACGGCCAGCATTCGTATTCGGCCCAGCGGAGGGGATTTTGAAAGGGTCAGGGCGGAGTTTTGGGGATTTTAATTTGGCAACGGCTTTAGACGTATGCCAGAAATATATTCTGGGTGGTGGCGGGCACGCGGGAGCGTGCGGGGTAAAGATTAAGTCGGATGGTTTGGCGGATTTCCGGACGGCGGTGAACGAATATTATCGTACTTTGAATCTGCGAGATCAGGAGCGTTTTCTGGAAATCGAAGCAGACGTGATGGTGGAAGAGTTTGCAGAATTATCGCTAGAATTAGTGGAGGAGCTGGGCGCGTTAGAACCATATGGGCAGGGGAATGCTGAACCGGTGTTTTTGCTTTCGGGGGTGCGAGTGGTAGACGTTGGAAAATTGGGGGCGGATGGGCAACATCTACGCTTGACGGTCTGGGACAAGCAAGGAAAGAGTTTTAAGCTGATGTGTTTTTATGCGCCAGAAGAATATTTAAAGCTCACCGGGGGTGAAATTATTGACGCTTGGATTACATTAGTAGAGAATGAATTTCGAGGAATTCGGAGTGTTGAAGGGAGGATTGTGAAGCTAGCATAATAGCTGTTTTTGTGCCTAGGTCAATGTTTGCCGAAAATAAAATAACACCGGTCGAACCGGTGTTATTTTATTTGAGCCCTAGGCGCATGCGTTCGGCTTTCTCAGCGCGACGAGCCTCGCGGATGATCGCTTTGTTGCGACGTTCGCGCTTGGAAATCGGCTTAGAGAAGCGTAGCTGCGACTTCTTGAGGGGCATAATACCACTCTGTAGAACCTTACGATTAAAACGGCGAATTAAGTTCTCGTTCGCTTCGTTCTGGTCTTTTCTAGTAACTTTGATTGCCATATGCCCTGTATTATAGCAAACTTTCCTCTATTTGCCAAGACTTATTTGTGCTATAATGGGACGAAAGGAAGAAAATGATTATATTGATGGGCTTGGCGGGCTCGGGCAAGAGTACGCAGGGGAAAAAGTTGGCGGAGCTGACTGGTCGGGTATGGATCTCGGCGGGGCAGGTGCTTCGCGATGCGAATGATCCAGAGCTAAAAGCTGTGATGGAAACAGGCAAGCTGGTCGACGATATGTTGACAGTGAAGCTGATGGCAGAAAAGATGGCTGAGGTGGTACGAAGCGGGCGTGATGCGGTACTAGATGGTTTTCCGCGCGATGTAGAGCAAGCGGAGTGGATTGCCGAAAATATTGTCGAAGTGATGCAACTGGTGGTGATTATTGAGGTGCCGAAAGATGAGCTTTATAAGCGGTTAGAGTTGCGGGGACGAGCCGACGATCTAGATAGGGGTGCAATAGAGGAGCGTTTTCGGATTGTTGAACAAAATATTTGTTCAGTTTGTGAGATATTAGCGGCGAAAGGTGTAAAGGTCACCAAGATCGATGGGACGGGGACGCCGGATGAAGTTTTTGAGCGGTTAAAAGCTGTAGTAGCGGAGATAGAGAATGAGTAAAAAAGTTGTACAAAATGTTGAGACCTCGGCTGATTTGACGAAGAAAATTGAAGCGATGCGTAAGGGGGGAAAGATTTTAGGGGGAGTTTTGAGAGACTTGAAAGCCTATGTAAAACCAGGGATGACCGGAAAAGAAATTGATGCCTGGGTGCGCAAGACGATTGAGGAACGGGGTGCGAAGGTGGCTTATGACTTTCTAGAGGAGAAGTTCCCGGGGGCGATTTGTATCTCGGTGAACGACGCTTTGGTGCATGGAGCACCGACCGATGAACCGCTTGAAGAGGGCGATAAGGTGAGTTTTGACCTTGATGTGCTTTACGATGGGTTTTATACTGATTCGGCTTTTACGATGATTGTGGGTGGGAAAGGCTCGCCAGCAGTAAAACAGATGATTCAAACGACCGAAAAATCAATGTGGGCGGGGATTGATGTTGTGCGGGCGGGGGCGAAAATTGGTGATATTGGCTATGCGGTAGAGAAAGTTTTGCGTAAGGGTAAACTGGGCGTGATCGAGAATTACGTTGGGCACGGAATTGGTAAGACGATGCACGAGAAGCCGTGGGTGCCGAATTATGGAATTCGGGGACATGGTTATACACTTAAAGTGGGCGATACGATTTGCATTGAACCAATGTCATGCCTCGGGAAGCCGTCGAATTATGTTGATAAGGATAGCAACTGGACTGTGCGAATGAAGGATGGGTCGATTGGCTGTCACTGCGAGCATACGGTGCTTGTGACCGAAGACGATTGTGAAGTGTTGACGTTGTCAGACTAGCGGTGATATAATAAGCTTATGGATGAAATTTCACGCTACGTAGCTGGGGTAGACGTCGGGACGGCGAACGTCCGGGCGGTGGTTGCGAGTATTAGCGCGAATGGGCAGCTGAATGTAATCGGCTATGGCGAGGCGCTGAATTCAGGAATGCGCCGGGGGGTGGTGGCAAATTTGACTGGCCCGCAGCAGGCTATCAATAAGGTGCTTTGTGATGTCGAGCGGATGAGTGGCTACAACGTGAACTCGGCGGCGTTTTCGATTAATGGTTCACAGATTATCTCGATGCGGACGGAGGGGATGATCGCGGTGGGGGCGATCGAGCATGAGATCAACATTGATGATTTGGAGCGAGTGGAGGAGGTGGCGCTACAAGGGCGGACTTCCCCGAACCATCGCGTGCTGAAGGTAGTGCCTCTGCAATTTATTTTGGATGGACAAGGTGGGATTAAAGATCCGTTAGGAATGACGGGCTCACGGTTAGAAATGCAAGCAAATGTAGTTTCGACAATTACGCCGAATTATGATAATCTTTGCAAAGTGGCGGAACTGGCGAATGCTACGGCTGAGCAGGTAGTGCCGAGCGCGATTGCGGCGGCGCGAGCGGTTTTGACGGAACGACAGATGGAGAACGGGGTCGCAGTGGTGGATATTGGTGCGGCGACGACTGGGGTAGCGATTTTTGAAGAAAATGATTTGCAGTATATTGGCGTGGTGCCAGTGGGTTCGAACAATATTACGAATGACTTGGCCGTGATGCTGGCGATTGATACAGAGATTGCAGAAGAAATTAAACGACGGTTTGCGACGGGGAACTTCGGCGAGAGTGAAGGTCCAGTGGTAATTCGTTGGCGTGGTAAAGAATTGCATTTTGAGCGTGACCAGATTGACGAAGTGGTGCAGGCACGATTGGAAGAGATTCTAGAGTTAGTACGCAAAGAACTAAAGAAAGCGCGATATGAGCAGAGGCTCCCGGAAGGCGTGGTTTTGACGGGTGGTGGCGCGCGGATGCGAGATATTGAGAAATTTGTGCGAGCGACTCTTAATACGTCAGTGAAGATTGGCGTCCCGTCGGGGTTGGCTGGGGTGACAGACGCCGTCGAGCGGCCAGAATATGCGACAGCCGTGGGTTTGATGTTGATGGCGGCGGACGGTGGCGGGAATGGCGTGCCGAAGAAGATGCAAAAGAAGTCGAAAAAATCGGGCAAAAAGGGTGGCTTTTTCAAGAAGGTGCTAGGGAAGTTTTAGGGGTTATTTTAAGGTAAGCTTAAGCTTTTTGTAAAAATTGAGTAAAAAATTTGTTCAAAGTAGAAAACTTTGGACATTTTTTGTGAAAAAATAGGGAAGAACTGGTTGTGTTAGGTTGAGAGGTGTGCTATATTAGAGATAGATAAGTGGAGAAAAATATGCCTGAGATTAAGCCAACAGAGGTAGAGAGTTCA
>CAYOLY010000019.1:0-20950 GCA_964404945.1 uncultured Candidatus Saccharibacteria bacterium | reverse complement strand
CGCGTCACTGATAATGACGAGGTCTGTGGTTCAAGTCCACATATCCCCACCAGGTATCGGAATTATGGAAAGGGCTTGCTAGGGCGTTGTCTTAGTGGGTCTATTTTTATAGGTGAGAACTAATTGAAGTAAGAAATCGTGCTTGACGCTAGAGCCGGAGCGTGATAGAATAAAATTACTGGGGTAATAGCTCAGCTGATTAGAGCGCCGCCTTTGCAAGGCGGAGGTCCAGGGTTTGAATCCCTGTTACTCCACCATAGAAAATGCGTCACTTCGGTGGCGTATTTTCTATGGAAGGTATGAAAATCAAGAGGGGTTTGTTATCGAGCGTAGCGAGATTTGCTTTCCCTGTTACTCTATTGTGGAATTACGCAGTAATCTTGGTTCCTGTTATCTTACTTTACCCTCCCTTGATTACTCTATGGCTAGACAACGGAGGGAATGTCCACGATGTTGTGAGTAGGCACCAGACGGGATGGAGTCTTCCCTATTGATGTAGAAGTATGACCCTCTAGCGCTGCCCCACCAAATTCCATCAAGGGCGCTATGCTGATCCACGCCAGTTGGCTTATTTATTACTCCGCTGCGGACGAAAATCATTCTAGTTCTTCGCCCGCAGCGGGTATATTAATATCTGGCCAGACTTTGGCGTTGGTGGACCTTGGGGACCCGGTATGCTTGGCCGGTACTATGCAACTTATGCGACCAATATGTATTCAACTACTCCTATGTGGATCCAGACTGCAGTTACGGAGTTTAATAAAAACGATTGGCATTTCTTTGGCTTTTCCCTCCGTTGTCTAGCCATAGAGTAATCAAGAAGAGGATGGAGAAGGTTAAGCTGGCCAAGTGCTGCCCCTATATCGATTTTCTTGCGAGAAGTGCTTTGCGGGGCTTCTTATGACGTCATAGGAAGCTTTATGCCATGACAATAATTAGAAAACGTATTTGTTACTCGGCTCTGGCGTGTAGTTAGCCTTAAACGGCTTCCTGTGGCCTTAGAATGGCAAAATAAGAGGGCCGTGGAGGGGAATTAGTTTCTGCTACTGAACATTTTCTTCCTCCCCATGATTAACTCTATATGGCTAGACAACGGAGGGACCAAGCGTTTGCGCCACCGTAGAGGTTTATAAGGGCTATCTTTTTATCTATGGAAAGATAATGCGAAGGACGCCCAGCTGCCGCCCAGCTAGTCCCTTGAGCGCCACTACTTCGCAGTGGATCGTCATTGTCGGCAGAAACATAAGGGCTAAGATATCCGCTGCGGACGAAGAAAAGAGGATTAAGGGCAATGTTAAACTGATAACGATCGTAAAAGAAGGCAGAATAGCAGATTTTACCCCTGTTTTATATCATATTATGAATAAGATGTTGGGCGGTTTTCCACAGGGGTGGAAAAGGTTGTAGTTGCAAAACTTGAGAAAAGAGAGGATACCAAGAAAGTTTGTTCGGGAAAAGAAAATACTAGTGTTCGGGTGAAAAAGCGGTTTTGTTCGGGTATGGGGCTGAAGAATAAATTTTGGCGAGCTGGTGAAGAAACTTTTGGTGCTGGCGAAGAAAAATACGAGCGTAGAAGAGAAAATTGGTTTGTTCGGGTGCTAAAAATATGACGAAAAAGCTTGTTCGGGCACCAGCGAACAGCAAGAACTAGTAGTTCGGGTAATTTAGGTGAAATAAAGCGAGGCGGTTAGGGCGGAAAAATGTTGAGGCAAGGAAGGACTCTTAAGCGGTTTCACCTCTATAAAACAGAGAAAAGCATAACTATAACATACTTTTTATGAAAAAACTATTGACAAAACGGAAGCGGTATGCTAGAATGGTAGTAACATCCGATGGTCGTGGTGTGCGAAAGCATGACTGCGACGCATAAAAGGGTGGGTTCAGAAGTTAATTGAGGTGGGAAAAGGAGAATAACATGTCAGGAACGAAGGCTGGCGGCCTCAAGGCTGCTGCAACCAATCGTGAAAAATATGGCAAAGAGTTCTATTCGCAAATTGGACGCAAGGGTGGCCAAAACGGTCATACTGGCGGCTTTGCGGCGAACCCAGCGCTTGCTCGTATTGCGGGCGCGAAGGGCGGTCGAATCTCTCGTCGTGGACCAGCTAAGAAAAACAAATAAGCTAGTGTCTAGCGATTATAATTAGAAGTCAGCTCATTCGAAAGAATGGGCTGACTTTTTGAGGATAATTGTGCGAAAATAGAGGAGATACGGGAGGGTAACGCTTGTGCTCGTAAAATGGGGGAGAATTGAGTATAATGGGGTAAACGGAGGTGCGAGTGGAGGAGAATTTTGCAAGGCTATTGGCGCGGCTAGAGGCGGACTTTCCGAGGTTGCGGTTTCGGCCGGGGAAGAAGTTTGCGTTTCGGCCACCGCGGTCGATTATTTATGAAGAATGTGTTGAAAATGAGCATGAAAATCTAGAAATGCAACTGTTGCACGAGGTGGGGCACGCGATATTAGGACATCGAAGCTGGGGGATGGATCTAGAGCGAGTGAAGATGGAGAGCGCGGCGTGGGTGGAGGCAGAGAAGTTATGTGAGAGATACGGGGTAAAATATGATGAGGAATTTGCAGAGGGGGAGCTGGATTCTTATCGAGACTGGCTTTATGCACGTTCGACTTGTGAACAGTGTGGTTTGACGATGTATCAGACTCCGGATGGCGAGTATCATTGCCCGCAGTGCGAAATGTATCGAAAATAGGCGAAAAACGGGACGGAATAGTGAAAGTTATTATGTTAAAACACAAAATGCGGTGGCAGGATATTGAACTTGTTTTAAGCTTTGTGCTATAATAATGGACAGAAAAGAAGGTATACTGTATGAAAGAACGGAAGTCTAGGAAACAGAGGTTACTAGTAGGCTTAGTGGCTGGAGTTTTGGTAGGGCTAAGTTTGCTTTGCTCGGGGCTATGGCAGGCTAAAGCGACGACGCGACAGATTTCGGCGGAAAATGTAGTAGACTTTGGGGCGGCGAATCAGGATGGGTTGTTTTTAGATTTGGCCGATGTGGATTATATGTCGAGTTCGACGGTGGCATATGACGTGATTCGGAAGAACCAGACTTCGAGCGGAGCGAAGATTTCGCTAAAAGTTAATGACGAAACACGCACGTTTAATAAAGGGATTTGGGCGCATGCAACTTCGAATTTGGATTATGACTTGAGTAGCTATCAGGATTATGATTATTTGACGGCGTATGTCGGTGTGGATAGCAAAGCGACGGCGACAGCGGGGAGCGTAAGGTTTTGCGTTTATACGAGTACATCGGCGACAGCTCCGGTAACAGCGGCTGATTGGGATCAGGCTCTGACAGAGGCGGATGGCGCAACGGACTGCACGCAGATTGCGCGGCCAACTGATAACGCTACGTTCGTGAAGATCCCGATCAAAGGTGTGAACTATGTTCGTTTTCATGCGAATTCGAACGGCTCCAACGCGAGCGACCATGCTGTTTATGGCGACATCAAGCTGATTAAAGACGGCTATCAGGAAGATAGTGGCGTTATCCAGGAGGTAGGAGCGCTGGACGCGCAGCTGAAAGTGGATGATGGCGCGGCGGCGGATCTAATCGAGCGGAGTCCAGATTACGAGATGATACTTTTGCGGCGAAATTTGGTGCAGAAGGCATCACGGTGGACTTTGACACAGTTTGTGCAACAGGGGCAAGAAGAGCGTGAAATGATGGCTTGGTTGTATAACGATCTTGGTGCATTGAGAATGTATACGACGGGTGGAGCGCCGACGGGGAGCTACGAACAGTCTCTGGCGGTGCTAGCGGAGCTCTATGCGGAATATAAGGATGATTTGTCGGATTCGACGCCGTTGCAGTATGGTAACGGGACGAGAGGCGAGCTTTATCAGAAGATGATGATTTCGATTTCGCTAACCCATTCGAAGCAAGTGCGGTTCTGGATTCGGGATCAAGGCGAGATGGCAGGAAATGCGGAGAGTCCGAATATTTCGCGACCACTAGATCGCTATGCGGTGTATAAGATGATGTACTTGAACGGCAAATTACAGACGGCGATTTTCGAGCAGCTAGAAGTGGAAGAGATGCGCTATGTGATGTTTACAGAGCTAGGCGATGATGAGATCGAGTGGCTGCGGGATTGGCTGCCGACGGTAAATAAAGGACTTTATACCTATCCGCCAGTGCCATACATTAGCATTGGCAATCATTATTGGTTTGACCAGAACTACGATGAGAATTATATCGACCCGAAGTCTGGGATGACTTGGGCGGAACGATATCATCTAATTGGTGCGAACTATACGGACGGGGTCGATAAGAGCATTGTAGGGAATTATAAGATTGGTTTTGAGGCAAAGGCGCCGCACCTTTGGATGATTAATTACTATGGTGGGGTATGTTGGCAGATTTCTAATTTTGGTCAAAATATGACAGCATCATATGGGGTGCCGAGCACAACTTTTGGGCAGCCAGGACATTTGGCTTATGCGAATTATGAATATGGAACTGGTACACCGGCGTGGGCATTGACGAATGACGTGTCGGGCTGGGCGGCGTCGACTTTTACGGGATATACAAATACAAATACTTATCATCCGGTTCGTCAGATGAATAACTGGGGTGCAGCGACGGGTGAGTATGCTTTATTGCAAAATCGCTATGGCTACCAGGGTAGCTATGTGACGATGGCGCAAGCGGCGATTAATGACTTTGATAATTATGAAAAGTCACAGATTTTAGTGAAGTTGGCGGAAGTTTACAGTGATAACCTCAACAAACAGGAGGAAGTCTACCGTGAAGCACTTGGAGTTCAGGATTTTAACTTTGATGCTTGGTATGGGATGATTGCTAATTATATCAGTCAAGGAGATAAGACGGCGGAAGATTGGTATAACTTGGCCGATGCGATCACGGAGTCGCGGATGAAAAGTTTCGCTTTGCCGTATCATGATTTGATACAGACGATAATTGCGCAGATACCGGCAGATGGCGAGGCGGATTTGGCGACGACAGGGTATAGCCTATCGACAGAGATGATGTTGCGACGGACGTTAGAATGGATGGCGGATTCTAAGAATGCAAGTGAAATCGATATTGCGGGGATCTTCCGACAGAGCGGAGTGACACGGACGTTGGCGAATGCTTTGCTGGGTAGGTTGAATAACCAGGTGGCGGTGTTTTCGTTTGATGGAGAGGACGCGGGCGTACTAAAACTGGGGGCGAAGTACGAGAGTAGTAACGCGGCTTTTGATTACAGTTTGGATGGCGGAGAGACTTGGTCGAGTGGACCAAATCACGATAAGTGGGTGACAGAGAAGCGGATTAAGCTGGCAGATGAGGAAATAGCTAGCATTATGGCAGAAAATGATATTAAGGTGCATATCCAAGGCATGACTTGGGACGAAAAGAACATCTATACCATTGATATTAAGAAAGGGACTTTGCCGACTAATCTATATGCGAACGATAAGGAAAATCGGGTCGTTGGCGTGAACACAACGATGGAGTGGCGCGAGGTGAAGATGGATGGCGAGACGCGGATGGAAGGGGAATGGGTGTCTTATGCAAAGGAATCGCCGCTGAGGATTGGGGATATTACGATTCAAGTACGGGTTGGAGCGACGGGCGTCTTCTTGCCAAGTGATGCGTCGGCGGATTATAAGTTCACAGCCGATACCGACCCGGACGCGCGAAAGTACATTCCGGTGTCGCATTTGTCGGTGGCAGCGGTTTCAAGCCAGGCGACCGGCGGCGGCCAGTATGGAAATGCGGTTTATGCGATTGATGGTAATCTTAATACGAGGTGGCATTCAAATTGGCAGGGTAATGATCATGAACAGTGGATTGTGATCAAGTTTGACCATTTGACTGACCTGTCGGCGTTAGGATATGTGCCGTCCGGAGGCGGTAATGGGCGGATCTTGCAGGGGAAGATCTATGTAACAACAGAGGAAGAACCGGACTTATCAAACTTTGGCGCAATTGAGCAGGGTTTCCAGCATGTGGGCACGATTTCTGATGATTGCGTCGAGACGGGCCAGCTATTGTGTACTGGCAACTGGGAGAACAGGGATAACGGTGTTCTGAACGGACAACCGAATCCGCGGACATTTGAGTTCCGTCGAACCGAAATGGCGTCGAAACTGGACGAAGAGGGTAACCCAGTGTTGGACGAGAACGGTGAAGAAGTCAAAGAAGAAGTTGTCACACATGAAGCAGTCCTAGCAAGATACGTGGCAATAAAAGCAACTTTGACGTCGAATAACAATAATTTTATTGCGGCACGAATGTTGAATTTCTATGAGGATAAGACGAAGAATCCGCGACCGACGGCTGGGGTGGCGTATAGTACGATCGAGCCAACGAATGGTGACGTAATTGCACGGTTAATCAATACAACAGAGGAGGGAATCGAAGTTGTAGACGAAAATGGCAATGTGATGGGCGAAGGCGGATTCCAACACATTTTCCGTGAAAACGGAACGTATACCTTCCGCTTCCGTAAGGTTGGCGATCCGAATCCAGATAATATTGGGACGGCGATTGCGAAGGTGGACTGGATTATGAGAGAGATCCCAGTGCCGACGATAACATATGTCTGTGTGGACGATAATGTAACAGATAATAGCGATCAAACGGAAGATTGCAGCAAAGAGAATGGTAGAACGAATCGGAGCGTAAGTGTGAAGTTGACTTTCCCAGATAATACACAGATACGGATTTTGAACAATGGTTATCAAGAAGAGTTTGGAGATGGTGAGTATGATGCAGAAGCTCCGGATCCAACGCCGGGGGATAGTGATGATAAGAATAACGAGGGGATCAGTAAGGATGAGAACAGTCTAGATCCGTTTAGATACTTGTTTATGCGAAATGGTCAATTTACATTCCGCTATGAAGATACGGCAGGAAATGAGGGTAGTTCTACGGTAATGGTGGATTGGATTGATAAATCAGCACCAAAAGTGAATATTGAGTATAGCACGACCGAAGAGACTACGGGTGAGGTAGTGGCGACGATTTTCAAGGTGGCAGCGCCGGCAGGCGGTATGGGTGAAGATGACGGTTCGGCGGAGATTAGTGAAGATTTTGTACTACTCCCGGATGGTATTCACGATGAAAATGGTTTGGAATACAACGAAGATTTTGTCGTTACGAACAATGGAGGGAAGAAGGAATATCGGTTTACGAAGAACGGCGAGTTTACCTTTGAGTATCAAGATGAGGCAGGAAATAAAGGTGCGATGGTGGCGAAAGTAGATTGGATTAAAGAAGCGGAACAGCCAGAGGTGCCAGATATGCCAGAGAACCCGGACAACGATAAGCCGGGCGTGGATCAGCCCAATGATGATCAGACGAGCGGTGAGCCGCAGCCAGATCCGGGAGTAACGATTAGACCAGGACAGAGTCAACGACCAGAAGTTAACGATGGTGAGAATAGCAGCGGGATCGATGTCGATGCTAATGCTGGTACGAACGGTTCAAACAGCACGGTGGTGGAAGTAATTGGCTTACCGGAAGGTGTGAAACCGCAGAATAAACCGCTAGTGTTAGATAATGAGTTGAAGGACAAGTTTGGGAGTAATAGTGAATATTTTGAGCTGAACTTTGTGGGCGAGAACGGAGAAAACGTAACGGAACGACCGGAGGAGGTAAGGTTTAAGCTGCCGGCTGGAAAGAAGTTGATCGGAGTTTATCGGGTGAAGGATGACGGTACGACGGAGCCGGTGGAATACGAAGTGACCGAGGATGGGCAGATTGTGGTTAAAAATCCGGAAAGTGGTAAGTATCTCTTTGATTATGAAGACCCAAAGACAAGCGAGCAGCCCAAAGAGGAAGAAAAGAAAGGCGAAACAGTCAAAAAGAAACAGGAATGGTATCAGAACCCAGTATTGCTTTGGGGATTGGGCGGAGCGGTCGCGATCCTAGTGATAGGAGTCGGAGCAGCGATGGTGAATAATCGCCGGCGCTAGGGTTAGGGCTGGACGGACAGAGGAAAGTTTGGTATAATGAGGGGAGATTTCGGGTTCGTTCAGGAGGATCGGGAATGTTTAATGTCGAGAATAGGTCTCGAGAGCGGACATTGCGAGGTTCCGGAACGGATCCGAAGAAAGGATAATTAATATAATTATGGCAAAAGCCAAACTAACAATGGATGAGCTGCTCGCGGCAAGCGAAGAGAGCGTGAAGCGTGCAGTGGTCGGAGAGACGGTAACTGGTAAAGTCTTGTCGATCCGCAAACACGAGATTTTGATTGATCTTGGCGCACGGGGTGTCGGTATGGTGCCGCGGCGCGAGGTATCTTTTGCGCGCAACTTAAACGTTGGCGATGAAGTAACGGCTTCGGTGATCGAAACCGAGATGGGCGATGGTAGTATCTTGCTCAGCCTCCGCAAAGCAGCGAAGGAGAAGGGTTGGGATGAGATCCAGGCTCGTCTTGATGGTGCGGAAGTAATTGAAGTTACTCCGTTTGATGCGAATCGAGGTGGTCTCTTGGCAGAATACGAGGGGATTCGGGGTTTCTTGCCAGTTTCTCAGCTTTCAGCGGAGCATTACCCACGGGTTGGCTCGGCGGACAAAGATGAGATTTTGCAACGCTTGAACTCATTGGTTGGAAAGCCGATGAAAGTGCGTATTCTTGACGCGAACCGTAAGGATAATAAGCTGATCTTCTCGGAGAAGGAAGCGGTGAAAGACGGCCTCGCAGAGCGTTTTGCTGAGTTGCACGTTGGCGACGTCGTAAAAGGCGTAGTGACTGGTGTGGTGGACTTCGGTGCGTTTGTGAATGTTGATGGCGTCGAAGGTTTGATCCACATTTCTGAGATTTCTTGGGAACGAGTAAACAACCCGGCTGATTATGTCAAGGTAGGTGAAACCGTAGAAGCGAAGATTATCGCGATCGACAAAGAACGGCTCTCGCTTTCGATGAAACAATTGACTGAAGACCCATGGTTGTCGGAAGTTGAGGGCTTGAAACGTGGTGATGAAGTTGAAGGCACAATTACGCGGATTACTCCGTTTGGGGCGTTTGTGCAGATTTCGCCAGCGGTGGAGGCGCTTGTGCACGTGTCTGAGCTTGGTAATGGCAATGATGTTGACCCAGAGAAAGTGTTCACCCTGAACGAACGGAAAAAGTTTAAGATTCTTGACGTCGATAAAGATGGACGGAAGATTAGCTTGACAATCGTCAAGTAAGTTGGGCGAGAAAACTAGCCCAAAAAACTAAAAAAGACCCCGTAACAGGGGTCTTTTTGGTGTGAAGTTTAGATGAAGGAGATGGCTGAGATAGCTATTCTTCTTTGGTTTTAGATTTCTTTTTGCGGCCGCGAGGAGCGGGTTTTAAGAGGCTGGTTTCATAAATGACACGCGAAAAATCGTCGATGACGCGTTGGCGAGTGAGTTTTTGGGGCTTGGTGATGCGGACGAAGGGAATGTGGGCGCTGCGAAAGAACTTTTCCATATCCTTAGGATCGCTGCCGGGGTCTTTTTCGTCGTATTTCTTTTCGTCATCAAGCTTAACGGCACAGATAGGGCGGAGAGTGCGTTTGTTGCAAAGGACAAAGTCGACGGTCTTGTTTTCGATAAAGCGATAAGCCTCGTAACGACTTTGGGCGCCAACTTTGTGGCTGAGGAGCGAATCAAGGCTGACGCCAGGGATAACATAGAATTTTTGGCCGAAGAGGTCGTTTAAGAGTTGAAAACATTGACGTTCGGCTCCGACCATGAGATGCTTGCGAGGGCGGTAGCGGCAGCGTTCCATAGCTTCGCGGTAACGACGACGAGTAGTAACGCCAGCGAGGACGGAGACAAGAAAAAGCAATAGCGTAGCAACTACTGCGCAGGTAAGATAAATCTTGTCTGGGGCTAGAAAGTCTTCGATTTGCATATTTTCTAAAATGATTAAGAATAGTGCTAGAACGGAATAGAGGGTCAAAACACCATTCCAGAGTAAGTTATGATTCTATTATAGCATATCTTGCGTTTTATGACAATGTAATGATATAATAGCGGTGGGGAAGCATCTTAATTTTATGGTTTTGCTAAGAAAAATTTTGAGATGTCGATACCGTGGTTCATAGCATAGCAATGATGTAGAAGACGAATAGGGGGAGCGCAATGACTTTTGGTGAAAAGGTGAGAGATCGGCGAAAAGTGCTCGGAATGACGCAGGGCGAGTTGGCGAAGAAAATCGGCGTGTGCCGCGACACGGTGATGCATTATGAAGATGGTGCGCATGTGCCGCGGACGAAGGCGAGACGCCAACGGTTGGCGGAAGTTTTGCAAATGCCGTATAACGACCTGTTTCGGGAGGATGATCAGACTGACCAGCGAGAGATAGGGTTGGACTGGGAAATGCTGCGGAAAGTGTTGCTCAACGAGAACTTGCCGCGTAACGAGCAACTGGCGCAGGCGCGACTTTGGAAGACGATGCTGCGGTATTTGATAGATGACGCAATGCGCTTGGCGCCGGATGACCGGCAAAAGGTGCGAGAGACACTGGCGCTGATTAGCCGGATTGACGGGATTCCGTATGATATCACCAGAGTCGTAACGGGGGGGGGTAATTTATAAGTTTTTAGCAGAATCTTTCCCCGGGAAATGGTTTCTCGGGGATTTTTTAGAATAAGGTTGACAGGATTAGACGATCGGCTTATAATGTAGGAAGTAATCCCGGGTAGCTCAATGGTGGAGCAAGAAGCTGTTAACTTCGAGGTTGCCGGTTCGAGCCCGGCCCCGGGAGCCACGAATTATGAAGCCTTAGGGCTTTATTTTTTGTGTGAGATGTGATAGAATTAGGGGAGTTATTTATCTTTAAGTAAAAATTGCAAAAGTTGCGGAAAGGAGTTGGGTATGAGTTCGGAAAAGACCGAGAATATTGATAACTCCACGGAAAAAGTGATAAAAATTGCCGGTTCGATTACGGTAGATGAGTTGGCGCAGGCGTTGGGCCTAAGCGTAACGGCGTTGATCGGAGAACTGTTTAAAAACGGGATTGTAGCAACGATCAATCAGCGACTAGATTTTGAGACGGCGCAGATCATGATTGATGAACTGGGCATGACGAATGTGCGGCTTGAGCGAAAAAACACGGCCTCAAAGCTGGTGGAGGGGAGTCGACGCGAGCTGAGTAAAGACGCAGTGGCGCGTCCGCCGGTGGTGGCAGTGATGGGACACGTCGACCACGGCAAGACGAGCTTGCTTGACAATCTTCTGCACAAGAAAACAGCAGAAGGGGAAGCGGGCGGCATTACGCAACATATTTCGGCATACCAATTGGAACATGAGGGCCGGAAAATTACATTTTTGGATACGCCTGGGCATGAAGCTTTTGCGGCGATTCGTCAGCACGGGGCAATGTTGACGGACATTGTGGTAATTGTGGTGGCGGCAGATGATGGTGTGAAACCGCAGACGATTGAGGCAATTAAATTTGCACAAGGGGCGAATGCGAAGATCATCGTAGCGATTAATAAAATTGATCGCGAAGGAGCAGATATTCCGCGGACGATGGCAGATCTCTCGACGCATGGCTTGCAGCCGGAAGAATGGGGTGGGGATATTATGATGATTCCGGTGTCAGCAAAGACTGGCGAAGGGCTGGAAAAATTGGTCGAGAGTATCTTGCTCTTAGCGGATGTAGAAGAGCTGAAGGCGGATGTCGAGATCCCGGCCGAAGGTTTGGTGATTGAGAGCCATATGGAAGTAGGCAAGGGTAGCGTGGTGAACCTATTGGTGACGGGTGGGGAGCTGAAGGTGGGTGAGTTTGTGACAGCGGGGAATGTTTATGGTAAGATTCGCACGATGCTGGATTTTCGGGGAAAGCCAAAAGGGAAAGCGACACCTTCGACGCCAGTGACGGTGACTGGGTTTAAGGAGCTACCGAACTTTGGTGATCGATTCGTCGAACAGAAGGATGAAAAAACTGCGAGAAAAGTAGCATTGCTGAACGCGCAGGAGGCAGCGAATGAGGCGGCGAGTGCGAACGTGACCTCGACCGACCTGCTTAGAATGATGAGCTCGGCGGACAATGCAAAAGTATTCAACGTGATTGTGAAAGGCGATGTGTTGGGAAGCGTCACGAGCGTAGTTGATAGCTTGAAAATGATTGATACGAAGGGGGAGGTGACACTGAATGTGGTGGCGACTGGTGTAGGCGATGTGACGGAAAATGACGTGCATATGGCAGTGGGTGACGAACACACTGTGGTTTACGGTTTTAACGTGAATGTGCCGACCAATATTGCGAAATTAGCGGCGCGGGACGGAGTGCAGATCCGAAATTATAAAGTGATTTATGAACTATTGGACGACGCGAAGAATAGCATGGAAGATCTGCTGGGTGAGGAAGTCGTAGAAACGGAGCTAGGCGAAATGAAAGTGATGGGGGTGTTCCGGAGTACGAAAACAGAGATTATTGCAGGCGGTCAGATGCTGAGCGGAAAAGTAATGCCAAAAGTATTAGCGCGAGTGAAACACGGTAAAGAGCTGCTGGGCGAAGCGGAGGTGGCTAGTGTCCAGAAAGAACGGATTGAAGCAAAAGAGCTGATCGAGAACGAGGTGGGTGGTTTGGCGTTGAAGACTGAGAAGAAGATCACGGTGGAGGTGGGTGATAGGTTAGAGTTCTTTACGCGTGAGCGAAAGAAACGAACGTTGTAGTAGTGTGCTCCTGGGCGTAGTTAAACCTCCTTTGCAAAGCAGAGGAGGTTTTTCCGTACTATTTTTCTCCATAAAAAATCTTGACATAGTGCTTATGCCCGACGTATAATGGTTTTATATAAGCAGTAGAGGAATACTATGAAGATAAAAAATGTTTCAAGGAACAGATTCGTCGGTTTGGCGGGTTGCGTGGGTCTCCTCTCCCTCCTGGCCGTGGCGATGTTGTGTCCTATGCAAGCTAATCAAACTTATGCCGATGAGCCGTCCGGTGGTGCTACGACGTTTTCGGGATGGCTTTCGTCGTCGGTGACTTTAACTATGCAGGACAAGGTGACTGAAACCATTGAGCCGACTACGGCGGGTGTTTTCAAGAACTTGTCTACGGTGGCGCAAGTTCAGGTCAATAACTCGGATTATTATGATGTTAGCATCAAAGGTAGTCCGAACATGACTGGTCAGGTAAATACCGACTCGTCGATTGCGGCGATCTCTGGCGAGCAGACGCAAAGTCAATTTGCGGCAAACACCTGGGGCTACTATGCGGCTAAGAATACGAATGGTTCGGCTGCAGAAGTAGCGGACGTTAATACGGTCTATAAACCGATGACTTCAACCGATACTGCAGTGGGCACACAGAATGTGCTTGGCGAAGCTATGAGTGCGAACGATTATTACACTTTGAACTTTGGGGCGAAGGTCGATACGTCGCTTCCGGCAGACACTTACTCTAGTACGGTGACTTTATCGGTAGTGGCGAGTCCGAAGCAGGTGTTTGGGTTCGATCGTACTGATACTATGCAAGGCATGACAGCGAGCATTTGCCGTGAGATCGGTACGGATGCGGATAAGAGCCGGGATAACTATGCGGCTTCGGATGGCGCTGGTGGCACTTACTATACTAAGCAGCTAAAGGACACTCGCGACGGCAAGTATTATTGGGTAGCGAAGCTCCGTGATGGTAACTGCTGGATGGTGCAGAATTTGGATATCAGTTTTGGTCTTGATGCAACAGAGCAGAATCCAGTGAGCGGTGCGTTCGGGCTTGATGGTGTAAAGACACAGCTTGGTAACAGTACGAGTTTACAGTGGAGCAACACTCCAGCGAGCACAACTACGACCGATGGCATGGCCGAATGTGGTAAGGTTACGGTTGATGGTACCGAGCAGTATGCAAGTAACTGTGCCGTAAAAGATGGCGTTGCACACTATAGTGTCGAGCGGACTTCGAATGTAATGCCGAAGGCAGAAGCTTCCCCAAGCCAAGTAGCGACAAAGTCTTGGAACCAGGGTCTTTATGTCTATGACACTCCAGCGATGACTACTTCTTGTGGTAGTCAGAAGTTCGGGATTATTGCCTGTTCGGATCGAGTACAAGTTGGCAGTGACGGTAAGTACTACTTGAGCGCTGAACTTGCCAACGCAAATCGGCCAGAGGGCGATGACACAGATTATACCAGTGCTGGCAACTATGCAGATCTTACGGGTGTGACTTTGTCTGGTGGCACTGCTTCGGCTTCGAATAAGTACGTTGAGATCACGGGTAGCAATGGCGTACGAACATTTGTTTACGTTGGTGATTACTTTATAGACGATAATAAGACGAATACCGGCTGGACGGCTTCGAAGGATGCAAACTTCTTTAGCAATAATACTGGGGCTGTCTACACGATTAGTGGGTCTGGCGAGACCGCTGTGACTGATAACCACCACGCAGCGAACAGCACATCAAAAACGTTTGATTCGCATTATCTGATTGGTAATTATTATCAGTGGAATACTGCGACGGCTGGTACTGGTGGTACGATCACAAATGCTGATGCAACTGGTAGTATTTGTCCACGCAACTGGAAGCTCCCGACCTCTGGAACTGATAATAACGCAAAGAATGGTTCGTTCTACAATCTCTTAGTCTCATATGGGCTAGATAGTAAGATTACGAGTACTAATACGACGGATAATAGTCTAGCGAGCTGGAACAGTGGAGCAATACAGAATACGACTTTGCCAAGTGGCTTTGTAGCAACTAATGGAATTGCTAGCAATTATAACCTGACCAAAGATCAGTTTAACATTGCCCTTAATCCTCTTTTCTTCGTCCGCAGCGGGTATGTCAATGATAGAGGTCTCATTTGGACTTCAGCTTTATGGGGGCGCCATTGGTCAACTACCGCGATGGGAAGGGACCAGGTTTACGATATACACGCTTTCGACTTCCAAGGTGAATCATCTTATCCGAATGGTGTCGGTAGTGCTTACTGGGGCTTCTCCCTCCGTTGTCTAGCCATAGAGTAATCAAGGGAGGATGAAGAAGGTTAAGCTAGAGCCGTTAGATGGCGAAGAGTAGAACTTAGCTTTGGCAGAAAGATCAGGTAGCAGGAATGCTACCTGACTTTTTGGTGTCGTGATGGCGTAGGGAATGAGGTACGTTGTAGTCATGATCTAAGTATTTTGGCAGCGGTTGGGGGAGTGCTGGCTAAGCTTGAGCTGTGCGAGTTGCTCGTGCCTTGGGGACGGGCAACTCGCACAGAACTTTCCTTCTCTTGACAAGTTTTGGAATGATTATATACAAATATATTTTCCCCAAATGACATTTTTTATCAAAAAGGTGGGTCTTATCTTGAGGATTTTGAATAAAAACTTTATTTATTATATAAATTGAATAAGTTTTGCCAATTTTTTGAACAATATATTATATACAAAAAAGAAAAATATGATTTTTAACATGGCTGTGCTTTTAATTTTGGGACGTTTTGCTATACAATACTTATCAGAGCGCGGGCGGCTAGATATCTAAGGTAGGGTGTGGAGTAGAATTGGCGGAAAGGAACGAGACATGGTGAAGACTTTGCTCTGTAAGTTGTTGGGGCGTCTGCTTGATTGTTTGCAACCCCAACAACCAAAAAATGACGTTACTGTTATCACGATTATCGTAAATAACAAGTAGCGTCACATACCGCAATTTTATTGTACCTTATCAAAACAATTATGTCTAGCTTAAGTTTATTTGTCTCGCGCTCTTTTTAATGAGTTTTGCTTGCGGAAAAGAAAACATAGGCGTATAATAGAACAAAGTAGCCTTTTTGGCGTAATATTACCAACAGGAAAAGGGAGGCAGAATGAATCCTGGAGAAAATAATCCATCAAACAATGCGGGTGCAGCGGGCGTGACGCCAGGATCGGCGCCGTTAGATTTTACTGCGCCAGCTGGGAATTCGAGCGTTAATTCTGGTCTTTCGATGGCAGATAGCATGGCGGCAGCGCAAGATAATCTGACGTCGGCTGGAATGGCAGCGCCGGATACCGGGAATGATGCGTTGGGGCTGGACCAAATTAGCTCAATTGATCCGACGGCGTCAATGGCGGCTTCAGATCAGCCGCTTGTACCGGCTGCACCAGTGCCAGGTTCGATTGGCAGCGTAACGTCGGTGCCACCATTGCCGACGGTCGACATGACGACGGATACAGCAGGCTTAGGTGGAACTAATAGTGCGACGACGGCTCCGGCGGCTGCTTCTAACTCGGCCCCGTCAACGAACCCTTTTGCTGATACTCCTGCTACGACGATTGCGGAAGGTGCGGGTGGCGTAGGTTCGGCTTTGCCGTCCAATAATCCTGTGGTTGCAAAGGCAAGTGAGCCAGTTCAGCCATATAACCCGTTTGCGGCGCAGCCCGGTGCGATGCCAGCTTCGTCGAGCTCGGAGATCCCAGACGCTTTGCAGCCACAGGTTGAGAAGTTTTCTGGTGATGCTGGTGGCAAAAAGTCAAATCTATTGACGCTAATTTTGGGCGGGTTGGCTCTGATCTTTGCAGTAACCACGGTTATTTTCGTAGTACTTTGGATGCAAGCGAAAGATAATGTTAGCGGTGGTAATCCGATTATTATCCCACCGATTGATGAGAAGCCGATTGAAGATACTTTGGCAATTATGACTTGTTCGCGTGATGATGGTGTTGGCGAAGGCATAGAAGGCTTTCCGGAAATCCAGTCGATGAACCACCTAGTGACAGCTAATTTCAAGAATGAGACTTTGTCGTCGCTTGAACTAGCGAACGGTTTTAGCTTTGCGACGCCAGAAGCAGCTGAGGCGATGCGTGGTTATTTTGACTCGGAGTTGGCTTTAGTGGCGGATATGGGCGTTCAGATGGGGATCGAACCAATAACGGCGGAATTTAATATCGATGGCTATACGGTTAGTGAGCGTTTTGCGGCGACGCCAGAAAAGTTAATAGGTGATTATATTCGGACTTTTATGCTTACGGCGAACGCCGAAGGGGCTCTAGACTATGGACTTGAGGCGATAAAAGCGAATTATGAAGCAAGCGGCTTTGTTTGCCAGGTCGAGTAGGGCTGGCTGGCGCGGTTGATAGCAGACTCAGCGTATAAATAAACTGCCCTTTAAAGGGCAGTTTATTTATATATTATTATATAGTATAGTCAAAAAATAAAACACCCTACGGGTGCCTTATTATTTTTTTTGGCGGCGCCAGTTGGAATCGAACCAACATTGTATCCTTAGAGGGGATATGTCCTATCCGTTGAACGATGGCACCGTGCTTATATTATAACACGGTGCGACTTGGTTGGCTACTTCTTCAAGCGATAATAAATCGATGGCGCGAAGCGGATCGGCGCGAGTGCGCCCTGAGCGATATTTTCCAGGCGGGAAAGAGCTTTGGCGCCAAAGAGTTTCTTCAGTCGAGTGCTACGGAAATTGGAGACAGAAAGGACTTTTTCGATTTTGAAGCCGGATTTCTTAAAAATCTCTTCGATATATTTTGGGTGGTAATTATAAAAACCATTAGAATTAAGGTCTTTAAGATGAGCGACATCACGACTGAAGGGGTTAATGTCGGATTTTTTGAACCAGTAGCGGAACATTTTGGGGAGGGTGCGTTTGTTGGCAACTTCAACAATAGCAACGCCGCTAGGTTTCAGAATTCGATAAAGTTGGTCAGAGACGGCCTGCATATCTTTGAAGTGGTGAGTGGCACGGATCATCATCAGAGCATCAAAGCTGTTCTCTTGGAAGGGGAGGTCGTAAATATCGCCAGCTTCGGTGTGAATTTTGTCACCATAAAGCTCCTTGGCTTGGGCGAGCTCGGTCTTAGAATAGTCAAAAAGCGTAGCTGACTTTGCGCGCGGGAGGTATTCATCGGCAAGGCGACCGTAACCACCAGCGATATCAACAAACTTGTCCATCTGTTTCGGCAAGAGCTTGCGGATTGCCATGCGGTCGGCGAGGTCTTCATATTTACGATCGGCATCTTCCCAAAAAATTTTCTTGTAATCATAGCCGTTGTAATCGGCAATCACATCGTTGGATTCTGTCATAACTTGTTCTATTATAGCATACCGAAGATTAGTTAGATAGCGTTAATTCTTATTGAGTATATAATAACATGACTAACCTCCAGTATGCCATAGCTAGAAAGTTAAGAATATTGTATAGATATGATTATAATATGATTGAAAAACTACCATATCATTATTTGGTATAGAGAAAATAGGCGTAAAGAATAGGTGGACGAGAGGGTAAAGTTGTGCTAGAATAGCGTGATGGTTCATATGAAAATAAATACAGCAAAACGCGAACAGGTAATTATACGAACGAGTCTAGTGGGGATCGTAATAAACGTAGTGCTGGTGATTTTTAAGATGGGGGCGGGGATAGTTTCGGGGTCGATTGCGATTATTTTGGATGCGGTTAATAACTCAACGGATGTATTGTCATCGGTAGTGACGGCGATAGGGACAAAACTGGCAAATCGGCGTCCGGATAAGCAACATCCGCATGGTCACGGTCGGATTGAATACCTAGCGACGCTAACAGTGACAATAGTAATTTTGGCAACCGGAGCGGCGGCTTTGAAGGAGTCGATAGAGAAAATTTTGGCTCCGAACGAAACGGATTATACGGATCTTACGTTGGCTATTGTAGCGGTGGCAGTTTTGGTTAAAGTGATGCTAGGGCGTTATGTGAAGCGGCGAGGAGAGGAGTACGAATCGCCAGCTTTGACGGCGGCAGGTCAAGATGCTCTGATGGACGCAATTTTATCGCTAGCGACTTTGGCAGCGGGGCTTTTGAACCGTACATCCGGTCTGCAGTTGGAAGGATACCTTGGGGTATTGATCGCGATTTTAATTATAAAGACAGCGATTGAGATGATGAGCGAAGCGGCGCGAGCGACTTTAGGGCAGCGAGCGGATGCGGAGTTGATTGACCAAGTAAAACGACAAATTGAAAGTTTTGATCAGGTGCAGGGCGTTTACGATTTGGCGTTGCATGATTACGGTCCAACTACGACGGTAGGGACAGTACAAATCCAGGTGCGGGATAGCCTGACAGCGAGGCAGATTCACCAACTGACTCAGGAGATTGCGGCGTCGGTGCGGAAAAAATTTCAGATTATGATGACAGTGGGGATCTATGCGGCAAATTCGCGCGGCGATGCTGGTCAGATACGGCGAGATGTGGAACGTTTGGCGAAAGGGCATCCGGAGATTCTGCAAGTGCATGGGTTCTTAGTAAATGAGAAGATACGGGTGGTAACGTTTGACGCGGTGGTGGATTTTCAGACGGAAGATCCGGAGCGAGCCCTGCGAAAGCTGACTAGGGAACTGAAGATCTTGTATCCGGAATATAAATTTCAAGCACAGATGGATGCTGACATAAGTGTTAGCTAGGCTAAAAGTCTCCCTCCGTTGTCTAGCCATAGAGTAATCAAGGGAGGATGAAGAAGGTTAAGCTAGAGCCGTTAGATGGCGAAGAGTAGAACTTAGCTTTGGCAGAAAGATCAGGTAGCAGGAATGCTACCTGACTTTTTGGTGTCGTGATGGCGTAGGGAATGAGGTACGTTGTAGTCATGATCTAAGTATTTTGGAAAATGGTAATGAATAGAAAAATAGTGTATAATGGGGGTATCATGGTGGCAAAAAAGACACAGAAAAGCGCAAAAAAGTCTAGCCAAACTAGCCGAAGCACGACCCGGAGTAGCTCTTCGAGCCGTAGAACGACGCGCCGACCCGAATTGGTCGTAAAAGCGATCGTAGATCCGAAGACGCGGGCAAAGTTGGCGCGTAAGCGCATGAAACGGGTGCCGATGAGCTGGCGCGAGTGGGCATTGCTCGGCGTGATTGCGACTTGTGTGGTGGCGATAGGTTGTAGTTTTGCCGTAAAAGCAAGCTTCCATCCGGAGAAAGATGCTGAGGAATCGCTGGAGCGGTTGACGAGTGCTTATTATACCGAGTATCTCTATCCGCGAATTATGGGTGATAAAACTGATGCGAAGGCAGTGATGGAAAAATACGTGGACACGGGATTCCCATTAGTATATCTTCGGCAGTTCTTGACATTTAATGACCAAAAATATGCCAGTGAGGGGAAGTATTTCTCGAATGAACATTATGAGTGTGACGAGAATGTAAGCCGAGTGCATTTTGTGCCGGTAGAGCCGTATGGGGAGGGGGATTATACGTATACTGCGAATATGAGTTGTGAACGGATTGGGAAATAAGGAAAAGCTAAAACACCCTTAGATTAGTTAATGCTAGACTTTCTTCAACTGGGGGTGAGCCTCTCTGAATCGAACCTGCTAACGCAAGGCCGTGATTCAGACCCGGCTCAGCCCGAGGCGTCAGAGCGCCACGATTTCTAGCTAGCCTAAGTCCTTATTACTCCTCTCCAAGTTAGTCTATTTATCTTTGCCTTATTCTTCATTCTCCCTTGTATTACCTATATGGCTAGACAACGGAGGGAGAAGCCGAAGACGCTAGCAGATAGTGATGCCGAATCAATGCTAGCGGCGTCGGTTCTTAGATATAACACGGCATTTGATGAACGGGTATAAGACACCCAATGGTAGCTACCGCTTGCTGGCCAATTTAGTTTACTGTCATTGTAATTTACCATATACCCGCTGCGGACGAAAACCGAACAACCTGTGACGCGATCACTGGTTTGTACGGTTTTTACTAGAATCTTCGTCCGCAGCGGAGCAATCTATGATGTGATAAGTAGTGGAGAAGGTGTTGATCTACGGTACTTGTCAATTTCGGGCGTACATGGACCGCAATGGGCGAAAACTGGTTCCGATGTTGAATATAATGCATTCTATGCCACATACGATACGACTTCTACTCAACCGGTAAATTTTAATCCACGCGGTTTTGGCTTCTCCCTCCGTTGTCTAGCCATAGAGTAATCAAGGGAAAAAGAAGAATGAGTATAAAAACAAAAATAGTTCCCAAGGGAACTTCTTTTTGCATTGTGGTGAGCCGGGAGAGGCTCGAACTCTCGACACCGGGCTTAAAAGGCCCGTG
>CAYOLY010000018.1:0-21170 GCA_964404945.1 uncultured Candidatus Saccharibacteria bacterium | reverse complement strand
GGCACGCCGCCAGCATTCATCCTGAGCCAGGATCAAACTCTCCATTAAAGTGGCTAAAATAGCCTCCTCGGCTCTTGCATAAGCTTAAGCCTCAGAATTCGAACCAAAGTTCATAAATAACTGACGATGATAAGTTTGTAGATTACGCTAAGTTTCCCTAACGACATCTCCACAAACCATAATTGCACAACTAAATTGTTAAATTCCCCTCTTAAGAGCGATAAGCTAATCTGTTTTACTTCCTCGCAGCCTTAAGATATTCCCATTTTATCGCACATACACGAGAGTGTCAAGCACTTTTTTAGACTTTTTTGAAAAAAGTCCCATTTTTCGCATTTTCAGGGCTTCGCCTCTGTTCGTAACCTACCTAGCAACCAAGAAAAACACTCCCAGACCTACGATTATCCCTAAAATCACGCCAACTACCACTTGCGGTACCGTATGCCCTTCGCTCACGGGGAGCTCGGGATCCCCCGCTTTCTTCAGTATTTTATTCAAAGCCTTCCCTTGCTCGCCAACCGCATAACGCACATGAACTGCATCATATAATACTATCCCCGTCGTAGCTACCGCCAGTGCAAAGACCCCTGACTGAAACCCATAGTAGCACCCCAAATAAACCGTTATCGCCGTCATCGCCGCCGAATGTCCCGACGGCATCCCGCCCGAGCGCGTCAAATAACCGACTGCTGTCCGGAAGTTTTGCATCATTGGTTTACTTTTTCCCGAGCACAGCCCAACTACAAACTTCCAGAGCTGCGCTATTACAAAACCCGCAAAAAACGCCACTATTGCTCCCCACCCCAGATTATCCCCCAGAGAATCACCGAAGATAGTCGCTAGACTTCTTAACATATTTCCATTGTAGCATAAACAGTTACAGCTGTCTAGATATCTCCGATGACTATCTCTAATAACTATTTTCGGCTAACCTTACGCCCAAATGCCCGCCAGAGCCACCATCCCGACGCTCCTGCCACGCTCAGTATCATAATAATCCACGGCCAAAGGTTCGCCTCTTCCCCACCACCCAAATTCGGGATTTCTACTGCTTCACTAGTTGTAGACTTATTTTCGTCGGCCGCAACCTTATTATCCTCGTCATTACTCTCGGGCATATTATTATCCGCAGGTGGCATTTCCGCGGAGCTCGTTATCCCGCTCGCCACCTGATTCTGAACCCAGTCTTCACCCGAATTAGGTTTGTCTACATTTAACTCCTTATTATCTCTGTCATCCGGCCGTTTTTCGGGAGTGGTTGCAGATTCTATCTCCGTTTCGTTAGGCAACTCGGTAGGCAACTGTTCTGGAGTTTCGATCGGTTTTACCTCAATGATCCCAGATCCCACCCCAGAATCCCCCTCTGCCTCTGCTCCAGAATTGCCGTCTGTCTCTACCCCTGAAGTTCCTGTTGTTGGTTTCGTATTAGTATTGTCGTCAGTATCGCCCTCATTTTTCTCTTCGTTCCCCGTTTTATCCCCGTCTCCAGTTGATTCCTCTGGCGACGTCTCCGAAAAATGTTTCTTGCGCAAATCGGCCAATCTGTCTTCAATCCCCTTTATCTCCGCCGCAAGCTCTTCTGGATCCGCCGCCTCATAAATTCGCGTGCGCAACTTTTGCGCTTCAGCTTCATAGCTAATGATCGCCGTATCAACTTTAATCACTGTTGCTTGCTCCAACTCCTGCACGCTCTTATCAAGTCGGCCAATATCGCCTCTTAGAATACTCTTAAATTCTTCTTCCCAAGTCGCAAAACTCAACTTCGGATCTGCATTCCCCTGATATAAGTACTTCGTCTCGCCCGTTTCTGTGCTAACAACCTTCTCGCACATTGCACTCCCTGCCGCCGGGAAGTCCACATTTTTCGCGCAGGTACGGTAATCTATTTTCCCGCGCACTACCTCTGGCTCACTCCCGTCCCAACCGCCCAGTTCTGCATAAAAATACACCACGTCTTGGCGATTGTTCTCTACTAAGTCGTAGGTTCTGCCCTTATAATCCACCGATATTGATTCGCGATAATCTTTTTGCGCCACATCGATGGTCAAAATCCGTCCACGCAAGTTCCAATCCGGCAGGGTTGCCCCATCCCAGTTCAGCCAATCTTCATCAGCTTGCGCCATCGAGACTCGATCGTAACTTGCCGTCGCCACCGCGATTTTTCGTATCGCCTGGCCTTCTTCCGCTACATGCGCATCAACTATCAAGTTGCCTGTTCTCGGTATTATCGCATCGACCCGGACTCGTTCATCAAAATAATTAGTTTTTAATGAAGGGTTAACTCTCTCCGCCGCCAAACGCGCCGCTATAAATAACTCTTGACCCGAGGAAGCCTCGGCTACCGCCTCCCCTAAGGCAACCACCGGTGCCACTGGAACAGATCCTGCCGTTGCTAAGGTTAAAGTTGATAATATAATCGGAATTTTCTTCATATTTCCTCGCAATTAATTTTATTCCCTGCGAGTGTAACAAAATTTTTTCGAAAATAACAAGCACAAGCATGAACTAAAATCGCATTTTCTCTACTTCACCCCTGTTAACGAACAACTTTATTACTCAGTCCCCGCCCCGATTTTTATCCTCAAAAAGGCCCGGTTAAATCTTTTAACCAGACCTTTTTGCTATTTCTGCTAGTGGCTACTCTGCCTTAGCGCCCTCGGTAGCCTCTTTCGTTTCGCCTTCCCCTAGCGTTGCCTGATCGTCGTCATCCGGCATTACGATCCCAATCGAAGCTACCGTATCACCTTCATTCAAACGCATAATTCGTACGCCCTGAGTCGAACGTCCCAATGTCGGGATTTCCTCCATCGCCACCCGGATTGCCTGACCCTTCGTTGACATCATAATCACTTCTTTTGCTGCCGGCTCCAGAGTATGTACCGCCACGATCGGCCCAGTCTTCGCAGTCACCGCCGCCACCTTAATGCCAACGCCGCCACGAGAGTGAGTTGGGAAGTTCTTCGCCAACGTTGCTTTCCCGTAACCATTCGCCGAAATCACCAAGAGTTTCTGGTCTTCATTCGTAATTACATCCATACCAACAATTTCGTCTTTCGGACGCAACCGAATCCCACGCACCCCCATCGCGCTTCGGCCCATGCTACGTACGTCTTTCTCATTAAAGCGCACCGCCTGCCCCGCCGACGTCGAAATCACGATATCCTGTGTACCATTTGTTTCGCGAATACACTTTAGCTCATCGCCCGCTTCCAGTTTGATCGTTACTAAACCATTTGCCCGCAAGTTCAGATATTCCTTCACTGGCGTTTTCTTGATTGTCCCCTTCTTAGTCGCCATGAAGAGGAACCCTTCAATATTTTCGCCTTGCTTAATAATCGCGGTTACCTTCTCGTCTGGATGCATGTTAAGCAAATTTACCGCCGCCGAACCTTTTGCCGTCATCGAAGCTTGCGGCACCTCATAGGCTTTCAGCCTAAATACTCGGCCTTGGTTAGTGAAGAATAACAGATAATCATGCGAGTTCGCAGTCACAATGTGAGAAATCACATCTTCTTCCTTCGTCGTCATCCCACGACGCCCCTTACCGCCCCGGTTCTGTCGTTTGAAGTCGCCTTGCAATACCCGCTTTACGTAATTTTCGGCCGTCAACAAAATTACACTTTCTTCATCCGGGATCAGCTCCTCCTCCGAAAACTTTCCGACTTCGTGATTAAAGATCTTACTCTTACGCGCATCGCCATACTTCTCTTTCATGGCGATTAACTCTTCTTTCACCACACGCAAGACTTCGCTCTCGTCCGCCAAGATCTTCTCGTATTCCGCGATCTTTGCCAAAAGTTCTTTCAACTCGTCTTCGATCTTGTCGCGCTCTAGTCCTTGCAATCTTCTTAGCTGCATCGCCAAGATCGCTGCCGCCTGAATTTCCGACAGCCCAAACCGCTCCATCAAGCGCTTATCGGCATCATCGTAACTTTCGCGGATCGTCTTGATTACTTCATCAATATTATCGAGCGCGATTTTCAAACCTTCGAGAATATGCGCGCGTTCTTTCGCCTTCCGCAGATCATACTCTGTCCTCCGGCGTACTACTTTTTGCCGGTGCTTAATGAACTCCGCCAAAATCTCTTTCAGACCAAGAATCCGCGGCTGCACCCCATCGACCAACGCCAACATATTATAATGGAAAGTCGTCTGTAAGCCCGTCATCTTATAAAGCTGGTTCAAGATCTTCTTCGGGAAAGCATCTTTCTTCAGCTCAACCACTACCCGGATCTTCCCGCGTGCCGACTCATCTCTAGCATCCGCAATGTGATCTAACTTTTTATTAAGTACCAATTCCCTTACTTTCTCGATGAAGCCTTCCTTACTCATCCCGTAAGGTACTTCTGTGATCACGATCGCATAGCGACCATTCTTCTTTTCCTCGATACTCGTCACTGCTCGAATTGTCACCGAACCTTTACCGGTCGCATAAGCTTGTTTCATTGGCGCGCCACCATAAACTTCCGCCCCCGTCGGGAAATCTGGTCCTTTCACGTATTTCATCAAACCGTCTAGGCCGATCTCTGGATCGTCAATCTGCGCCACCGTCGCATCAATCACCTCGCTCATGTTATGGGGCGGGATGTTCGTCGCCATACCGACCGCAATACCCATCTGGCCGTTCAGAAGAATATTCGGCACCGCCGCCGGCAAAACTACCGGCTCCTGTTCACTTCCATCAAAGTTATCTCGAAAGTCCACGGTCTCTTTTTCGATGTCGGTCAAAAGCTCTGCCCCTACCTTGTCCATCCGTGCCTCAGTATACCTCGAAGCTGCCGCCTCGTCACCGTCCATCGAGCCGAAGTTACCTTGCCCCTCGACTAACGTATAACGCATTTTCCATGGTTGCGCCAAATTCACCATTGCATCATAAATCGACGAGTCGCCGTGCGGATGATATTTACCCATCACTTCACCGACGATACGCGCTGACTTTACAGTGGCATGTGGCGCCTTCCAACCGTTTTTGTTCATCGCATATAATATACGGCGATTCACTGGCTTCAAACCATCACGCACATCCGGAAGCGCTCGATCGATAATCACTGACATCGAGTAGCGTAGGAAGTAACTCTCCATCGTACTCTCGACGGCCTTTTGTTCAATCCCGTCAATCACCTCCCCCTCGACGACATGCTTCTCCCCGCCTGCGTCAATCGTCAGGTCTTTTTCTACCCCCTCCGGAGCTTCATTGTTCTTTAATTCATCATCCTTCATCTTCTAGCTCCTTTCCTTAGAAATCCAATTCATCAAGATTAACGCTTGCTGCCCCTGCCTGGATAAAGTTCTTCCTAAGATCAACTTGATCACCCATCAACTTCGTAAATACCGCATCGGCTTTCTCAGCATCGTTAATATGTACCTGTACCAAAATCCGATTCTCTGGATCCATCGTCGTCTCCCAAAGCTGCTTCGCATCCATCTCGCCCAAACCCTTAAACCGGTTCTGTGCCGTATATCCCGCCTGCTTAAACCGTTCTTGCGTCGGGTCTATCTTCACCCCCGCTTCTTTGCGCTCGGCAATTTTTTCGGCAATCTTCTTCTCTAGCGCCACCTCATCATAAACATAATCAATCTTCCGGTTCGAGCCCGTCCCCTTCGTCAAGCCGAACAATGGCGGCTTCGCTAAGTAGACATGCCCCGCTTTGATCACTTCTGGCATATAGCGGAAAAAGAAAGTCATCAACAGCGTCGCGATGTGCAAACCATCAACATCGGCATCGGTCATGAAGATAATCTTATCGTAACGCAGACCGTTAATATCAAACTGGTCGCCAATCCCTACGCCTAGACCTTTAATCAGGCTCACTAGCTCCTGATTTGCCAGCATCTTGTCCAACCTCGCCCTCTCGGTATTTAGCACCTTACCTCTAAGTGGCAGGATCGCTTGGATTGACGGGTTACGGCCTTCCTTCGCCGAACCTGCCGCCGAGTTACCCTCTACAATAAAGAGCTCACAATCCTCACGATTCCGGCTCGAACAATCGGCCAGCTTCGACGGCAAATTCAGCCCCTCGAACGCCCCCTTCCGAATTACGTTGTCACGCGCCGCTCGCGCCGCCTTACGCGCTCGCGCCGCCAAGGTCGCTTTTCCGACGATCTTTTTCGCAATATTCGGATTTTCTTCAAGATAATATCCAAAATACTCGGTCATTACCCGGTCAACATAGCCACGCACTTCTGGGTTACCAAGCTTATTCTTCGTCTGTCCCTCAAACTGCGGATCCGGCAACTTCACCAAAATCACCGCCGTCAAGCCTTCCTTAATATCGTCACCGGTCAGATTTGGCTCTTTTTCTTTCAATAGTCCATTCTTCCGTGCGTAATCATTAATCACCCGGTTCATCGCCGTACGAAAACCCACCACGTGCATCCCACCTTCTGGGGTTAAAACGTTGTTCGCAAACGGTTTAATCGTCTCTGCAAATGTATCATTATACTGCAGAGCAATCTCAACCTCTGAATCTTCTATCTGCTTCTCCACGTAGAAAATGTCATCCGAAACTACTTCTTTTCCTTCGTTCAACTTGCGCACATAGCTCCGGATACCACCTTCAAAATAGAACGACTCCCGCGCGCCAGTTCGCTCATCCTTGACCGAGATCAAAATTCCCTTCGTCAAATAAGCTTGATGCCGAGCGTAATTTGATACCCAATTATAATCAAAAGTCGTCGTTTCCTTAAAAATCGCCGGATCTGGGTAAAAAGTGATTGAAGTACCAGTGCCAGTAGTCTCACCGATTATTTCTAGGCCTTTACCCTGCGTCTTGCCCAGTTCAAATTCAATATGGTGAATCTTACCATTACGACGCACCTCTGCCACCATGCGCGTACTCAGCGCGTTCACTACGCTCGAACCCACCCCGTGCAAACCGGACGATACCTTATACCCACCGCCACCAAACTTACCACCAGCATTAAGCACCGTCAACACGGTCTCTAGCGACGAGAGCTTCGTCTTCGGATGAATATCAACCGGGATTCCACGCCCGTTATCGTCCACCCGAATCCCCCCATCCGCCAAAATCGTAATATCTACCTTTGTCGCAAAACCAGCAATCGCCTCATCAATCGAGTTATCGGCAATCTCTTTTACTAAATGATGTAAACCGTCAAAACCCGTTGAACCGATATACATACCCGGGCGCACCCGCACATGCTCCAAGCCGTCTAGAACCTGGATTTCTGAACTATCGTATTCTTGCCCATCGCTTGTTTGTTTTGCTGACATTCAGATACCTCAACTTACATTACCTCTATATTCTAGCGCACTTTCTCTTTATAATCAAGTCCTAGCACGGCGTCCGACTCATCCAGCAGTGCCTCAAAACTATTTTCGCCCATTTCTTCGGGAGTAGCTCCCGGATGAAACGGCAACCGCTGCTCACGCACCACTTGCGTAAGAAAGATATTTATTGCACCGCTCATGGTCATGCCCATCGACTCAAACACTTGTTCGGCTTGTTGTTTTAGTGTCCTATCCGCCCGAAACGTAATTTTCGTAGTTTCTTTCCTCACCTCTGTTATTTCCGGCTCTAGTGTCGTTTTTACGCCCATTTTGTTCCTTCTTTCTATTGACATTATAGCAAATTTCCTTTTCAAGCACAATTACTTTTGTCCGACAAAAGACAGTCATTGTCCATACAAAAGCTAGTCATTGTACAGCATTGCACTTTTAGCACTCACATGTCACCTTTGCCAAAATTTTGCCCATTTCGCTACTTTTTAACATCATTGTCTATTTGTCATTTCAAAAAATCATGCCATAAAAAGTCCCGACCAACCGGCCGGGACTCATCCCCTTTCTTAATTTTAGAGAAGCTTCAAGCAAAATTCAGCCGGGCGCCTTCTACAGCCTAGCGGCTATATCGCGATTGATACAGTATTTCTACCTGCCGCTTATAGTGCTCAAGCGATTCCGCGCCCAAATACTCCAGGCTAAACGTCGATTTTGTCCCTGACTCGCAAGTCAGCACATAGCACCCATCCGCTTTCTGCACCAGTGCCGATGCTCCTGTAAAATCCACGTCGAGAACACCCTCTGCCACCGTTACTGGTCCTTGGCTCACCGAATAATAAGTTGCACCCCGCCAACAAATAAGCTTACCATTCTGAAGCCCCCAAATCCGATCCGGGTTGTCTCCATTCATCCATACGATTTGCCCAAGTGCCAGCTCTGCTGTACCGTCCGCTCGCAGGGCCCAAAGCTGGTCTCCGCTCCGTACATACAATAGATCATTAGCATATTCCACAGTTCGTGTTTCTGCCGGCTGCAACACCTGAAAATCCTCCCTGTTCAACGGCAAACCATCGTTTGGATTTTCGCTCAGCGGCCATTCAGCCAAAATCTTGCCTCGCTGCGCCAGAATCATTCTCGTCGGCTCTAGACAAATCAGCACATCAGTCTGCCAAATTCGCCACGAGTCGATCACCTGACTCGCATCGTAATCGACTGGTAAATCCGGATACAGCCGTACGTCGACTGATCCCTCAGCCAAAATTCCCTTCGTCTTGTCAAAAGAAACGAATTTTGGCTCCACCAGCAAGGCTCCAAGCTCTGGGTCTAGATCCTCCGCCACCCACCACGGCTCCCCATAACCGGTGTAAGCTAAACCTTCCGGATCCATTGTTGCGTCATACCCATAAGCCCAGTAACTGTAAGACAATCTGCCGTCGCTTCCGATGTAGCCCGTCGTTCCCCAATCTGGCGACAATCGTCGCGAGCCGTCCCAATCGCCGTTCTGGTAGTCTTGCAGTAGCGCTTGCGGTTCTACCGAGCCAATATCCCGGTCGAACGCTTTTACGCGCACGCCGTCCACTACTAACCAGCCTCCGATCAATTCGTCATAGCTCTCTGGCTCCACCGAGAAGCCCACATCGAGAATAAAGCAATGCTTGTAGTCTGGCGTCCAGGTGTAATAAAACCCCGTCATCTGATACTGATCTTGCCAGTACGCCCAGCTTTCTGGATGGTCGCGAAAAGATAAGATTACCTCATCCTCCGTCCACTCATTCGAGACGTAGACTGCCTCAGGGTGATGCGTCTGACAATAGTCCAAGAACTCCGCATCGGTATGACACAGCGCATTCGCCGTCGAAAATCCATCCGACTCTTCATAATACCGTGCCATTCGGTCAATACGCACCCCATTCTCATCCAACCCTTGCTCCGCCAAATGGATCCGTTCCAGTTCCCTCTGCTGCGCATTAATCATTCCGGTAAAATGTCGCCCGGAATACATGGTGCCAGCAACAAAAGCCATCAGTGCCACCATCAGTATCACGAATGCGCCCGCCAGGATCTTGATTCTCTTCTCTGCCAATTCCATCGGGTAAATCTCCTCCTGTTTTTTCTAGGGGTTAAGGTGCACTTCTACCACCCCCGTTTTAATAGAACTTTTTTATTCTATCATGTTTTCTGAGTTTTATCAAAAATGGCCTAAGCACACCGCATTCTACGGATATTTCTATTTCTTCATCCTCCCTATGATTAACTCTATATGGCTAGACAACGGAGGGAGAAGCCCCAGTAACGATTAGTATCAAGGCTATTAACGTCTGAAGTAATATTGCCATCTGCATGGTACGCATAGGCACGGTATAGAATCTCTGTACGTGAAGACCAAATTCTTGAAAAATAACCTAGCTGACGACCATTTCCTTCAATAAGCCTAATATATCCGCTGCGGACGAAGAAAAATCATATTTCGTCCGCAGCGGGTATATTGGCACCCAAATCAATAACCTCGGCGGGACCCTAAATGGCCTGACACGGGTTAACAGCACCTGGGCAAAGACTGCCTTTGCCACAAGTAAGCAAAGTGCTTATGACCTAGGCATGGATATCGCGGTTAACCCCTCAGTCTCCAGTTTACGGCTTTGGGGCCAATCCCTCCGTTGTCTAGCCATATGAGTAATCAAGAGGGGATGAAGCGACTAATCAAAATTCCGCCCACAAAAAACTTGCCTAACTTCGCGCCCAGACAAGTCTTCTACCTAAGTTTATTCTACCCGCTCTAGCTTTTCAAACACATAATTCCCTGTTTCAGCCTTTCTAAAAGTCCATTTGAACTTTGGATATTTTTCCTTCTCTTGAATCATTTTCTCCACATCTACTGCTGGCTCCGGATCGCTCCATTCTGCAATAGTCTCATAGCTATCCATGTCAAAAATCCCACAATATGAGCCGCTCACGTACTCCCCAGTAGTTTCATCGACATACGGCGCCGGCGAGCATCGCACAAACGCTCTTACCTCATGCAAATATACTCGGTTTTTATCTTTTTCGGCCGCATATAGCCCGCCCATCGTCGACCGCCCCTCACTCCCGTCTGGAATATGATAAAACTCATCGTATTTCGAATCATAAGCATAGACCCTATTGCCAGCCACTGCAGTATTTAACATATAGTTCCATCCGTATTCCGTCGGAACAACCCGAAGCGGGTAAAAGCCAATCTCTTCGCCAAAAAGCTCCCTCGTTTTAGTTTTTACAGCTTGTCCATCGTAGCACTGCGCATAGTTCACCATACCTGCACCATCCTCCGCTATCCAGGGATAATTTTCTTCATAGCGCTTCTTCATCTCGCCATCTTCGGCCACCGCCCTACATTTCATCAGCTCTAGATTACTCATCGCGATACCAATCTTTGCCAAGTCTGCGCTAGTCCCCTCACCTTCTGCTGAAATGCCAAAATGGCTTTCAGTATTTTCCATCCCCCGAATTACACGATAAAATTCGTTAGAACCAATCCGAGCCGCTCCAAACTGCCCATACAACCTCTGCACCAGTTCGTTATCCAAGCTCAGCTCTTCCAGCTCCGACGCATCGCTCTCGTCTTTTCCTGAACCGACGCCCGCCTCTACTTCCGCGTCCATGCCGGTACCCGGCTCAACCTTTTCTTCGTCGTTTTCGCCCCCTTTATGGCCCCAAAAATACCATACTGCCGCTCCCGCCACCGCTAAAACCAACACTAGTACCACTATCCACGGCCAGATCTTCTTTGCTCCAGACTTCCCTTTTTCTCGATTTTCGGTTTTCGATTCTTCCTGCTCTTCCTGATCTCCCTCGAAAACACCCTCTCCTAGCTCACTAGCGGTCTCCTCAGGCCCTTTCATTCCCGAACCGCTTATGTCTACGCCCTCCGCCATAGAGCCACCTTCTGCGGCTTCCTGTGAGTTCGTAGGAGCCTCGTCTGGCGTCGTCTTCACCGCTGGCGCCATTCCTAGCAGCTCCTCGCTATCCCAATGCTCCAGTGCTGTCCCCTGCTCATCTTTAGCCATTTTTCGCTCCTTTCCGGCTTACAGCCGCTCCAACCCCGCAAAAACGTAGTTCCCCTCCGCGTTCTTCGTAAAGGTCCACTTGAACATGTCGCCATATTCACTAGTCAAATTTCGTTCGTTACTAGACAACCATTCATTATAATCATCGTTACTCTCGAAATCCTCATATGGCGGGGTTTCGTATTCGCCAATTTTATCGCCGAATAAACCTGCAACCCCATCAGAACTTGTCTCTGCAATGTGGTAATACTCTAATTCGTCAAACAGCATAGCCTTCTCATACAGATAAATATCATCTCCGCTTTTTTCCGCCCTTTCCAAAACACGACTTAATCGCAACGACGAAGCACCACCACAGCCAATGTCAACTTGGTGAAATTCATCATTTACTGCATCGTATTGTTTTCCGCCGCACATCGCGCCTATCTTATCATCTTCCATTAGCTCTAATTCTTTGCCAAACATCTCCAAGACCTTCTGCCTTACCGCCTCACCAGAAATACACCCATCTATAACATTACCGCCATTCCCATACTCATATTCCCCTATACATGTTCCCATTGGGAGATTGCCTCCCGCTAATAGCAGCATCTTATCCCGATCGATTATTCCATTCTGCACTCCATCGGCATAAAATCCCCACCAACCATCAAATAATTCCGATATGCCGTTAACATTCCCATATAGCCTCTGCACCACCTCATCGTCCACCGCCAATTCTTCAACATTTGTCAAATTATTCCCCTCGTTCTCTTCATCAGCCGCTCCGCCACCTCCTAGGCTCGTCTCCGGCTCTTTCTGCTCATCGTTACCTAGCAATTTTGTCGCTGCCATCCCCGCTACTGCCGCCAGCGCCAATACCACAATCGTAATCAAAACAATCAACGGCACATTTACGCCCCGTTTCTCAGCCAACTGTGCCTTCTGTGCCTGCTCCTCCGCTGGCGTCAAAAAGTCCCCAGCCGGTGCAGTATTTGCAATATTTGCCGCCTGCGTTCCCTGAGCCACCGTTCCCTGCCCCGCTTGTTCGTTAGTATTCGTAACGTTCGCTAACCTCTCCTCAATCTGCACTCCCGCCGCTTGCTCAGTCTTAATCTCATCTAAATTGTTCTCTAAACCAGTGATAAATTGTTTGTCTTTGTTTTCCATTTTTATCTCCTATTCTCGCTCCACCCGCTCGATCTTCTCAAAAACGTAATTTCCCGCATTCGTCCGCTTAAACACCCAACGGAACCGCGTCTGCCCAGTCTGCCACTGGTAGTCCTCCGCATTACAACCATTAGCTTCGTCTACTTCTGCATTTCCAGGCATGATACACTTATCGTAAATACTAATCAAATTCCCCGCCCCTGGCACCATGACGCTCACGGTCTCATAGAGATACATTCGCTCACCATCGCGCTCTGCTTTCAACAGAGTCCGCTCAAACTCCGGAAACACTCCGCCCCGCCCCAGGTTCATACTATAGATCTCATCATTAGCCACATCGTAGCCAAAATAAGGATTCGTTAGGCTCATTAGCATCTCATTGCTAAGTTGCAACTCCTTACCAAAAATCTCTTTTACCTTATCGCGCACTGCTTGACCACTATAGCAACCCATATTGTACATCGTCTGGAATAGCTCAATCGTCGGCAATTGGTCGCCCGAACCCACCCAATTTTCGTAACGCTGCATCAAATTATCATCAGTCGGCTGAATCGCACAGCGCTCAGTTTCCAGATTCGCCAACGCCACGTCCAACATCACCAAATCACTCAATTCCCCCGAGAATGAGCCTCGATTTTGGTAAAAATCCGCTAACTGCCCCAAGTCCGACGCGAAACCCAATTTTGCAAAATAACTATATAATTTCTGCACCCGCGCGTCACCTGTGCTTAAGGTAATCATCTCATCGCCCGGTTTTCCCTCTTCCTCGTCATCCCCGTCGCCATTAGGTTCATCTGGCTCTTGCTTGTCACCGTTATCCCCAGCGCTATCGCCTATGCTTGTATCTGGTTTTTTATTGCTAGAACTGCTTGAATTCCCGCCGCTCATCATCAAAATCACTGTCACGATCGCCCCGATTGCCACCACCGCCAAAATCCCCACTAGAACCCAAGTCTTTTTCGGCACTTTCGCCAGCGTCTGTTTCAAGCCCTTTTTCTCGGTCTTCGGCTCCAACGGCCCTCCTGCAGCCTCCTGTGAGCTCATAGGGGCCGTTTTTGGCTCGGTTTCAAGCTTAACCGCCGCTCCACTAGGCTCCGCCTGTGCCTCCGCTCCTGACTGCTCCTGTGCCGGCACAGCCATCGTTTCAACCGCCTCCGGTTCTACCTCCGCCTGCTTTTTTGGCTCTTCCTTCCATTCGTCAATGTAGAGCTTACGTTTGTTGTCCATGTTTATTTCCTCCCTTTATTTAACTTCCTTAACCGGCAAGAAAGACCAACCCCTAGAATTCCCCTGCCAAAACTCCATACCTTCTAGCTCAGTGATTTTACCAGTCTTAACATCATACTCTAACGTCTTAACCTCTTGGCACGTCTGACCACCACATCCATTACCTACCCCAAACAGTACTGCCTCTCCACTAGCATATTTGCTAAATACGTCCCCTGCTCCGCTATAGGCGAACTCTATCATTCCATCACCATATCCACGCTCATAGACAACCTTATTGTCATATAATAACTTATCTCTAGATTCATTAACCTTTAGTAACCTACCATTCAAATATAACTCTGGCGCCGTCGTTATTTTAGCCGCCGCAGCATATCTAGTCGACGCTTCCTCACCACTAAAAATTTCTACAGCACGTAAAAGTTCGTCCAACACAATATACTCCGACCGACCATCATTTATGCTATAAGAGTAAAGCTCATTATTTTTTTCACCATACAGTATCGGCGCGCCAGAATACTCAATATCTGTAATCTCGCCAGTAGCAAAATTATAACGCTTATAGTCCTCTTGCTCAATCTCTTCATAATCGCCAATTCTGTAATAAATCGCATCGCCAGTGAAAGTTACAGAAACATACTCCCCCTCACTCATGGTTGGCTTTTCTAGACGCAATTTTTCGTGGACCACACGCTCGTTATCTCTAGTATCTACACAGCTAACCACCGTACCAACATTAATATCCATTCCTTCCGGCCATGGGTATTCATGGCTTCGACGCACCAAACCATGTTCCCAACAGAGATTTCCCATTATCTCATACATGCCATTGACGTGACCAGAATCAGAAATAGCTCCATCGCCCAGCTGCTCTTCGCGTCGATAGCTAGCTAAAACCACATCCTCTGAACTCTTATGTAATTCGATCACATTGCAGGCTGTTGTCTCGAGCCCGTTAGTTTGATCACCACAGACCACGCCGTAACCATAAATATCAGCATTCCAAGAACTTTTACCGCCATCTACTTTTTCATCTTCATCCACCACCCCACTTGCAACTACCTCTCCATTCTTTCCAGTCTCCACCCCACTTTCTGCCTTCTTATCCCCTACCACCAGCCACATCACCACTCCTATTACGGCCAGAAAAATCACCGCGCCAATAACAAGTGTTAGCACTTTCTTACTATGAGTGCTAGCGCCTTTCATCCGCTGTTCGGTTTCAAACTTATCCTGCTCAAGCAATAGCCTCACCTGCTCCTCTGTAATTTGTCCGTTTACAACCTTCCGCTCCTGCTCGCCAGCCCCCGCCATTTCCGCTGGTGCTTGTAAATTTTCTCCTGTTTCGGTCGGATTTTTCCCGAACACCTGTTCGGTATTCTCTCTATTATTTTCTTTCATGTTTATTTACCTTCTTACATTGCATACGGCGACTGCGCACTGGAGAATCTAACGACGTAATTCGCAAAAAGAGCAAGCCCGCTAACATTATTTGCTTCCCCTCTGCCGTTCAATCTTAAACACCATCTCCCCGCTCTGTTTTTGCTCGTTAGCGCCCTCAGCAGCCTCTCCAGCGGCTTTTTCTTCGCTAGAGCCATCACTACCCACTTTTTCGTCAGAAGCGCCTCCCGCGGCCTCCTGTGAGCCCGTAGGAGCAGTTTTTACGCCGGTTTCGCTCTTCGCCGCCTTCTCACCGCCATCTAATCCCATCCGCGCCCGTTTCTTCTTCCAGGCGTCTAGGAAGCTCTCTTTCTCGTCCACTGCTTGCGTCTTCTCTAGCGCTCCTATCGGCCCAGTATTACTGCTCTTTTCCGCTTCTTTTGCCGCTTTTTCTTCAGCCTGCCAGCGCTTCTTAATCTCCTCTTCGACCTCTTCACGCGTTTTCGCATATTTCGCCGCCGAGTACGCTCGCATCGTTTCAAGCAGTTCCGGTTTCGCCTCACCCATCGGCGGAACCAAGCTCATCGTAAACGGCGAGCTCGGCAGATTATACATCATCACCGTCGCGATCGCATGGAAATTTCCCTGTTTATGTAAGTCTTCCGCGCTAAACACCGGCTGGAAAGCCTTTTCCATTAGCTCTGCGTCGGTCACGCCCACCCGTCCGCACAAGATCGTACCACAGTTACCCAAGATCGCCTCGCGAATCTTGTCCGTTAGCTGCGTCATAAACTGGTTAGCCAGTAGCAAGTTCAGCCGGTATTTTCTCGCCTCTGATAGAATGCTTTCAAAGCTTTCCGTCGCGAAATTCTGGAACTCGTCCACAAACAGACAAAAGTCCTTCCGTTCGTCTTCTGGGATGTCCGCCCGGCTCATTGCCGCCTGCTGGAACTTCATTACCAAAATCATCCCTAGCAAATTTGAGTTAATATCGCCCAATTTACCCTTTGACAAGTTCACCAAGAAGATTTTCTTGTTGTCCATAATTTCTCGAATATTGAAACCACTCTTGGTTTGCCCCAAGATGTTTCGCATCGTCGTATTGCTGAGAAATGGCCCCCATTTTGAAGTAAACCAAGTGATCACCTCGCCAGCATCATTCGACTTTTGTGAGGCCGGAAACTCTTTCGTCCAGTAGTCGTAAACCGCCTTATCGGTTACGTATTTTAGCTTACTCTTTACGAATTCAGGGTCAGTAAAACACTGTGGAATATCAATAAAAGTCGCCCCATTCGGGTCACTCATCAAGAGCAGCGCCGCATTGCGGAACATATGCTGCCCGCGCGGACCAAAGAAGCCTTGATTACTCGGGTCAAATAGCCCTGTCAACATCGAAATCCCCTCCTGCACAATAAAGTCTTTCTGGTCTTCCGAAGTAAACTCAAACATGTTCATCCCTACCGGATGTTCCATGTCTCCCGGATCAAAATATACCACATCGTCAATTCGATTCTCTGGTACTTTGCTCATCAAAAGCTCCGCCGCATCCCCATGCGGGTCAATAAAAGCAAATCCTCGCCCTTCAAGCATATCTTGATAGGCAATATTCGTCAGCAATACCGACTTACCCATACCGGTAGCACCGATCACGTAGGTGTGACGTCGCCGATCGTTATCTGATAATCGGATTTCTTTCTTCTTCCCTCGGAATTCATTCACCCCAAGCAACACACCATCTTCAACCAGCTTCGCTGGTCCCTCAACCTGCTTCGTGGCTTGACGCTCCACCTGCGAGGTCGGAATCGCATTCTGGGCTGGCAAATGGAACAGAGATGCCATCTCTACGCTGTTCAAGATATTTGTTCGCTCGCTCCTCGGGAAAATTCTGAACACAAAATTTACCGCCAGCCGGCGTGCGTCCTTCTCTTCCTCGTACTTAAACCCGTTATAGCTCTGTGAATCGAACTGTGAAAACGCCGCCGTTACACTACTTAACAACGCTTCCGAACGCGCCTTCTCCGCACTGCTCGCCACCACCCGAATCATCGTCTCAAAACCTGGGCTCTTCGTCTTTTTCTCGATCGCCGCGATCTCCTCTTGTTTCAGATTGCTAATCCCATCCTTATTCTCGTTTTTATCATGTTCATGCTCCTCTGGTGGATGCCAAAAAGCCACTAGCACATCCCGCACTAAATATCCCGCTTCCGAAACCGCGCTGCTTAAAATATTTGTTCTCCCGCCCGAGCTCTTCTTACCTTTGCGCAAATCTTTTGCTCGCTCGTCCGAAGTTTTTGTCCAGCTCCCATCAGTCGGTCGGAACATAATTTGCAAGGCGATCCCCTCGCCATTCTTCGTTCCCGACATCGCGTTCAGTAGCGCTAGGCTCGCATCACGCTGGCTATCTTCGTACGTACTAATCGGGTAGACGAACTCCTTCTTTAGTTTCATCTGGCCGCCAGCGATTGTATCGGTCGTAACGTCCTTCGCAAAAATACTGTCCTGCTCGATTTCTTCCAGTCGTGCTGATGGATACGCCGAAATCACTGCCTGCTTCACTGTTTCTGTAATCACCGCTGGTACCACGGCATAATACTTGATAAACCCGTTCGCGGCCACAATCTCAAAAGAAATGTGCCTCTGGCCGTAAACCCGTGCATCAAACCCCTTTTTCAGCGTCGACGAAATGATTGAATACATCACCTGTGCCTGGCTCAAGGCCTCGTTTACTACGTCGCGCTCATCCCGCCCGCCAGTCTGAATATCATCAGTCGATGGTGGCAAGTGGATCAGCATCGGTATCATCTTTAGACCCCGCTCATAGTCCTTCGCTTTTCTCCGCTGGCTAAGTACAATCGCCACTACTACCGAGGCAACCACCACCGCTATAACAATTACAATCCCCAGCCACAGCATCTAGTTTCGACTCCCGATCGGATGCGGATTCTCCATATCTAGTAGCGCCGCATTTTGCCGTTCGCTATACCACCCCACAAGATCACTCACCGCAAAACTTTTCTTCGCCAAGAAATTGCCCACTTCCATCGCCGCTGCTTTTCCGTGTTCTTCTTGGCTCTTCGCTACGATTCGTGCGTCACTGTCTCCCTTTGGGTTGTTCTCATTCCACAGATTCTCCGCGTCTTGCGCCAGTCGCATTTCCGCCTCGGTCCTACTTTCTTCACCCACCGTCGAGATCCCTGGCTCATATTCTCTCCCATAGCCATTGTCACGCTCTGCTATCTCTTGTACCTGCTCAGCCGCCCCCAAAATCGCCGCACCATTGCCTAACACTCTCGTGTCCGGAGCCCCATCCCCAAGCGTCCTCTCGCCCATTAGCCCTTTCTCGCCTTCTAGCACTCGCACATCCATAGTGCTAATGGTTTTTCGCCCTAGCTCGGCTCCGTTCCCCTTCAGATTACTGGTCGTTTTCCCGCTCGCTGTCGAATTTCCTTCCGTCACATTCTCCGCTACGACGGCATTCGTCGCCGCCTCAATCTCTTTCGTCCACTGTTCAGCGCTCTGCTTATTCCCATCACGACCAATCATAAGCTCATTCTATCATATTTCCATAAGCTTTAACAGAGTTTTGTACAACTTTTTTATACAAAACTCTGCCCCAAAACACGGCTTTGGCCTGCTTTCTAGATAAGTAATAGGCTAGATGCTGTGTTTATAGCTTTCTGAAACCATGCGAGCCAGCCTAACAAAATAGATCTATTTTTAGTGAAGTTCAAGGCGAGTTCGAGAAACGGAAGAAGCGGTATTATACATACCGCGACTGAGTATCGGAGAGCTCAACGCAGAAATTCGCAAAAATAGGCCATTTTATGCTCGCTTATTAACCAAGAAACACGCCAAGAACACCGCCATAATAATCGCCCCCAACGTCAGCAAGCTAACCGTCCCCAAAGATCTTGAAGCGAGCAACATAATTGGCCCAAACGCAATCACTGCCGCATAGATGTAGCTCTTTCGTACAACCTGTTTTCCTGTTGCCTTCATAAAAACCTTTACCACAAAGAATGACACTCCGAACATCAAAATATAAAACAGTACGAACAACAGCAAAACCCCGAGAGGACCAACGTCCGCCGGGGTAACAAAATTCAGCATCGTCAACAGGATTACTGCTGCAAGAAGACTCAGGACTAGAACCAGATGCTTTGGCATAACCTCATTATACCACATACAAACTTAACCAGAACACTGCGATTTAACTATGACATCGCTCTATGCTCCCGCAAGTCCCCCACTTTACACCTCTGGCTCAAGAAGAATTACCTTAAAAACGACCGATCTCGTTTCGTTTTACAAGGATAAGTTTTTCGAAAATTCTCTATTTTCAAGCATAGCCAACAACTTGAACACAGCGAATTTCCCTCTTCGACAGGAATCGATACGTCGTGGCATCTCTTTACTGCCGACGAAACCTAGCGAAAAACTGGTACGTCGTGGTACCTTCCCTAGATTTCAGGAGGAGATGGGCGAGTTATCTGGCAGTTTAAACATCGTTACTTTAGGCCACAACTCCACCCACTCCTTTTTGACCGCTCCACATCTGTGGGGCATATGTCAGACCTTCCGCTATTTGTTTTTATTTTTGTTTCAATGTGCGAACAAGATTAGCTTCCGGTTTTGCTTTGGAACTCCCATTCCCTCCAGACCAAAAGCGTTATCTCTCAAAGGTTTCAAGCACAACCGACTCGTACACCGCTTGCGCTACCGCCTTTTACGGAGACACCGCTCATTTTTGGTCTTTCTTTGGGTTTTACAGAGTTTCCTCTTTGGATATTCCCCACTCGCCCAAGCTAACGCTTAAACTTGCAGTCAATACCCACGGTTATCCGATCTTCTCTAGACGTTTTATAGATCAAGCTCATGCTTGTCATCCGCATCGATAGTCCTTTCGTCTGTTAAGTCTGTCTCTAGAAATTCCGACATTCCACACTCTATTTTCCACTATCCCAGCCAGACTATAGCCAAGCTACTCTTAAATCCATTCCCATCTACCGCTGTCTCATTAGCTCTAGCCTCATCGAATCACGGCCTCTTTCAGCCTTCTAATTCTCCGCCAAAGATATCCCGCTCATCTTTGAAATCCCCGAAAGTTTTCGAAGATCCCTCTGTTTCGGTTAAAGAAACTCCATTCTTCCCCGTCCTAAAGCTATGCGTCCTCACTATGAAAGTTACATAAACTCCAGTTCCATGGTCAAAATCTCATTTCTTGCCCCATCTACGAGATGGAACAGCAACGCCTCAGGCTTCACAGTCTCAGGCCACAGATTCAGATCACCGTTCTGGTCGCTCCGCAAGCTTTAGGCAATTCCTAGAAAAGTGTAATTTATGGCTAGAAATTACCTTTTCGCCCGCGGAACAACTCCGTTATCATGTTATCATCGTTAATTTTTAAGTTGCATTTTTGTTTGTTATGTTTTTGTTCTTTGATTGAACTATCTTCAGCTTATCACGCTTATGTAAAAATTGCAATACTATTTTACAAAATTATGTTGTATTTTTTACAACATTCATGCTTTTGCCCCTGTTTTATTACCATTTTTTAGTGTTGTATTTTCTACAACACTAGTTTTACTCTTTTTGCTTCAAAATGTAAATATTACAACAAAAATTTCACCTTTCTTCGTTATCTGTTGTTATCTATACAACACTTTCTCAAAATTTTCAGTATTTCCTACAACGTTCACTAATTTTAAGTTCCTATTTCCCTACTAATCGCTACCGCACTGATCCCAGTCCCTATCCACCCGCCCTGGACCCGCACACCCAAACCTCACAAGACAAACCCAACAAGGCAAACCCCGAGCTTATATCCCAAAAGTCTGCCGGATAAACACCAACGTTCACATCCCCCAAACTGCCATTCATTGTCACAAACCACTGCCCGCAAGCTACCACCTACTAACCACCACTCGTCCTGCCTTTTCCATAAATGACCCAGCAGATATCCCGCACTCTCCCACCAAAATATGTCATAACATAAAAAATAATCGCCCAAAGCGATCCTGTATTTTGTCCATAATTTTAAGCCATTTTCCGCCTCGCTGACATTTCTAAACCAAAGAAAAAGACCGGTAACTGCGAGGAAAACCGGTCTTTCGTAGAGTGTGGAGTTA
>CAYOLY010000017.1:0-23878 GCA_964404945.1 uncultured Candidatus Saccharibacteria bacterium | reverse complement strand
TCCCCATCTAGACGACGGGTAGAGATGGATGTAGATAGCTCCGCTGCGGACGAAGCGTTTAAGTGACAAACTTTAACCGTAGCCGAAGTTTCGTCCGCAGCGGGTTTGTATATCATGAAGTGACTGGCGATTCTGGTCGACAGAGTTTTTGGTGGTCTACACTCGGAAGCGATTTGCTGATTAGCTCTTTTGGCTTAAATGTTAGATCGGCAAGTTTGGACGATATCACGGATGTGCAAATTGGCCCGAGTAGTGCTGACTGGCGTTATGTTGGCCGTTCCCTCCGTTGTCTAGCCATAGAGTAATCAAGGGAGGATGAAAAAGCAAAATGCTCGTAGAACATAGCGCGCTTAGGCTCCTTTTGATGCGAAATGCGATTTTTAACATGGCTGTGCTTGTTATTCTTGAAAGATTTGCTATATAATGCTCCCTAGAGCCTCGGGCAGGCTAGACATTTAAGGTAGGGTGTGGAGTAGGATTGGCAGGAAAGAGCATCTCATGGTGAAAACTCTGCTTTGCAAGTTGTTGAAAATCCTGATTGATCGTTTAGGATCCCAACAATCAAAAAATGACGTTACTGTGATTTCGATCAAGATCGACTTCAAGTAACGTCACCTAACTACAATTTTATTGTACCTTATCATAACGATTATGTCTAGAGTTTTATAGGAAAATCATGCCAAAATTATCTGATGCGGTGTGGCCTGGGGCTCTCACCCTTCGTAAGCACGGCTAAGGCCCGCCTCGTGGGCGGGCCTTTTACCTTTGATGACGTAGTGTTATTTCTCCGGCAAGACAACATCACGCACCCGACGGAGGTAATCATACAATTTGTCCTTGCCCCAGGCGTGGATCGTGCGCTCTCCATCATCATCGACATACTTTGTGACATTTGTGTCCTCGAAAATCTTCATCTCGAAGGGCGCGAAATTTGCCATAAAGGTAATGTTGATAACACGCTTGCGCCAGCCGATCTTAATGTCGCCGATCGGGGTATGAAACAAGAACCAGGGACGGTGAGCACAGCACTCCTGCGAACAATACTCGTTCGGGATCAGCTCGTACCACATGCCGCGATCGTCTTTGCCCCAATGGAAGCGGTTTTGCTGGTCATCCGTGTAACCATTAAAGACCAGACCAACCATTTCGGTGATGTCGTCGATCATACGGAGACGCCTATATTCGTTGGCGCAGGCCTCGTGGACGACGGCGTTTTCTTCCTCCAAAAAGTCAACTCGTGGCCGCTTGGATATACCAATGCAGCCGGGAGCATATTCCGTGGAGATCTCGTCGGTTTCGTCCAGGTCGTCGCTGGAAAAGGGCTTACCGCAAACCGGGCAAACGTCCGCACGCGGCAGACGCTGGATGACCGGATAGGCGACAGGAGTATGGCAAGTTTCGTAGGTATAGTCAACCTCCATACCATACTGGGAGCTGATTAAGCCGTCGCGGGTCATTTGGCGTGCTTTCCAGATGAGGACATGCTCAGCAATGCCACTAATTTGCGGGTTGCCATGAGCATCCACTTGAGTATAGCGCAGTGGCTCACCGCGGAATGTCAGTTTGACGCTATCAGGGATGATATACTCTTCGCGCTCGGGCTTTGCTAATTCGGCGACGCTTCCATAGTTATAGCGTCTAAACTCCAACTTAGTGGTTCCAGATTTACGCATAGAAAATCCACCTCTCATCAAAAGTTAAGTTTCTTTGGCAGGTAATAGTCGCCAAAAACCTTTAGGTGGGGATGGGATATTATTGTGAAGCAAAAATATCCCAGTTCTAGAGGCTAGAACTGCCCACCATTCCATTGTAGCACAGAATTGCCAAAATGTCAATGGTTAAACCATACCTGATCAGTTTCTACTGGAAGAAACAGAGGTAAGACAGAGCACCGACAGCGGCGCCTAGGAGAATTGTGGCAATCAACAGCAAGAAGAGTGGCGCATGTGAACGGCGACTCGGAGGAACAATAACGGTAGGTCGGGTTGGAATATCTTGGCGCAAAGCTTTTTTATCAATTTTGGTCGATTTTGTTTTGGCCTTAGCTTTGGTTTTGGCTTTTTTGGTGGACTTTTTATCATAGCCGGCTTTGTCCTTAGCATCATAGTGAGGTGCAGCATAGACGGTGCCAGCCGTATCAGAGGCTTTACGTTTCGGGCCGTCCGAAAGTGGGCGCTTCTCGACCTGTACGGTCTTAATGAAGAAGGGCGATTGACCACCGAGCGCATAGCGATTGTTGTCTGGGGCGGAGGCGCCACCATGGCCGTCAGCAACCGTGTTCTCAGAAAAATGACTATTGTCGACTCTATCGCCATGTGGATGATAATCTTGTACGACGCCAAGTCCGACCTCGGCATTCTTCTTACTTTGAGTCTTAGCAGCCGGAACGCTAGTATCGACATCGGCGTAGATATCGACCGAGCTAGGGGCGGGAAGGCTAAGATGCTGAGCCTTGATTGGATGGTCAGGGTTGGAAAAATCGGCAAAGACTTCTTCGCGAGCATCACTAGGCCGGGTAGCGCCAAAGCCCTTCGGCGCAGGGCGGAAGCGCTCTTTTACCGAGCGGAAGGGCTTGGCGACGGCTTTTGAGGCGCGCGCAGTATAGACAGTCTCCTCGGAGCGAGCAGACCGGACGCGCGAGCTAGCGTTGCTTTGTGAATTTTGAGCTGGGCGCGGCGCGACGTCCATCATGCGGCCGCGCGACCTTGGCCGAGACGCCGCCGGAGCGGCAGTCTTAAGGGCGGCAGCCGTGGCTTTTTGGATCGAGGCGACAGTTTTGGCGGTACGGGCATTCTCGGCGCCGATCGTCGGCACCGCGCCCGCGCTTGCGGCAACCCCAACTTTAGCAACGTCAACGGCAATTTTACCCTTCGCCGGACGGAGAGCATTACCTGGCCGGCTAGAGCCATCGACTGAGCGAATTGGTGTTCGTACAACGGCTTTTGGCTTAATTACGACCGGCGGTTTTTTGGGAGCCAGTTTCAGAGATGTTCGTACAACCGGAGGGACACTTTCCTTGGTTTTTGGAGTAGCTCGCTTAACCACAATCGGTGTCTCAGCTTCGACCAGAGGATCGGCAGCATTCGTAGTCGGACGCGGCGGAGGCGTACGCTCGGATTTAGACTTTGCCATGCGGAAAAGTGCCGAGGCAGAAGGGCGAGTCGATTCCATCTTGCGGCGGCCGGATTGATGGTGAAGACTGGCGGCCGATTTTGAGTCTGAAGAAAGTTTTTCCCCGCTAGCGTTAATGATATCCTTGGCAGTACTAGCCAAATATGAGCTTAAACGTTTGTCGGGATCGGCGGCATACATAGCGTTAATCGCGTCTTTGGCCGAACGAACTGGCCGACCGTCGAGCTGTTCGGGCGTTTCAGGCAACTTAAGTGATCCAATCGAGTTCGAGCCCGCTTCGGGGAGCGGTTCTACACTAGGCTCGGCGATCGGGGCGCTGTCCGCAACAAATTCTGCCGATTCGACCGCAGCGATGGTAGCGGCTATCTCTGGCTCCGGCGAAGTATTAGCCGCGATCGAGGCTTCGGCTGCCGCCCGATCGGCATCCATCATGGCACGGATCATATCCTGATCAAATCCAGCCAAACCCGTCGCGTTCTGCGACGAGCCAAGCGGCTGAGATTGATCCGTGGAACGATCCATGTTACGATTTTACCCTCTTCGCGGTTTCGATAATGTCAATAAATTGATCAGCTACAAGACTAGCGCCACCGATAAGTAGGCCGTTTACACCTGGCACCGTAAGATAGGCCCCGGCGTTTGATGGGTTTACGCTGCCACCATAGAGAACTGGCACTTGCTCGGCAACTTCCGCGCCATAAGTATCTTCGAGTGTACGGCGGAGAAATTGCACCGCATCGGCGATTTTATCCGGCGAAGCAATTTCGGCGCCGCTTGTAGTGCTAATCGCCCAAACCGGCTCGTAGGCAATGATGACCTTAGAAATGTCCTCAGTCGAAACTTCCGAGAGGCCGCCTAATAGCTGATCACGCAAAACGTCATAAGTCTCGCCAAAAGTACGTTCGGTCGCCGTCTCGCCAAGGCAAAGAATCGGCGTAAACTGGTTACGCAAAACCGCCGCAACCGTAGCGCGAATCTTCTTATCAGTCTCATGAAAAAGTTGACGACGTTCAGAGTGCCCGATAATACAATAATCGACAATTCCTCGCAGCTGAGTACAGCTAACTTCGCCGGTATAGGCACCAAAATCGTGGGGATTGGCGTTCTGGGCGGAGAGTTTAATCTTTTTACGGTCGGTCTGAAGCGATAGCGACTGCAAAGCGACAAACGATGGCGCAACTACCACCTCAATGTCTCGGTAGGCCCGGGTGCGCTGCAAAAGTTTATGGAGATAGACGGAAGATTCACCAACGGAAAAATTCATCTTCCAGTTGCCCACGATATATGATTTCATACATTAATTATAGCACAAAAACCACGGACGGAATAACTTAGTGTAAGGGCAAACAACTAGGCTGGAATCACCCCGAGGATGCCACGCAACGCGTAAAGCGTATCTTCGTGTGAACGGACAGTGATTGTATCGATCCCCATCTGGACAACCGGATAATCGTTCCCGCCCGGCTGGGTCATATCGCCAAAATACAAAACTTCCGATTTATCAACTTTTAGTTCCTCAAGCAAGTGAGTCATCCCGAACTGTTTGTTCATGCCTGGAGCCGCAACGTTGATCGAAGTCGTGCCACCAATTTCGTAGAGAAAGCCGGGGAGCTTTGCTTTGCACTTTGCCACGATCGCTTCGCGCTTCTTCATGTCGGGATCCCAGTCGTATTTCTCGGAAGTGCCCATAGCTTGGCCGAGCGCCGAAAAAGTGACTTGCGAGAGGCGATTCTCGATAATCTGGTCGCCCGGCAGGAGTTTATCTTCTTCCCAATAGCCCAGTTCCCTGGCTGACTCTTCTAATACTGTTGTAATTTTTACAACATCTTCCTCTTTGAGCGGGAAATTATAGACCTGATACCAGTCATGCTTTTCGGAGTCGTAGCGGTAATATTGCGTACCCTGAGCCGCGAAGAGGTGAAGATGGGTAAGCTGTTCTTCGGAGACGCCAGCCTCTTTTAACTTTTCAACGATCTGAATCAAGAACTGTTCGTATTTTTGACCAGAAATCGGGCAAATTTCAAAATGGTTAAGACATTTTACGAGTACTTCGGCAATCTCGGGCGGAATCGGGGTCTTGGCAATATTGAGGGTCTGATCGATATCAAAACTAAGAACCTTCTTCAGGTTCTTAGTTTCGCCATCTGTCACAGTCTCCAGAGAGCTAGCTCTCCGTCCTGACTGCTCCGATGGTTCAAACGCAAGCACTTTTTTAGTAATCTTGGGGGTTGAATTCATAAAATCTCCACTTAGTTACCCTCATTATAGCATAGCAAGAAATAGTCACAGCAGGCTGCGACCCTATTCTTCCATTGTAGCACAGATTCTTGTTTTTGTCAAGAGAAGGGGGTAGACTTCTGGTCTATTCTCTGATAGGCTAGGGTTAGGGCAAAAGTCTGACGCAGTTACCTGGTCGATGCCGGATAGCAGTTTAAGATTTGTGAAAGGACGCGTATGCGGAAGATCACTTGTGAGGAAATAGTAGAGGTTCATAAAACCAAAACTGTTTACAAACAAAAAGTTACTCTTGCAATAACGCAAGAGTAACGAACCCAAATATGCTTCCATTTTAACAAGTTTATGAATTGTCGTCAAGGCTTTTGCCCCAAAATGAATAAAATAATCTATAATAGTATTATGAAATTATCAGAAGAACTACTCTGGCGAGGATTTTACGCCGAGACAACAATCAAAGACCCAACCGAATTAGACACACGAGCCTCAAAGAAGTTCTATTGGGGGGCGGATCCGTCGGCTGATTCCCTGACGATCGGGAACTTGGCCGCAGGCATGATGTGTGCTTGTTTTGTGCGCCATGGTTATCAACCATATCTCTTGGCTGGCGGAGCTACGGGGCAGATCGGTGATCCGAAAGACAACGGTGAACGCGACCTGAAGCCACTAGGCGAAGTCGAGCATAACAAAAAGTGCATTGCGGCCCAGATGAAAAACATCGTGAAAAGCAACGAGCTCGTGATGGTCGACAACTACGACTGGTTCAAAGATATGAATTATCTAGCTTTCCTGCGCGAAGTCGGAAAGGCTTTCTCGATGACACAATTACTCGACCGACAATTCGTGCAAAACCGGATCGGCGAGGGCGGGAGTGGGATTTCTTATGCGGAGTTCTCCTATACTCTGATTCAGGGGTACGACTTCTTACACTTGTACCGTGAATATGGTGTGGATTTACAGCTTTGCGGAGCAGATCAGTTTGGCAACTGTTCGAGCGGAATTCATTTAATTAAACGCCTTGAAGGTGCGACGGCCGACGCTTGGAGCACGCCGCTAATCATCGACCCAGTGACAGGACGGAAATTTGGCAAGTCGGAAGGTAATGCGATCTGGCTTACGAGCAAAGACAACGGCTCTGGGAATTATACTTCGATTTTTGATTTCTATCAGTTCTGGCTAAATCAACCTGACACAGCAGTAGAATATTTGATAAAGATTTATACTTTGCTAGAAAAAGAAGAAGTTGAGAAACTAATGGCCGAGCAGGCCGAACATCCAGAGCGCCGGGTAGCACAAAAAGCTCTAGCGTTTGGCGTGACAGAGGTAGTGCACGGTCGAAAAAATGCCGAAGCAATCGAAAATCTAACCGAGCGACTATTTGGCGGGAATTTGAACGAGCTGGCCGAGGACGAGATTCGCGAATTTGGCGAGTATCTGGCCGTAGCGGAGCGTGGCACAATGCTGTTTGACGCACTGGTCGCGACTGGTCTAGCCAGCAGTAAGAGCGAAGCACGCAAGCTCGCCAGCGCCGGAGCGATCACCGTGAACGGGGAAAAAGTTGCTGATGACACCAAGATTTCGCAAGTAGCACTCCTCAAGCGCGGCAAAAATAAGTTCGCAGTGGTGAGATAGCGGAATATCATAATAGTTCTAACACACGCAGCCGCCCCAAGGGGTGGCTGTTTTTTGGCTTACGTAAATCATGAAATATGCTTTTGTCAACTAGTATATTACAAAAATGTTATTTTGTTTTGTAGTAGATATGTTATAATGAAGGTATGACTAAAACTGCGAATAGCTCAGGTAATATCCCTGACAAGCGGGGGAATATGGGGGTTTATTCAAGCTTAGTTTCTCAAAAAAAGAAGATCTCGGAGAAAGTTAAAACTATGCAAGGAAAGTCAAAGAAATCCAGTAAGAATTTGGCACCATTGCCGAAAGAACAGCCGGCAAGGTTTTTTGCGCATTTTCGCTGGGAGCGGATTAAGGCTTATTGGTTCTCGAAAGATGGTTTGAAGCGGATCGGGAAGATTTTCGCAGCCTGTATCTTGATTGGGATTATTGGTGTGGGAGCGTTGTTCGTCTATTATAAAAATCAGCTGAAGGAAATCCAACTCAACGACTTGACAATTTCGGAAACTGTGAACACATACCTTGATCGTACCGGAGTAGTGTTATGGGAAGACAAGGGCGATGCAAACTATCGGCTAGTAGTCGAGAGCGACGATATTTCAACCTACGTGCGCCAAGCAACCGTAGCACTCGAAGACCGGAACTTCTATAACCATCCAGGGGTAGATATCTGGGGGTTGATGCGAGCAGTGGTCTCGACGTTGACTGGACAAGGTGTGCAGGGTGGCTCGACCTTAACCCAGCAGCTAATCAAGCAAGTCTATTTCTCGGACGAAGCAGCCAGTGCAAACCGAGGTGGTTTGTCACGTAAGATTAAAGAGCTAATCCTTTCGATCGAGCTCGAAAAGATGTATAGCAAAGAGCAAATCATCACGATGTATCTAAACGAGTCGCCTTATGGCGGACGTCGAAATGGCATCGAGAGTGCAGCGCAAACGTATTTCGGGAAGAGTGCAAAAGACTTAAACTTGGCAGAGAGTGCATTGCTTGCGGGGATTCCAAATAACCCAGCCTATCTGAACCCCTATAACGAATACGGGCATGAAGAGCTAATTAGACGACAGCACAAGGCGCTTGATGTAATGGTAGAGCTAGGTTATATTACCCGCGAAGCGGCAGATGAGGCTAAAGAGGTCCCGATTTTGGACCAGATTTTGCCGGAAAGTAGCCAATATACCGATATGAAAGCACCGCACTTCGTTATGGAAGTGAAGAAACAACTAGAGGATAAGTACGGTATCCAGACGATGCGTAGCGGTGGCTATACGATTACAACCACACTAGACTACCGCGCGCAAGAGTTTGCCGAACAGGCCGTCGACGAGGGTGAGAAGTTACTATACTTAAACAATAGCGACAACGTAGCGTTGGTATCGATTGATGTCGAGACGAGTCAAGTAATCGCAATGGTAGGGTCAGTAGACTGGAACACGCCGATCTATGGCGAAGTAAATGCGACAACTTCCCCGCTTGAGCCGGGTTCGACAATCAAGCCGATTCTAGACTACGCTCCGCTCTTCTCGATGAATGGCGACATAGTTTACGGACCAGGTTCGATTTTGCGCGACGAGAATATTGACTCCATTTATTGTGCAGGGTACACGGGAGCCTGTTCGCTCGGTAATGCAATCGGAAGGTTCTTTGGCGATATCACGATCCGACAGTCGCTCGGTAACTCTTTCAACATCGGAGCGGTGAAAGCGCTAGCGATCGTCGGTATTGATAAAGGGCTCGAGATTGCGCATGCATTAGGTGATAAGTCATACTGTGCCGACAATTCTTCGGCAGGGCTTTCGATGGCAATCGGTAGCGGCTGTACTGTAAAAATGGTAGAACACGCGAACGCTTACGCTTCGATTGCGCGCGGCGGTTCGTACAAAGATCTAGCCTATGTTCTCGAAATTAAAGACCAGTCTGGCAAAGTCATCGACACCTGGCGAGATGAAGCTCCTGAACGCGTAATTGATGAGCAGGTGGCTTACGAGCTATCTAGCATTCTAAGCGACCCGACGGCACGTACCTTAAACTTCGGTTCTCAGGCTACGTCCTTTGGTTTCGTAGTGCCTGGCGTCTGGACCGCTAGCAAAACCGGCACCACTACCACTTCGAACAGCAACGTAGCTAAAGACTCCTGGATGGCAAGCTTCTCGACGGCAATTTCTACAGTAGTCTGGAATGGTAATCATGACGGGTCGGGGCTGACCAGCGGGACTAACCAAATTACTCGTCAGATGATTAATACATACATGGAGAAAGTCCATAAAGAGCTTTACCAAGAAGAAGGTAAGTGGAAGCCAGGCGATCAGCCAGTACGTCCAAGTGGCATCCAAGAGCTGACCGTGGCTGGCAAGAAGGATATCTGGCCAAGCTGGTATAGCAGCGAAAAGTCTAACGTAAAGACCGAAAAGGTAATGTTTAGTTCTCTTAATAATAAGCGAGCTAGCGACTGTACACCAGATAGTTTGAAAGTCGAAGTAACAATTACCCGCATTATCGATCAGGTGAGTGGTCACGAGACTCGGATAGTGCCAGAAGGTTATAATTATGACGAGTTCGATCCGTGTACGTCGAGCGTAGGCGGTGTAGTAGATATTGTTAAACAGTCTAATTCGGCCACCGGAGTTTCTAACCTACTTATCAACTTTAGCGAGCCAATGACAGCTGAGCTGCTAGATTACGAAATCGTTGTTGATGGGGAAATTGTATCAAGCGGGACAATCACCCCTTCGATCCTAGCAAGCGGTCTGACTTACGTACTAGACGGAACGGAAACCGAAGTGATGGTGACGGCTCGCGACGTAAATAACAATGTATACCAGAGAAAATTCACGGCGTTCTAAGGAACGCCGTGAGGGGGGATTAGTGAATATTACTAACTAGTAGGATTTGTCGAGTTACCGGGCGTGGAGTTTGCTAGCTCGATGAGGCGGCTCTCGGCAGATTTAGATGTATTTTTACTGCTAGTTAGCGGTTTATCAGATTTTGCAGGGTGCTTCGCCGATCGGCTAGAGAACTTTGTGGCGAGTTTCGCGTAAGGCTTAGGGGCTTTTGCTATCTTAGACGGCTTATCCGGCTTTGCCTGGCGACTCTTAACCGGCAACGGATTAGCGTTGGCCTTGGAGGACTTTGACAAAGGATGGCTGTTGGACAGCTTTGCGAACATCATGCTACCGGCAGAAGTCTGATTTAGCCGGATAAATTCCACTTCGACTTCCTGACCGACCTTGTCCTTTGCTTGGTCTATCACTACCATCGTGCCGTCGCGCAGATAACCGACACCTTGGTGCGGATTGCTGCCAGCACTAACTACTTTTACCTTTGTGCGTTCGCCAGGGAGATACTGATTGCGCATAACAAGCGCAAGTTCGTTAATGCTGAGCGTGTCAACATGTTCGGTAGCAGCGACTTTACGCAAATTAAAATCATTAGTAAGGATCAGACCATGGTTAGCCTTAGCGAGCTCAAGTAGCCGATTGTCGACCGGAGTATGATCGAGCTCGTCGCCAAGGATTGTAAGATTAAAGAAAACCACCCGCTCCAATTCACGCACGGCGTCAAGCCCAGCCCGGGCTCGCAAGCGCTTTTCTGAGTCTTTACCATCGGCAAGCAACTGCAACTCATTAGTAACGCTGCGCGGCACGATGAGATCGTCACCGATAAAGCCAGTCTGTGCGACCGCAAGCAAACGAGGGTCCATAAGGGCAGAGGTATCGACATATACTTTCCGTTTCTGGTTCGAACCGAGGAGCGGCTTTTTGCTATTTTTGATAGTCATAATTGTCGTCTGGCCAAGAATAACCAACGAAATGATCAGAGTGAATAATTCCATACGGATTATATTATAGCATATTTTCTTGTTTTTGCAGGAGTTGTTTTGCAAGAAAGCCTCTCGCTTCTTGACTTTTATGACGATCTGTGCTATAATGGAGATAATCCTCTTTCGAGAGGCAGGTTTTTGGTGGGTCTAACACGAGAAATTATCGGGAGGCGATAAGAATCAAACAGAGTAGATCCAGGCATATTAAAACGTCAAGGATTAGGGAGTTTACAAAAATGAGCAAACAAGTCGAAAACGGGTTTGAAACTGCACACCTGGAAGAGCTGAAGCAGTTCCTCTACGAGGCGCAGCGGAAAGGCTACGGCGGAGAGCAGCAGCGTGGGAGGCTGGTGACCGAGCTCATGGATGAGCAGGGCATACTGAAGCGTGAATACGAGACTGGCGTGACCGAGTATGTCTACGCCGATGGCGGGTTCAAGGTCATCTGGAAGAAGGGTGATTTCCGCTTCTCCGACAAGTGGTTTGGCGGCGAGCCGTTCGGCGGTATGACCGTGGTGCGCTACAAGGGCAAGACCTGCTTCACGATGAGCTACCACGGCGAGCTGAAAGATTACGCCGTCGACCCGGAGCTCGTCTATGCCTGTCTGAAGGAAGCTTTGATGGCAACCGACCCGGAGCTTCCGATTCGTGGCGCGGCGGAATACGTGAAATCTGGCGCCATGGACATGACGGTGGACCTGGAATACCATCGCGTTCTGGACGGCTGGCTGGGTAAGTTCAGCGGCAGCGAGTCGATTGGCGTTCCTTTCGGCGAAACACTGTTTGAAGCCGACTTCATCGGCGGGCTGGTAAATCTGCGTGATCCTTTGGCGTAAAACGTCGTTTTCGCATACGACACAAGGGCGGTCTCAGCGAGACCGCCCGTTTTTTATCGTCCGGCATCAGCCCAAGCCAGCCGCCCCACCCTGGTCACTATTCCTAACTACGCGATCTGGTCGACACCATGCTCGCGGGCGTAGACAGAGTTATCGTGGAGAATTTTCTGATATTTTTTGATTAGGTCGTCGCGTTTCTCGATTCGCGCCACATCAAGCGCAAGGTGATAACGCGAAGCGTGGTTTAAGCTAAGCATTTCGAACGGTGTAGTCGTGCTGCCGTGCTCAAGAAAACCATGGACGTTAAGACGTTTTGGATCGGCATACTTTGCTAGAATCCCATACAGTGCATCCGGGTAGCCGTGGAAATTTGCAATAATTGGCTTGTTTTTCGTGAAAAGCTTATCAAATTCATCTTGAGTGAGCTTGCGATCGACTGTACCGATTGCATTATATGACAAAGCCGAGATGTTGACGAAACGAAAATGTTTAGCTGGTATATCTTCGCGCAGGATCTCGATCGCAGCCAACGCTTCGCAAGAGACAATGTCACCGGCGCCAGTAAAGATATAATCCGGGGCCTCGTCGGAAGCAAAGTCAAGAATCGCCGCACCGCCGTCGTGATACATTGAATCGGCTTGATGCGAATCAATCCAACGGGGCTGATCGGTTTTGTTAAATGTTGTAAGATTTACAACATTCTGCGAGTTCATCATGAAGATAAAGGCAGCTTCGGCGGCAACGTCATCGATTGGGAAAAGGCAGTTTGCCCGATCGCTCGGGTTGCTAAGCAAGAGCGAAATCAAAGCCGGGGATTGGTGAGTAAAGCCGTTATGGTCCTGGCGCCAACAAGTACTAGTAGAGAGAAGGTTGGCGGCCGGAATATCGCCGCGCCAAGCTACTTCGGACGACTGCTGAAGAAACTTAATATGTTGCATGACCTGCGAAGCGATAATCGTAAAGAACGATTCATAGCTCGTCATCGCGGCCGGTTCGCCATTCATGAGGTGACCAACCATACAGGCAAACAGGGTATTCTCAGAAAGCATTTCGACAATACGGCCATTTTTTGCCTCAGGCAAATCCCAGCTTTCTTCTGGCAAAGACCAGGCGCGCGCCGAGACTTCAAAGGTGGCATCAAGCTTATTACTCGTCGTTTCGTCCGGCGAAAACAGATAAAAATCTTCGTGACGCAACATGTAGCTCGCCATAATCGCGCCAATGCGTTTGGCTGGCGAGAATTTGTCGCGACCGGGATGTTCTACTTGATCAATCATAGCCTAAAGCCCTCCTCAGCGTTAAAAAGTTCAGAAAATTCGTACGACTTCAGCCAAGTGTTTAAGATTTTTAGCTCGTCAGGATCGGTCTTCGCGTTCGGAAGCGGGATCTGGTGTGCAAGGAAATTACCAGCGATTTTCTTGCCGTGAACTTCGGCCGGGCCAGTAGCGCCTTTCTCGGTTTTCAAAATGAAGAACGGATGGTGAATCTTTACTGAATCTTGCAAAGCTTTCTGGAAAGCTTCCGGCGAGTCGCCCTCAATCCAGAGTGGCGTATAACCGAAGCCGCGAATCAGCTCTTTTAGCTCGCGTTCAGACTTGCGACCATAAAGCGTCGGAGCGGAAATCTTATAGCCATTAAGATGCAAGATCGGCAATACGCGACCGTTAAAAGTCTGGTCACCAACGGTTTTGACAAGGTTGAGCGAGCCTAACGCTGTGGCGGTCTCTAATTCCCCATCACCTAACATTACGGCAACAGTCTTCTCAGGATGGCCGAGCGCATAGCCATAGGCTGCGCCGAGCGCGTAACCGAGTTCACCACCTTCACAAATCACGCCCGGCGTAAGCGGACTTGCGTGCGACGGAAAACCGCCAGGCCAAGAAAAGTTTTTACAGAGATAAGCAATACCGGATTCATCGCGAGAAGCTTTTTCGTCTACTTTTTCTAACGCCCCATCGACAAAAAGATTAGCTTGGAGCGCCGGAAAACCGTGTCCCGGGCCAAGAATAAACGAAAAATCAGTTTTTGGAGCTGCCCCTACTTCTGGCCGATTTGCGTAGCCGGTATAGACTTTACCAGAAGCGATACGAGCGTTCGCTAAAGCAGTACCGAATTTCGCGAGTTCAGTATCACCCTTAGGAGCTTTTGTCTTTTTGTCTTGCTCAAAGCTAGCTGGATCAAAGAAAGCCTTAAGATTCGCATAAGCAACGTCAATGCCGTGGCAAGTTCCCCAATGACCGAGTAATCGAGGTTTTATATCATCTGCCCGTAAAGGACGATCAAGCAAAAAGTTATTTTGCAAAAAGAGCTGCGCAACAACTAAATAGTCGCAAGCGCGCACGCGACGACGAATCGCTTGATAAAGATTAGTACCTCCGGAAGTGTTCATGTATTAATTATAGCATGTTAGGACAAGGTTAGGCTAACTTTTTACATCCGTGATTCAGATTGCGGACTATTTACCAACCTTAACCATAGCTGGGCGCAAGACCGAGCCTTCGTAAAGATAACCGGGGCGCAAAGTTTCCAGAATTACTTCTGTATCGCCACCTTCGTCTACTACCGAAACAGCATCGTGATAATCTGGATTAAACTCTACCCCAGGATCCGATGGGATTTTTTGTAGACTCAACGATTGCAGAAGTTTAGCGAGGTTTTTTTCGAGAGGCTTAAGCTGATCAGGATAAGCCGAGATTGCCCGGTCGATGTCATCAAGCAACGGCAGGAATTTTTCGACTGTGGCAAAACGTGCCGCCGACATGGCTTGAGTCTTCTGCAAATCAACCTGTTTGCGGAAGTTCTCAAAATCGGCCCGAGTGCGCTGGAGATCGTTAGTCAGCTCGGAGATTTTCGCCAAACCAGCATCCACCGGTTCAGCAGTCGGAGTCGGTGTTTCGGGAACCTGAGCGGCTTCGACTTGCGGATCGTCAATAATTTCTACGTCATCGACAGTAAGCTCTTCGGACTGTTCAGATGGTTGGGGTTTTTTGGACATAATAATCTCCTTATTTTATAGCTAAAGTTTCTTCAAGGATGTTCCCCGCGTAGCGGACAAGCGACATTACCCGGCTGTAGTTCTGGCGAGTCGGACCAAGTACGCCGATATAACTCTTGTCGGAATAGGGCGAACGGAAACGACTGATGATTAGTGAAACCTGTGAGGTCTTGCCAATTGGATTTTCTTGACCAATGAAAATATTGAGAGGTTGGCCCGGCGCCGCTTCGCGCAGCCATGGTTCGAGGTTGTCAAGCAACTTCGCCACCGCTTGTACTCGGTTATTATCCATAAACTCTGGCTGAGTAAAGAGTCGCGAGATTCCAGACATGTAAAGTTGTTCCCCGATTGTTGCAATGCCAAGATTCCCAGTTAACTCAACCAAAGAATCCACTGCACCACGAATAGCAAAATCAGCTCGGGTCTGAGAATTGACACGAACTTCGAGGACACGGTTGCTGCGCTCGGTGGTTTTTGGGTCATGCGAGTTGACGCCGGCACCAACCATGGCGTGTTCTTCAGCGATTTCGGGATGTTCAGAAATCATATTAACATAGTAACGATAACCAGCGTCGGTCGGCACTCGACCGGCCGAGGTGTGAGGCTGCGCAATGTAGCCCAATTCTTCAAGCCGGGCCATTTCGGCGCGAATCGTAGCGGAAGAGACGTCGAAAAGCTTCGCTAAGGTCACGCTACCAACTGGCGTAGCGACCTCCGCATATTCCTCAATGATAGCGAAAAGAATTCCCTCTTGGCGTTTTGTTAAACTCATACTGCCAGTATAGCAAATTAGCACTCAGTTGTCAAGACTGCCAAAAATGGCCGAAACTGAGCGAAACATGATCTTACGCACATGAATGAGGCCCGTGAGCCTCGGATGCGGCCCCGTAACTGGGGCCGTTTTTCTTGGATAAGGTCAGGGCTTGGGAGGGCGTGCGAATATGCTATAATATTTTTATGGAAGAGCAGATACAGCAAATCAAATCTTGGCTAGGAATTGGGAGTATAAATATTTTTGGTCTGCCGATGAGTGGTAAAGATACTGTCGGGGTACAATTGGCGGAGAAATTGGGGGCGAAGTTCCTTTCTTCGGGTATTATCGTACGAGCAATGGAGCAAGCGACCGGCACGGCTTACTCGCACGGCGGGAAACTGATGCCTTCAAGCGTGTTTTACGACTGGGTGCTGCCGTATTTCGAAAGAGAAGAGCTTTGGAAGTATCCGTTGATTCTGTCCTCGATCGGGCGGTGGGCCGGTGAAGAAGATGAGGTAATGTCCGTAGCACGAGCAAGTGGACATACAATCCGGGCGGCCGTGGTTTTGCAACTTTCCGATCGAGACGTAGTGGAACGCTGGGAGGCAGCGAAGCTACTGGGCGATCGCGGGCTGCGCCACGATGATGCTGACCCAGAAATTTTCCAAACTCGCATTGACGAGTACCACGAAAAGACTCTGCCGGTGTTGAAACACTACCAAGAGCTAGGACTTCTTGTCCCGGTGCAGGCCGATTTTACCCGCGAACAAGTCTTGAAGAACACAATTGAGGCGTTGGCGAATTTTGCGAACCATACGGGCAATTTCACGGCGAAACTGTAACACAATATAAATAATCCCAGATACAACAAGCAATATCACTACGCCGATAGCAATGAAAGCCTTGCTGTCTGAACGGGTGTTTGGGACGAGCGCATATTCGGCACCGTCGTTCGCTGAAACGATCTTGCGGCAGCGATTAGTTTCTGGATTACGCTCATACCCCTCGGCACAAGGTTTAAGGGTCGAGGTAGTACTAGTAAGCGACTTGCAACGACCAGTGAGGGGGTTGAGATATTTCCCTTCCGGGCAGATGGTCGGCGTGGTTGTGAGGCTAGAAATTTTGACGCAGTTACCAGTAAGCGGGTTAATTGCTTTTCCGGCTTCGCATGTGCGATATTCTTGATAAATGTTATCCGAGCTAGGCGTAATAGCATAGGTTTGCACCCAAGTCTCGACACCACTAACATCGTAGATACGGGCATAGGAGGTGGACTTTTTCTGGCCTTTAGGGTAAGAGATTTCCTCAATTATGCTCCCGTCTGCGTCGATAAGTTCAATCGAAACAGACGAAGAAGGATTTTTAGTTAAAGAGAAGAGCTCGCCAGGGTAAAAGGCGAAGTAACCATCCGACGGGACCGTCCCGCTCAGCGAGTATAGCTTTTTCTTGTAGCGTAGCTGGCAACCATCTAGAGAGACCGCGGTAAGAGATGGGTTATAGAATTCAATGAACTGTTCGGATTGGTCAGAAGCATAGTAAGAATAGATTTCGGAAAATTCGAGCGCGAAGCATTGCGGTGCACCAGCGGGCTCCGCCTCGTTAGGATCATCCTCCGAGTCTTGGTCGGGGCCTTCTTCTATGGGTGGGGCATAGTAAGATGGGCTAGCCGGATCAAAGCTCGACTCATACGACTCTTTGTGTTCAAAGTCTCCAGAAAAGAGGTTACGAACGAGGACGGTAGGTTTCTTACTATTAAATGCCTTTACACAGCCTTCTTTGCCGTTCCAGCAGACCGAATCAATCTCAGTGCCATCCTCAGCGACGAGTGAGAGCGGCCCGGCCGAGAAAGCTAAGCTTGAGGCATAGTAGAGGTCGGCTGGATCCTGGGTCCCTAGCTTCTTGTTATAGTAGCGTAAGAGGAGGGTCTCGCCGGTCATGAGGCTCCCTTCGGCAAATTCAAAAATCGTGACAGTTTTGTTGCCCGTCCCATTAGTGTAACGGAGCGAGAAACCGGCGAGGCTAAGCGGAGCGTCGGATAGGTTTTGCAGTTCGATAAGCTCGCCGACGTCGCTTACGCTATCGATTTCGTAACCAGGATGGACGGCTCGAATAATGAGCGGATATGAAAAATCATATGGTTCCAAATCGTCCACTTCAGAATTATCTTGTTCATCATTCTTAAGATCATCACTATTGACAGAATCCGGCTCAATAGTATCGCCGTCCGCAACGATGGGTGAGTTGTTCGGCGAAATAGGATCTTGAGCAGCCATCAGTGCAAAGTTGCGGTTTGGGCTATAGGGGAGGTCTAGTCTCGGAGCTAAGTTCGCTAAAACAAATACCGAGATTAATGCCGGCAGCAAATAATTTGCGGCTAGGATCAACACGAGAAATAGTTTTTGGGTCTGAATTTGGGATAAAAATTGCTTCATGTCGGAAGCATAGCACACCTCGTTCAAATTCTACAAGCATAGCCACGTTATTTTATGAAAAATCGTATTTTTGAGCAAAAATCATAAAAAAGGCCCCCTTTTAGCGTAGCACAAAATTGCTCAGAATAACAAGCACAAGAACGTTAAAAATGCTATAATCTTATTATGGATATGGTTATACCATTCAGTGAGGTGTTTTTAGCGGCGGTTATTCATGCAACCTTACAGCTAGAGCTAGGCACTTTACTACTTCTGTACCATGCTAGCCTCGGCAAACACGTTAAAAAACGCACAAAAAATCTTGTTAGTAGTTATATTGCTGGTGTTGGAAGTTTGGTCTTTTTGGGAGTTGCGGCAGTGGCGTTTATCCTGGATCGGTATTTTGGCAAGCCGCTTTGGACAGAAGAATTAGTTATTGTCGTAGCGATGCTAGTAGCGTTAGCGGTCGCAACTTGGGGATTTTACTATCGACGCGGGAAAAGTACTGAGCTATGGCTACCGCGGTCCGTAGCGCGTTTTATCGACAAGCGTGCTAAAGAAACTAATAGCAATACGGAGGCTTTTTCACTAGGAGTGTTAACGAGCTTGGCCGAAATGCCATTCACTTTAGTTTTAATCGTAGTCGCGGCAAATAGTATTTTAGCTCTACCTGCACCATATCAACTACTAGCGGTAGTGTTATATACTGTAGTAGCGATTATCCCGCCAGTCGTCGTGCGTTTAGCGGTACGCCGAGGGCAGACGATCGCCGACATCCAGCGTTGGCGAGTAAAGCACAAAAACTTTTTGAAGATAATTACTGGTGTCGGTTTTCTCGTACTCGGGTTTTTCTTGTTTGGATTTGAGGTGCTGTCATGATAAAAAGGAGAAGTCGCAAAAAAGAAGCTGAGGTCTTTAACTTGGAGACTCTAGAGAGCCAGCTGATGCGCGACGCGAAGGCGGTCGGTTTATCTAAGGATTCGGCAACCTTAATTACAAAACGAGTTTCAAAGAAAATTGCAAAATGGATTGAGGATAAAGAGTTAATCACACAGGACGACCTGTATCGCAGAATTGCTAAAGAGACTAGGCAATATAGTCAAGATTTAGCTTATGTTTATGAGAATCGTGATAAAATAATATAAAAGCAGAGTGGGCCATGAGTAAAAAATTTGATTATCAGTATCTAGTGATTGGGAGCGGCGCAGCAGGGAGCGCGGCGGCTTTGTTGGCAGCTGGATTAGGCGCAAAAACTGCAATTATAGAATCTGATCGTTGGGGCGGGACGACTCTTAATTATCGTGATGTCCCCTATGGCGCGGCTCTGGGGTTTGCGCAGAATTATTCTGAGGCAGTGGCAGGAGCACGCTTTGGTATGTCGAGCACAAGTTTGAGATATAACTACCCGACTGTTCTAAATTGGCAAGCGGCAGCAGTAAGGCGAGCAGGCGGCGGAAGTCGAAAAATTTTTGAAAACGCCGGAGTCGATTGTTACCATGGCTCGGCAAGGTTCATTAGCCCATACGAAATTGTGGTAGGTAACCATCAGATAAGTAGTGAGAAATTTTTGCTAGCAACCGGAACGAATTTAGCAGTAAGCGGAATTACTGGCGTCGAAGAGGTAAATTGTTGGTCACCAGATACAGTGCTAAGGATGGCGAAACTACCAAAGGCCTTACTCGTGGTCGGTGGCGGTTCGACTGGTTGCGAGATTGCGGAGTACTTCGCTTCGCTAGGAGTGCAAGTTTTGATCGCCGAGGCTCAGGATCGGCTCTTGCCACGCGAAGATCCGGAAGTAAGTAGCGTAATCGAAAGCCGTTTTAAGAAACGTTTTCAGATTGAAATCTTAACCAACTCACGGGTCGTAGCACTCACTCAAGATGCAAAAAGCAAACAGGCTATCTTCGTGCGTGGCGGCCAAGAGAAATCTGTACGCGTGGATGCGATCGTATTAGCAACTACGCCGGAGCCGGCGGTAGATTTCGGTCTAGAAAATGCCGGAGTAAAATACACTTATCGCGGTGTGGTCGTGAATCAAAATTTGCGTACGTCAAACGGCCACATTTGGGCCGCGGGTGACATTCTGGGCGGAGAGAGTTCGACCGAAAAAGCGACCTACGAGGCTAAGCTCGCAACAACTAACGCACTTCGCAAAGTTAATAACGAGGCGGATTACACCGGTTTCGTGCGGCTGACCGCGACGTTGCCGAAAGTAGCAAAGGTTGGGCTGAATGAACTTGAATGCATGCAAATTGGGCAAAAATATCGCGCCGCTTTGATTCCGATTGATACAATTAGCGCGTCAAACACGAACGATTTCCGTGAAGGTTTTGTGAAAATGCTGGTAGACCAAAAACACAACATTCTCGGGACGACAGTGGTAGCGCCAGAGGCAGATTTAATTATTCAGGAAGTCGCTTTGGCAATCCGAAATGGTTTGCGCACACCGGAAATTGCCGCTACGCCGCATATCGCAACAAGTTGGAGCGAAGCGGTACGAATCGCAGCGCGCGAACTTTCGTAGAAGTGATATGTTGATGCGTTGTCGTGGACTATAAGGGTTATAATAGTTATTGGACGATGGTGCCGGCGCGGCGTTCGAGTGCGCGCTCGAGGTTAGCTGGCGAAGCAATAATACCGACTTTCTTTTTGGTGGCAAAGCGCGCAACGGCTTGGATCTTTGGTAACATCGACCCAGCCGCAAAGTGGCCTTCAGCAATATAATTCTCAACTTCGCGCACACTAAGCAGGCCAAGCGAAATTTGGCCTGGCTTGCCATAATTTAAGTAAGCGTTCGGTACGCCCGTCACCGAAACAAAAATATCCGCCTTAACCAACTCGGCAAGGCGCTCGGCCGCAAGATCTTTATCGATAACGGCATCGACGCCTTTGAGAACTTTGAGAACCTTCGTACGGACAACCGGAATACCGCCACCGCCCACTGCAATCACGATCGCGCCCGACTCGACAAGAGTCTGAATGGACTTTTTCTCGACAATATCAATCGGCTGTGGCGACGGCACGACACGGCGATAACCACGGCCGGCATCTTCACGCATCTCCCAACCTTTGCTCTTAATCAGCTTAACCGCTTCTTTTGCGGTATAAAACTGACCGATTGGTTTTGAAGGGTGTTTAAAGGCAGGATCGTTACGATCGACTACGACTTGCGTGACAACACTAGCAACTTTCTTGCGACGTTTTTCCTTCCGGAAGGCATTATCAATCGCTTGTGCAAGCCAATAGCCAATCTGCCCTTGGCTCATCGCCACGGCAGTCTCAAGCGGCATAGCCGGGGCAGCTTCGGTCGCAGCAGTTTCTTCATGAATCAGGATATTTCCCACCTGTGGGCCATTGCCATGCGCAACAATGATGTCATATTTTTGCGAAAGTTTAGCGATCGTGGCACCGACTTTGCTGGCGACAGCCTTTTGGGCCTCGGCAGTAACTTCTCCATTTTGTTGAAGAGCATTCCCGCCCAGAGCGATGACGACGCGCATTTTATTCATAGAGTAAGTATAAGCGAAAAAACCGATTTTGGCAAATTAGCAAACTTATACTATTGACAATACGCTTATATTATGCTAGAATGGGGATATGGTTCTGCTAACGAACTGTAGGATTTTGTTGGCTCGTGCCTAGAATCCGGATTTACCGAGCAAATGAAACATGTTTTTCTTATAGGATTCGACGCCCGGCTGATCAAAAGGATTAACGCCAGCCAGCTTCGCCGAAACTGCACAAGCTAGCTCAAAGAAATAGATCAGGGCGCCCATAGTCTGAGCGTCGATTTTGTCGGTCTTAAGCTGGTAAACCGGGATACCGCCAGCGCGATGTGCCGAGATTGTAGCAGCTTCGGCGGTCTGGTTAAGATAGCTTAATTTTTCCCCAGCAAGATAATTAAGCCCGTCGAGGTTCTGAGCGGACTCCGGGATTATAAAGTCTGTTTCTGAGTCCGGGTCAAAACTTAAGACTGTCTCAAAAATATTGCGGCGACCTTCTTGGAGATATTGACCAAGCGAGTGGAGGTCAGTTGTATAGATCGTTGAGGCCGGGAAAATGCCCTGCTGCTGTTTCCCTTCTGACTCACCAAAGAGTTGTTTCCACCATTCGGCGAAATAATGCAAGCGCGGCTCAAAACAAGCCAAAACTTCAACATCATAACCCCTTTGAAACAAATCAGCGCGCGTCATAGCATATTCAATAGCGGAATTTTGCGCAAGTGGGAGAGTATTTAGGTAGCCATATTCAGTAGCAGCCCCAGCGAGGAGAGCTTCGACATCAACGCCAGCCGCCGCCAGTGGCAAGAGGCCCACCGCGCTCAAAACCGAATAACGACCACCGATATTGTCTGGCACCACAAAACGGGCGTAGCCTTCTTGAACCGCTTCGTCATGAAGCGCACCCCGGTTCTCATCGGTGGTAGCATAGATACGTTCGGCAGCTTTGGCGCCATATTTCTGGGTTAGTTTTTCCTTGAAAAAGCGGAAGGCTACGGCCGGCTCGGTAGTGGTACCAGATTTAGATATCACATTGACCGAAAAATCCACATCACCGAGCTCGTCGAAAACCTCTTGCAGCTCAAAGGGACTCAAAGAATTTCCAGCATAGAGGACTTTGGTGGGGCTAGACGGTCGGAGAGCCTCGATTACGGCTCGATGGCCAAGATATGAGCCACCAATACCGATGCAAACTAAAAATGCAGAGTCTTGTTGAATCTTCTGCGCGGCCGCTTGGATAGATTTAAGTTCTGCGCGATCGTAGGTTTCTGGGAGCGTGAGCCAGCCCGCCATGGGGTCTTGGAGTAGACCATCGAGAATCGCGCGGATACGCGCCTCGTCCACTTTAATTTTATGTTCAGTTCGAAGCCTAATCATAGGTATCCTTTCGTATAAAATCGCAAAGAGGGATTAGAAAGGTGAAACTAGCGTTTGCCACGCTTAATATAAGTGTCTTCTTTTTCGAGCTGGGCGCGGAGAGTATATTCGCGACATTCATTCTGGGCGTTACAGTTCGCCGGCTCGTAGACGTAAGTACTGCCATCGATACCGACGTTAAGACCAAACGGATCCGTAAAGAGGGCTGGATCCACCACCGGCAGGACCTCTTCGGAGATCTCGGCAGGATAATAGCCATTTTTCGGATAATAATATTCTTCAAGAGCATAATACATGGCGTTAATCGCAGTCTTACGGTCATCATCACGATTCATCGCGTCAACATTTGCTTTTTGGGCAAAGAAGATTATTACTAACAGAGCCGCAAAAGCACCAACGATTGTAAGTTCAATAAGAGTAAAGCCTTTTTTCTCTTGCATAAGTTTATTATAGCACGAAATAGAACAGGTTAGGATTTTTGACAAATGAACGCGAATGGGCAATCAATACCGCAAGCGTCGGGAAGAACTTTTTGGGTCCAAAACTTGATTGGTTCAAGATGAGCTTTGTTTAGCAATGGGGCAATATCTTCGAGGTTATGTTTATACCAGACTATGTATAAATCATCTTTCGAACCTTCAAGCTGATAGCCGCTTTCTGAAAAACAGTTATTAGTAAAGACAAGCAAGAACTTACCGCCATCAGATAGCAAATCATGAACTTGGCAAAAGAACTTTTCAATAAGCGACTTATTAAGATGCTGAACAAGATGTACTGCGAAAATACCATCGAATTTTTCGCCTTGGAGTTGATCCAGTTCAGTCGCGCCAAGAACTAGATTACGGGCGTTTAACATTTTCTCAGCGGTGACTTTTATCATTTCTGAAGATAAATCGGTCGAGACAACTTCGTAATCACGCTGGTCAAGCCAAACCGAAGTGTCACCAGTACCGCAAGCAACGTTAAGCATCTTCTTTCCAGGCAAGGCATTAAGAAAGTCTTGCCAAATGCCATTTTTCTCAATAATTTCAAAATCTGGCGTGCCTTCGGTGTAATCTGCACCGAGAGCATCATAACACTGCCGATTAACTTCAATGATGGCGTTATTATCTAAAAGAGTTTTCTTCATAATCTAAAAATGGTAGTACCGACTGGGATCGAACCAGTGACCTTGGGCTTATGAGTCCCA
>CAYOLY010000016.1:0-25964 GCA_964404945.1 uncultured Candidatus Saccharibacteria bacterium | reverse complement strand
TGAACTAACCGCTCTAGCTCCCGGAAAGACCTCCTGGAAACCGGAAGAGGCGACCAGGACACCAGAAACCCCAGATCGGTTTACGATCAGTAAGTGCCCAGCACAGGCTGACGGTGTAGCAAATGGCACTTATGGGGAGGGTAAAGCCTACGCCAGCGAAATTGCTTGCCTGAATTCTAACGCTGATTACACTTGGAATGAGGGCAAATATGTAATAATCTATCCTGGTGAAGGTAAAGGAGCTTTATGGATTTCGGTTGGTAGTTCAGAGGGTGGCGCCGCAGCGTTAACTAACTCACAAGATATCATCAATATATCTACCTGGGAGAGAGGGAGACCTAACGAGATTGCCGATCTCAAGCTTAGTAGGGTATTGACGGAATACGGAGTACTGATGGATGTCTCTAACGGTTGGACAGCCTCGATTGACCCTAATTTTACTGAAGGGAGTACATATATTGCCAACGACGGAAAGACGGTTATTACAAAGACGCCTATTAGCACTGGGGCTGGAGAGATTACTGACGGCCTCGCGATCGACTATGGTCGAAAAGTTTATGATTCGCATTATCTAATCGGGAATTACTATCAGTGGCTTGCGGCAACCACACAAACTGTGGCGGAAGGCTTAGCCATGGCTGAGACAGGAACAAAAGCCGAAGGTTCTATCTGCGCCAAGAACTGGGAATTACCGTATGGAGGATCATCTTATAATGAAATTAAGGGCAGCTATTACAATCTTGCCCAATCATATCTCGGCGATCTCGTGCAACCAGGTAGCGCAGACGGAACGTATGGAATTGCTATGACTGGCATCCTCCAGGATAATATTTCTGTTGGGGAAATTCTAAACGGTTCGCCTTTGCATATAGCTAGGCTAGGCGTAATGGTGCCGATAACAGCCTACGATAATTCAATTGCCAATGCGATGCCTGCTGGGATTCATGATATAGGAGCTGGTGGTTCTTATGGGACATCTATAAGTAAAAGCCAAGATCAATCATATTACCTATTTGTAAGAACAAATAACTTTGGCCCGTCATTTTTTGGAAACCGTTATCTTGGAGATACTATCCGTTGCCTCATAAATACTGACGAATAGCTTTTGTTAATAAATGTTATTGAGGGCGCCAAACGCCGTGTTGTCACTAGAGTAAAGTTTAGCTTCATAGCTAAGTACTTTTACTGCTTATTGTAATACTCGAGTTGGTGACACGGCGCTTGGCGCCCCATTTTGGAATCTTAACCTTCTTCTTCCTCCCTTGATTACTCTATGACCAGACAACGGAGGGACATACCGTTAAGGCGACCAGTAGAATGGTTTGCTACGGTTTCTACTCTATTTACGGCCTGGATATAAACGGACGTTACTCTTCCTTCTGAAGAACTGGACCAATAGTAAGCATTTAGTCCTGACCGTTCGGTATTTAGATTTGGCGGATAAGTAAACCCGCCGCGGACGAAATTTCGGCTGCGGGTTAAAGTTTGTCACTTGAACACTTCGTCCGCAGCGGGTTTACTTATCCAAACATTGGGACTGGGAGTCTATCTGGCCAAGATGGTATTTATTGGGCTTCTTATCAAAAATCGACTCGCAGCTTCGGTCTGTATATTACAATTTTAGCTATTTCCGCTCAAGATGGTGGCGCTCCTCAACGCCATGGCCGTTCCCTCCGTTGTCTAGCCATATAGAGTAATATAAGGGAGGTTGAAGAAGGGTAGTGGGGTTTATGATATAATAGGAAGTAATGGAGAAGAAAAAGCAAGCGGGAAGGCGAAGTCTGGGGGTTTGGAGACATACGGAGCGCGCGATTCAGACAAAGGAGGAGCAACTGAAAGTGGTGGGGCGGGCAGAGCTGAAGCTAGCGGAAGCGGTGAAGGCTTTTTCGTACGATTTTCGGGGGAAGATAGTGCTTGATATTGGTTCGTCGACGGGTGGTTTTACGGAGTTTGCTTTGCGAAACGGGGCAGAGCGAGTAATCGCGGTTGAAAAAGGGACGAACCAGATGAAAGCGCCACTGCGGTACGACGAACGGGTAGATTTGTATGAAAAAACAGACTTTTTGGCGGTAAAGGGAGCGGATAAAGCCGGAAATTTAGTCGTGGAACAGGGGCGAAATGAGGTTGAACTTGTACAGCGTGTGTGGGTTCAGACTGTGGTGGCGGACGTGAGCTTCGTGAGTTTGCGGGATATTTTGGCACGGGCGAGGCAGGTGGTGAGTCGAAAAGCGGACTATTTAGTAATGTTGAAACCACAGTTTGAAGCGTATCCGGATCAGCTGGTGCGTGGCGTGGTGAAGAACGAGCGGATGCGGCGAGAGATTATTAAGAATTTTGAACGGTGGTTGGGGCGGAACGGTTTTGTGATCGTAAATAAGCGAGATAATGAGACGGTGGGGAAGATCGGGGGAAATCGGGAGCGATTTTACTGGTTGAAAACTTGATTTTTGACGATTAGGCGCATATAATAATAACATGAGCTTAATACATGGTGTGGGCGATTTCTTCGCGCTGGATATTGGGACGACGGCGATTCGGTTAGTGCAGCTGGCTGGAAATGCGCAGCATGGTTGGGTTTTGCAGAAGTTTGCTTATGTGCCAGTGGAACGGAAGGTTTTAGAAGATGGTTCGACGGCGGGCCAGCGACGGTTAGGTGAGACGATTCTGGGGGCGATGAAACAGGCTGGTATTACGACAAAGAATATTGCCGTAGGGATGCCAGCGTCAAAGACCTTCACGTCAATTGTGCGGGTAGATAATTTGCCAGAAGCAGAGCTAATGAATTCGATTAAATACCAATTAGATAAATACATCCCGATGCCGTTAGATGAGGCGACGGCGGATTATGTGTCGTTAGGGGTGTGTCCGCATGATGCAACAAAGGCGGAGATATTGATTTCTTCGTCAGCGGTGACGTTTGCGGAGGCGCGGATGGAGTTGATAGAATCTTATGGATTGAATGTGATTGCGCAAGAACCGGAGTCGTTGGCGATGGCGCGGGCTTTGACGCCAGTAGGAGCGCAAGATGCGCGGATGATTATTGACCTAGGTGAACGGTCGACGGACCTGGTAATGATGTATCGAGGAGTGCCACGACTAGTGCGGTCGATCCCGGGTGGTTTTTCGTTGTTGATCAAGACAGTATCCTCATCATTGAACGTGAAGGAAGAGCAGGCGCGGCAGTTTATTTTGAAGTTTGGTTTGGCGCAGGATAAGGTCGAGGGGCAAGTGTTTAAAGCGCTAGATTCAACGCTAGAGAGTTTTGCTCTGGAGCTGACGAAGTCGATGCGGTTCTTCAAGTCGGAGTACATGAATGCGCCGGTGGGTGGGATCGTACTGTCGGGTTTTGCGGGGATGATACCGTTTATCGCGGAGTATATTGAAGCGAAGACAAATACGCCGACGACACAAGGAAATCCGTGGCAGCTAGTGCGGGTGACGCCCGAGCAGCAGCGAGTTTTACAGCCGGTGGCGAGCGAATTTGCGGTAGCGATTGGTTTGGCAGAGAGGGGGAATGACCGATGAATGATTTTCTAGAAAACGTGAAAAAACAGTTTAGCGATCTGTGGTTGCAAATTAGGCGGTTTTTTGCGCAGGTGGTGTCGAAAGTAACTGGCAAGCCAGTGAAACAAGTGGTGGACAGTGGCAGCGTTGTGACTTCGACAGTGAGCTCGACGTATGAGATTAATCTGGTGCCGGCGGTGAAAGCCGAGATGATCAAGGCGCAGAAGGTGAGGAATCTAGTACTGTTTATCTGTATTGTAGTATCGAGCGTGGCAGCGGGCGTCGTGGTAATTCTCTTCGGGATTAAGAGTGGGCAGGATATTGCGATTGGGAATCAAGATAGTCGACTAACGTTAATGTCTACAAAGTTGAATGAATATGCGGAGTTAGATGACATTATCACAATCCAAAGTCAGTTGACAGGGATTGATGCGATTTTGCAGAAAAAGACGGTACTATCTAGGGTGTTTGGGGCGTTGTCGGTGATGATGCCAGAGGGGGATGACGATGTGAAGCTTTCGGAGTTAAGAGTAGATATGCAGACAAATATCTTAACAATGGAAGGTCAGGCCGATGCGCGAAAAGACCCATTGATTGATTATCGGGTGCTAGAATCGTTTAAGAAGGGGATGGCGCTAACTAAGTATGACTATGGGCGCTATGTGGATGCGACTGGGAACGAAATTCCGACGCAATGCATTAGCGAGGCGGATGCGGAAGGGCATGCTTATAAGACGGGCGATAATTTTTATGCGTGGTGGGATATTACCATACCAGGGTGTGAGGCGGTGCAACTAGGAACTTTGGAAGATACGGGGGCGGAATATTATTACACGCGCGAGGCTGAGGTTGAAAAAGGTACGGAAGAATATACTGGGGCGATGGAGACGAGGTGCGATGAAAATGGGGAAAATTGTGTCGATGTGCCGGCGCCGGAGATCGTTTGCGATAGTAATGGCGAGAATTGTGTGGAAGTGCCGGTAGAGCTAAAAGAAGTTGTCCTCAAGGTGAAGATTTGGCGGACACCGCAGTTTAACTCGTGGTATGGTTCAGGGAAGATGGATCTAGAAGGAAAGATTACAGGGATTGAACATTTTAATAGTGCTTGTATTAAGTACCGTGGCACCGATACGCGCGGGACGGTGCGTTGGACTTCGGTACATGACGAAGCCTGTATGTTGGCAGAGGATGGCCTAGAAGTTTTAAGCTCGTCAAATGGGCGGAATGATAGCGATAATCTGGTTTTGAAGTTTTCGGCGCGGACGACGTTTAGTAGCGAATTCTTTAGTTTCCAAAATAAACACATGATTGCGATCGGGCCGCTCGGGCAGAATGTGACGGATTCGTATGTCCAGATTGGGAATATGTTTGCGCAAGAGGCGAAAGATTGTGCGGCGGATGATACAGAGTGTAATACGAACCGAGTGAATGAGGGAGGATATTAGGATGCAGCCAAATAAACCAGGCGACACGAAACGAGAGAGGATTTCTAAAGCACAACAGCTAACGATGGTTGAGGTGCTGATAGCATCGTTGATCCTCGGAACTTGTATTGTGTTAGCGATTTTCCTGATGAAGTACATAGGTTTCAATGCAAGAATTTTGACAGTGAAGGGCGAAGCGATTAATGAATATGATCAGGCAATCCGAGATATTGGAGTTTGCGTAGACAAAGACAATAATGGGCGGTTGACGGATGATGAGCTAAACAATTGCGATCCGAATGCGGTGAATTTCCAGGATGTAGTCGGAACTTTGCGCTACAATGTGTTCGAGGCGATGGCGCAAAACGGCGACCTCGAATCGGTGGCGAGAAAACGAAACGATAATTGCTATGACGAAGCGGGGCAGAGGATTGATTTTAATGCGGCGTACAACAGTGCAAAAGATGACACGGAACGGAAAATGGCGCTCCAGGCGATGAAAGTATGTTCGGCGCTACGGGTGATCCCGGATGCTTTGCCGGCGTTAAAGAATACGGAAGCTTTGATGGCGAGCTTGAACCAGATTTTCATCGTGTCGGGTTGGGAACCAGAGAGTTTAGCGCCGCGAGACGATAAAATCGATGTAGATATTGCGGGGGTAGAGGCAATTCCGGTAACGCTGCGAGTAGAAGGCGACGGGACGACGGTATTGAGAGTGTTGGACAATATCGAGCGGTCGGTACGTGAGTTTAATGTGCGGACGGCAACGATTGAGTGGAATTCAGCGGGGATTAGTTTACAAGCACAGGCGAACGCTTACTATTTGGATGAGATGGCGCCACTAGAAATGGATAGAGTGTTTAGGGCGACCGAAGTGCTTAAAAATAACAATACGAAGAAGAGCGTGACGGATATGAAAAACGAAGCAATGGAGAGCGTGAAGTGAAACAGTCAGATATTTTTAGCTTGATTATGATTGCGAGTATTGGGACACTGGTGGCGTTCTTTGTTTGTCAGTCAATCATGGGCGATCCGGATGAAGCCTCGGTCAAGTTTACGCAGCTAGTAAAACCGATTTCTAAAGGGTTATCGGCGCCGGATCCGGAGGTGTTTAATAGTACAGCGATTAATCCGACCGTGGAGGTCTATGTAGGGGATTGTGAAGATATTAACCAGAATGGGATATTGGACGATTTTGAGCTGGACGCTTGTGGCAAGGTACAACGAGAGGAGAAGACCTGCTTTGATACGGATGGCGATGGGCTGTTGAATAATGAAGAATTGTTGGCCTGTGAGGTAGATTTGTCGTCGCCGACTTATGCGGATTGCGATGTGAACTTGGATGGGGTATTAGATGACAATGAGCGGGCGACTTGCTTGATTAAATTAGATACGGAAGCAGAGTAGGAGACGCGAAAAGTGGCGCTGCTAACGAAAGATAGCCTGGAAAGAGTAATCGAACTCCTTATCAATGAGGGGTTGGTTGACAAGGTAGATGTGGATCGAGTGCGACAAGAGGTGGCGCAATCGAAGCGCCCGTTACTCGAGACGTTAATGGCACAGAAGATCCTGAGTAACGAGATGCTGGCGCATGCAACGGCGGTGGTGATGGGAGTGCCGTATGTAAACTTGAAGAATGTAGAAATGGACCAAGATGTGTTAACGTTGCTGCCGCTGGAGGTGGCGGAACGCAACATGGTGGCACCACTCGGTGAGTCGAACGGACAGTTGGTGGTGGCGATGTTGGATGTGGGGAACATTCAAGCAGTAGACTACTTGTCGACCTTCACTGGAAAGATGGTGCGGGCTGTGATGGCTTCGACGGAAGGGATCCAGTCGGTTTTGAAGCAATACCGAGGTGACTTTACGGGGGTGGCGCAAGCGGTTAAAGTAACAAATCAAGAAGTCGCGCAGGCGAAGGCAAATAGTAATGTTAAGACGATTACGCAGGATTCGCCAATCTCGAAAGCTTTGACGAGCATACTAGAGTTCGCCGTAAAAAGCAAGGCAAGTGATGTGCATATTGAACCGCTAGAGGATAGCCTGATTATTCGGTGCCGAATTGATGGTGTGTTGCGTCGAGTGATGGAATTGCCAAAAGCGATTGAACCGGCCTTAGTTTCGCGGATTAAGATTTTGGCGAATCTAAAGATTGACGAACATCGGATACCGCAGGACGGCCAGTTTGCGGTGATGGTGGGGGACAAGGAAGTGGATCTACGTATTGCAATCTCTCCGGTAGTGTGGGGGGAACAGGTGGTAATTCGTCTCTTGGATAAGAGTGGTACGAGCATGGATATCGCGAGCATGGGGATGACGGGGCGGGCGCTCAGGACAGTGCTAAATGGGATCAGCAAGCCGAATGGGATGATTTTGACCTCGGGTCCGACTGGTTCGGGTAAATCGACGACATTGTATGCGTTAATCAAGCAGATTAAGTCAGAGAAGATTAATATCGTGACACTGGAGGACCCAGTGGAGTATAAAATGGCTGGCGTTAACCAGATCCAGGTGAATGTGGACGCAGGACTGACTTTTGCGTCGGGGCTACGGAGTATTTTGCGTCAGGATCCGGACGTGGTGATGGTGGGGGAGATTCGTGATGGCGAGACGGCGAACTTGGCGGTGCAGGCGTCGTTGACGGGGCATTTGGTATTTTCAACATTGCATACAAACTCGGCGGCGGGTATTTTGCCGCGTTTGTTGGATATGGGAATTGAGCCGTTTTTGCTAGCGTCGACGCTTAATACGGTGATTGGCCAGCGCTTAGTGCGGCGGGTATCGGAAAAGCGGACGAGCTTCCAGAGCAGCGAAATGCAGGCGCAGGAGATTAATAGTATTGTGGGAGATTTGTTGCCGCAGACACAAGATGACGTAGCCAGGGTGAGCGAGGATTTAGGTTACCCAGGGTTGCCAGTAAAAGGGAATGCCTACACATTAGTAAAAGGGATTGACGACCAAGATACGCCGGGTGGCTATTCGGGGCGAGCGGGTCTCTATGAGGCGATTGATGTCGATGAGGATATCCAGAAGCTAATTATTTCGCATGCTACAGCAAGTGAAGTGATGCGGGCGGCGCGAGAAAAAGGAACGGTGACGATGCGGCAGGATGGGATGTTGAAGGCGTTGTCTGGGATTACAACAATGGAAGAGGTAAATAGGGTAGCAAGTGATTTGGCATAGAGCTTGCTATGCGGTAAGCTTGCCTACATTTGTTTATTGCGTAAAGGTATTATGCCATAGGTCAGTTTCGTCCTCCCTTAGTATTACTCTATGGCTAGACAACGGAGGGAGAAGCCCCAGTGGCGACCTATTGTATTGTACTTTGTTGTTTCTACTCTTGTATTATTAAAATGTAGAAAAGCAGCCGCCTTTATGTCGGTCGCAGACGAATAAGACGACCATGTATCACTATGATGAGTGATAAAAGTTGAACTTCCTATTTGATCATTTACTAACCCGCTGCGGACGAAATCTGGGTTAATTAAGCCAGAATTCGGCGTATCTAACAGGTGTAAAATTGAATTGAACTTGTACAGCGTATACAAGTTCGATTTCGAAAAATTAGTTTCTTCGTCCGCAGCGGTCGACCATCCTATGAAAAGGGCGGTTCTGCCTATACTGAATACGGACATTGTTGGTCTAAGACTGTGACGAACCAAAGCGGTAGATCATATTTTGATGAATTCGCGAATTCAGTCATTAATGTTCGGTTGTCCCGTGTCGGGTATCAATTTTATGCCTTCTCCCTCCGTTGTCTAGCCATAGAGTAATCAAGAGGGGATGAAGAAATAAAATACTCATGGAACACAGTGCGCTGAGGCCTCTTTTGACGTAAAAGCGATTTTTAACATGGCTGTGCTTTCAATTCTGAATGTTTTTGCTATATAATTACCGGCATGGCGAGCGCTAGCTGGCGGCATTTTAAGGTAGGGTGTGGAGTAAAAATTGGCGGAAAGGAGCATCGCATGACAAGAACTTTGCTTTGCAGACTTTTGAAGTGGCTGCTTAATCGTTTGCAGTCCCAAGAGACAAAAAATGTTGTTACTGTTATCTCGATTAAAATCGATTTCGACAAGTAACAACAACCCTACTTACGTTTTTTATTGTACCCTATTATAACGATTATGCCAATAGCTCTTGCTCGTCATTTGAAGTAAGCTAGTGATTAACTAGCCCTTCGTCCGCAGCGGGTTAGTTGATCCGACCCTTAATAAGCAAGCAGGTGAATCCAGCTATGTCTGGGTTCTAACAACTTATGTATTCCCAAGGATACTTTACCTAAGTATTTCTAGTATAGGTACAGGCTATCCTACTGCCGAAGATTACACTTATCGAGCTTGGGGCTTCTCCCTCCGTTGTCTAGCCATATGAGTAATACAAGGGAGAAATGAAGAAGGGGATATGGCAAAAAGTGAATAGGGGTGGTATAATATGAGAGTAGTTTATGGTGGCGATGAGGTCCTTTAACTTTCATATCTTGCGAAAGGGGGTGAGCAAAAGTGCAAGGACGAGATTGGAATTGGTGGACCCAGCGTCCGGAGTGGGATCTGGCTCTGGAAGGGCTCTGCGACGTAGCGAGGAACTTGGGGCGGATGCTGTCGGAGAAAGAATTAACATGTGACCATAAGGATAAATATGTAAAATGTATATTTCATTATGGCCAGACGGAGAAGATTCTCGATGCGATAGCATGGAAAGTTTTCGGTTGTGCATATAGGCGGCTGAGCCCAGACAAGTTGCCGGGGCCCGACACGGAAGAGAGACAACGGATCATAGCGAAACTGAAGGAAACATAGTCCAATAAAGCGGAAGAAGACCAGAAAAGATAAAGGGTTAGTTTACGAATGCGCTTCGGGGGTGCAAAGATGTGAAAGGTATGCAAATGAGCCCCTGGCGTGAGTCAGGGGCTTTTTATCGGTAACAATTATAGTTTTTATGGTAAAATGGGGTTATGGAAAGTAGTGGGACAAATCAAGCAGATAATCAAGCAACTACAGACGGACAGGATGCGCCGGTTTCGCCGTTCGCGCCAGCGCCGGAAGTGACAGACCCAGTGATGACGACAACCGAACCGCCAGTAGCAGCGGGAGCTTCGGCTTCGGAAGAAGTGCCAGGTGTGACGATGGCGGATATTCCCGAACCGAGTCTTGATTTGGATAAAACCGCAGAGAAACCGGCAGAAGAGCCTGTGACTCCGGCGGCGGGATCAGAGGAAACCGCGAAGCCAGAGGAAGTAACAAAACCAGAAGATGCGGCGAAGGTAAACAAGGCGGTAGCGGATGAGGTGGCGGCTTTGGTGGCGGAGGCGTCACGACCAGAAATGGCGCCGTTATCGACCGATGTGACGATTGAGGCTTTGCTAGAGGAGTGCGTGAAGCACGAGGCTTCGGATCTACATTTTCAGGTGGGGCTTCCACCGATTCTAAGGATTGATGGGGTTCTACGGCCGCTTACGACTTATCCGGTCTTGACGGACGAGCTGGTGCAGAAGTTGGTTTTTGCAACGCTGGACGAAGATCAGCAGAAGATTTTGATTAAAGATAAAGAGTTTGATTATTCCTTTGCGTTTGGCGACTTGGGGCGTTTCCGTGTGAATGCGTTCCACGAAAAGGGGAATATGGCGGCGGCATTCCGGTTGATCCCGAACAAAATTCCGAGCTTGGATGATTTGGGCTTACCGGGTGTGATCGCGAGTTTTGCGGAGCATCCACATGGGCTAGTGTTGGTAACAGGTCCGACTGGTTCAGGTAAGTCGACAACTTTGGCTGCGTTGATCGATAAGATTAATTCGGAAAAAGCGGTACATATTATTACGATCGAGGATCCGATCGAGTTCACGCATCATTCAAAGCGGTCGGTGGTAGCGCAGCGTGAGGTACACTACGATACTTTTAGCTTTGCGGCAGCACTACGGAGCATCTTGCGTGAGGATCCGGACGTAGTATTGATTGGTGAGATGCGCGACCTAGAGACGATTCAGGCGGCGATTACGGTGGCAGAGACGGGGCACTTGGTGTTCGCGACGTTGCATACAAACTCGGCAGCGCAGTCAATTGACCGTATTATTGACGTTTTCCCGGCACATCAGCAGCCACAGATTCGCTCGCAGTTGGCAAATACGCTAGCGGGGATCTGTTCGCAACGCTTGGTGCCGAAGATTGATGGTGGTCGCGTAGCGGTGACGGAAATTTTGGTGGCAAATTCGGCAGTGCGGGCGATTATTCGTGAAGGGAAGACACACCAGCTAGATATGGCGATTCAAACCGGCGTTGATCAGGGTATGCAGACGATGGACCGCGAGCTGGCACGACTAGTGAAGGCAGGGACGATTAGCTTTGATGCGGCGCATGAGTATGCGGTGGATTCGGCAGAGTTTGAAAGGTTGGCGAGAGGCTAATGCGACGATATAATTACCGAGCGAAAGATCGAAAGACCGGGCGAATTGTCAGTGGTAGCGTGCAAGCGGAAACTGAGCAATCGGCGGGGAAGATTTTGATTGATCAAGGGTATATTCCGCAGAAAGTGCAGGCCGAAGGTGAAGGGCTATTTGCAAAATTCAATAATAAAGTTTCAGGGAAACAGCGAATTGTCTTTACGCGGCAATTTGCGACGTTGATTGGTGCAGGGTTGCCATTGTCAAATAGTCTGCACATGATTGCGGAGCAGACGGAAGATAAGCCGACGAAAACTTTGGTGGAAGATATTTCTGCACAGGTAGAGGGCGGTAAGACTTTGCACGACGCGTTTGCGAAGCATCCGGATGTTTTTAACAAGCTTTATCTATCTTTGATCGAGGCAGGTGAGGCGTCGGGTACGCTTGATATTGCTCTGAGACGGTTGGCGAATCAACAGGAAAAAGACGCTAACATGATGTCGAAAATCCGCGGCGCAATGACTTATCCGGCGATTGTCTTGCTGGTGATTATCGTGGTGGTGGCGTTCTTGATGATTCAAGTGGTGCCACAGGTGGACGATCTTTATCGGAGTGTACATAAGGAACTACCAGCTTTGACGCAAGTGATGGTGAACTTCTCGAATTTCATCATGAACTGGTGGTGGACGATTCTGATCGTGATTGGGTTCATCGTGGGATTTTTTATGCAGTTCCGAAAGACCGATGTTGGTAAACGGTGGATTGCGAAGTTTAAGCTGAGTGTACCTCTGTTTAAGGGACTGTTTTTGAGGCTTTATAATGCACGCTTTGCGCGAACGATGGAGATGTTGCTTTCGGCGGGGGTGCCGATGCTGGAAGCGATGAAGATTTCGGCGGAAGCGGTGAATAACATTTTGATCGAGGAACAGATTGCGGCGGCGATCGTGATGGTGCGAAGTGGTAAACCTCTAAGCGTGGCGCTAAAAGGTAGGGAATATATTTTGTCGCTGATCCCGCAGATGGCAGCGACGGGGGAACAGTCAGGTAAGGTTGATGAGATGTTAGGCAAAGCGGCGCAGGTTTATGAAGACGAGCTAGATGAGCGGATTGCCGCGATTTCGACGATGATTGAGCCGATCTTGATGATTATTCTAGCGATAGCAGCGGGTGGGATTGTGATTGCGATTTTGATGCCGATCTATTCGTTGGTGTCGGAGTTAAGCGGATAGTACTTGCGGTTTTTGAAAGAACTGTGCTATAATAAGCACAAGTTCTATGTTATATAACACAAAGAAAGGAAACTAAAGATGGCGAAAGCACGAGCAAAAGCTAGCTCGAAGGGCATGAGCAAAATGATGGATGGCTCGCTAGGCGGCTTCACGATTATTGAGGTCGTGTTGGTGTTGGCGATTGCGGGTCTTATCTTCATGATGGTCTTCATCGCGTTGCCAAACTTGCAACGAGCGCAGCGCGATACGCAGCGTAGAAATGCGCTGGGTGAGATGGCGGCACAAATTCAACAGTATCAGGCAAATAATAATGGGCGGTTGCCAGGGTATAAATTGGGTGGTAACAAGTCGACCTATACTTCACAGGAAGAAGACGATGCGAGCACGCTTGCCGAGATGTGTACAAACAACGCTGACGTTACTGGTACGAATGCGGCGAGCTGTTTCATTGCACGTTATATGAACTCGAACGTTGATAATACAGCACAGAATACGTTCGTAGATCCAGATGGTTGGACCTATGGTTTGACGATTCAGAAGTGGGATGGCAATATGCCGACGATTAATTACGAAGATCATATGATTTATATGTTTACGGGCGCGGCTTGCGACGGTGAAACTGTGATTAATTCCAACAACTCACGTAATTATGCTTTGTACTATAAACTAGAGGGTAACAGCTCGGTCTGTAGCCAGAACAGTTAGTAGATAACGGTTGTAGCTGGAGAGCTCGCGATGGCGGGCTCTTTTGCTGAGAACGTGGATTAACGAAGCTGAAAAAGTGCGGTGGAAATTATGAAGTTGTAAAAAGGATATGGTAGAATAATGATATGGTGGATGTAGCGTTTGAAGTTTTGATTTTGATACTGATGTTTTTCCTGGGGGCAGTATTTGGGTCTTTTGCGTGTTGTCAAGCTTGGCGATGGTACTATAAGACGCATAGCAAGAAGGACTTGGGGCAGTGGTCGGTTTGTCTACATTGTGGCAAACGGATTAAATGGTACGACAATATCCCGATTGTTTCTTGGTTGGTACTCAGAGGAAGGTGTAGGCATTGCCATGAGAAGATTGGGGTTGCAGATTTTTTGTCAGAGATTTCGATGGCGGTGGCGTTTTTGATGCTGAGCTGGGCCTATCTTTTGCCGATAATTGAGAATTGGTTTGTTTTGCGGCAGAAGCCAGAATTCTTGGTGGTGCAGATGGCGATCTTTATTTTGACGCTGGTAATGTTAGTAGTTTTGATGGTGTTGGCCGTCTATGACGCGAAGTGGGGGGAATTGCCGGTAGTGCTATTAGTGATCGCAATTTTGTTCGGGGCGATGATTTTTGTACTCAAGATGTATGATTTAAGCATGGCGGAGAACGGAGATTTGGCGAACGGGCTAATAAGTGCTGGGGTGGGAGTGGTGATATTAGCAGGGACATGTTTTTTGATTTATAAGGCTTCAGGAGAAAAGCTGATGGGGGCAGGGGATTGGCTGTTGGCGCTGGCGCTGGCGCTGGCTTTAGCGAACTGGTGGCTTTCGCTTTGGACGATCTTTTTAGCGAATTTGCTAGGGGATATGATTGCGTTGCCGGGAGCACTGAAGAGTAAGAACCATGTGGTGCATTTTGGACCATTTTTGGTGAGCGGTTTTGTCTTGGTGCTGGTGCTGGGGAATTGTTTACCGCTGTTGCTCCAAGGGTTTTAGAAATAAGAAAAAGAATTATCATTTATCCTAACTGCCTAAGGGTTTACTATCGTGCTTTTAGGACATGATGTCGCCGCATCCCGTCGTTACGGGTGCGGCGCATCTTCGTCCTCGCTCGTAAGCTCCGGAGATTCCTAAAAGCAGATAAGTAAACCCTTAGGCGGTTGGCATAATCTAATTCTTTTTCTTATTTCTGAATTTATACCTAAAATAGTATTTGTAGAGGATAGAATATTTGCACTAACACCAGCTTCACCAAAGTATCTGGATGTTTTATAAATCATTAGCCCGCTGCGGACGAAGATAGATTCTAATGTCACTAAAAAGACCGCAATGCAGAAGCGCATTGCGGCTATGGCTTAATAAAGTGCGAAACAAAGTACGATCATGGCGGCTGCGCCCACGAGCAGGGAAATCCCCACACTGAACATGCCCATGCCACGTCCCGGATTCTCGTCGTCGGAGCCTATCTTGTCGGCTCCGAAGGTTATCAACACGACGCCCAAAAGCGCCACGAAGCATCCGATAGTTAAACAGATACCCTTCTCCATCTTGACACCCCCTATCAAAATAGCGTTTAACTATCTAGATTATAATACTAATGGCGCGATATGTCAATGATGAGAGCTCCGAGTAGTTCAACATTGCCCTTAATCCTCTTTTCTTCGTTCGCGGCGGATATTTGCGCTGGCCAAAAGGTGACATCTGTGCTACAATATGGGAGTAATTATTGGGCCGTCGCCAAGTGGTAAGGCACCGGGTTTTGGTCCCGACATTCGCAGGTTCGAATCCTGCCGGCCCAGCCAAGGTAAATAGCTCTGCTGTTGTAGAGAGGTTTACCTTAGTAGAAGATAGTCGAAATTGGAGGGCTTTGGACTTTTGTTTTCATCCTCCCTTGATATTACTCTATGGCTAGACAACGGAGGGAGAGACCGAAACTACGATTAGAATCATCCCAGGAAGCATCAACCGTATTCGGGCCAAGTCCGCCAATGTCTAAGAAACTTTTCCAATACGAACTATACATTAAAGAGAGGTCGGTCTCAGACAATAGCCCCCGCCTTAAGCGTAGCAACCCGCTGCGGACGAAGAAAAGAGGAACTACTCAGTCTCAGAGTGAAATTTCTCATGGACTTCTTTGAGGTGTTGGTCGGTGATGTGGGTATAAATTTGAGTGGTAGAGATGTCGGCGTGACCAAGCATGCTTTGGACGGAGCGGAGATCGGCGCCATTCATAAGAAGATCGGTAGCAAAGCTATGGCGAAGGGTATGCGGGGAAACGTGCTTTGTAATGCCGGCTTCACGAGCATATTTTTGAACAATACGTTCAACCGAGCGGGCGGTGAGGCGACGATAGTTACCAGAAGTGTCGGGCGTAGCGAGATTTTTACTGTTGTTGAGAAAGAGTGGAGCTAATGAGTCGGTGCGGGCGTCGAGATAATCTTGGACACGCTCGGCGGCGGCCTTAGAAATGAAAATTGGACGGTCTTTGCGGCCCTTACCGCGAACGATGAACTCACGGCGGTCAAGGTTGATAGAGTCGCGGTCTAGTTTGATAAGCTCGGAAACGCGCAAACCGCCAGAAAATAAAAGTTCAATAATTGCGCGGTCGCGTAGGCCGGTTTCGGTAGAAAGATCAATAGTATCAAGTAGATTTTCGACTTCGTCGTAGTGGAGAAAAGTAACCTGCTTACGGACAGTATGCGGAAGCTCGACGAGGCTAGGATCGAGGCTAGGAATACCGCGTTTGGCCAAATATTTGAGAAAACCACGAAGCGCAATAAGGTGATAAGCTTGGGTGATAGCTTCAAGGTTTTCGCCATGGCGGTCGGTTTCGCGATTCAAAGCAAGGCGAAACTTGCGGACAAGTTCTTGAGAAATGTCGGCAGGTTTAAAGTCGGAGAGGTCTTCATCGCCGGTTTGGTCGCCGTCGGTTTTTTGCGTAACACTTGTAGTTGTAGTACGAAGGCTGGGGTTTTCCTCGAGGATAGTTAGGCAGAGATCGCGGAAGCGGAACAGGTAGCGCTCGTAGTTCTCGGCGGTCTTTTGGGAACGGCCGCGTTCGATTTCGAGATGTTCGACGAAATCGCCAATTAGCTCAGTAATATACATAAGAATATTATAGCATATTCTTTTAAGGGGTAGAGATTTGGGATGGGTTATGATAAGATTGATACAGGCGGCGACCACTCTTGCTAGAATTATCACTATGCAGGAGAAAGGAGGTGTCGACATGGGATTTAATATCCAGTTTGGAGGAGCTCGACTAGACTTTGGTCTAGGTTGCCATCTATTTTGATTACAACATCTTTGCGTTATAATAATTAGGTATGGCCTGGTAGCTCAATTGGATAGAGCAGCTCCGTCCTAAGGAGAAGGTTGTGGGTTCAACTCCCGCCCGGGTCACCAAAATTCGAGCCAAAATCGGCTCTTTTTGTTTTTCGGAGCTTCGCTCGTCCAAAAGACGCGCTCATCTCCTCAAATTCAAAAATAGCTCGATTTTAATCTCGAATTTGTGATGTACAACATAAAATTCTTGAATTGGAGGTTAAAGTGAGTAATAAGCCAGAAAAAGTAGTGCAGTTTTACGTAGCTTGTAACAAACTGAAGGATTTGATTCGGACGGGGTGGAAAGATGTTTGGCACGTAAAGAAAGAGCGACTAGAGAGCGTAGCTGAGCACATCTATGGTGTACAGATGCTGGCGGTAGCAATGGCGCTGGAATATGGTTATGATATTGACCTAATGAAAGTGATTATGATGCTGGCGGTGCACGAGTTGGAAGAGGTGGCGATGGGCGATATCATTCCGTTTGAAATGACATTGGAAGAAAAGAAGGCGCGTGGACGGGCGGTAGTGGCGAAGATGTTGAGCAGTTTGCAGGATGGAGAGAAGATACAGAGGTTGTTTGAGGAATATTATGAGCAACGAACCTTGGAGGCGAGGTTCGCTAAGTGGTGTGATAAGCTAGAGGCGGATCTGCAGATGAAGATTTATGATGAGGAAGGTAGAGTAGATTTGGCAGAACAAGACGGGAATGCAATGCTGGCGGACGAGGAGGTACGTGAGGCTGCAAAAGGGAAGGATAGTGCGTCGGCGATCTGGTTAGAATACAATCGGCGAAAGAACGGGTATGATGAGAATTTTTTGGCGGTGTCGCGATACGTGGAAGAGCATGAAATAACAGGAAACTGAACTTGGGTTTAAAATGAACTTGTATAGGTTATACAAGTTCATTTTGTTGTGGCCCCTGTAAAATTCGTAGATGAGCGGGCTAATTGGACTCTTGTTCGTCACGTTTGCGATATTCGTTGGCAGATTCTCCAGTATGAAGTGCACCTGTGTTGTCGAGATAAGCGCCTTTTAACATACCGCTACTGATAGCTTGCCTGATATGGTTGTTGCTGCTTATGGCGAAGTCATCGTCAAACAATTTGAATAATGTATTCGTAGTTGTCATTCCTAGATAGCTTTGAGTGCGTTTATCCATTGTATGAAAATTGTCCGCGTATGGGTCTCCTGTTGGTGTGCGTCCTGAAAAATCAGTAGATCCGATTGGGGTATAAACTTGATCTTCACCGTGGCCTTTTATTTCCATATGCCATTCGCGAACCATGTCAGCATCAGCGCCAATTTTTAGCATGTCGTTTCCGTATAGGTAGGCGCCTTTAAGCTTGTCGCTGGCAAGAGCCTGTTTGAAAGCGTCGGCAAATGATTGGGCAAATTCTTGGCTTTCTGGATTTTCTGAGTCTGCTTTGAAGATATTGTAGATATTGGACCCGAATTGCTGGATATAGCTACTAGTATGTTTATCCATGGTTTCTAGAGTGTCTCGAATCTCTGTACTAAGATCTACTGTGGGATCTTTGTCTTGCATGTTGTGCTGATCGCCACTAAAAGGGACTTCTTCCTTAAGGGTATCCCATTCAGTAGTTTGGTTTGGTTCTTGGTTTTGAGTATTGTAGCTTTCGCCTGGCATTTTGCCTCCTGTGGTAAAGTTAGTGCTAAATATCGTGACGAGAAACAAAAAGGACGCCACGAGGCGTCTTACTTCCTATACTATAGCTCGGATAACATCCTAACTACTACATGGCGTCCTTTCGGTGGGCGTATCCGTAGTAGCCTGATAGTATAAAAAGTAAGACACCTCTATTATAACATAGGAAGGGAAGAAAATGCCGCCCAGTTAATAGGCGGTATTTTCGGGTCTTAAAAAAGTTTAGCGAGTGTATTTTTCGTTAAGATCGGAGTAATCGTAGAGCTCTTCCGGTTTGAACCAGAGGGCAATCTCTTTTTTAGCCTCTTCTTTGCTACCGCTAGCGTGGATGAGGTTTGGCACACCCATGCCCTTAGCGTCGGAATAACCGAAGCTCATGTGTGCATAGTCGCCGCGGATGGTCCCCATTTCAGCGGATTTTGGTTCGGTCGGGCCAACGATTTTACGAACAAGTGGGACGGCTTCGACACCTTCAAGAACCATAGCGATAACCGGTCCAGTCATCATATAGCTGAGATTATAGCGGAAGGCCTGTTCACCACGGCGAGTAATCATTTGGCCGATATCCTCGTAGTGTGCGCGATACTGGTCTTCGTCTGGCATGACCATTTTCATGCCTACGATCTTCAGACCAACGCGTTCAAAGCGTTGTAAAATCTCGCCAACGATACCACGCTGGACGGCGTCAGGTTTGCAGACGACTAGACTGCGCTCCACCAAATCACGTTCCTTGCCCATAATAAAACTCCGTTTAATTTTGATATATATTATAGCACATTTTGCGTGGTATAATAGATATATGGCAGAAATGGCATTTGATGGGCAGCGTGAGGGGGAAGAAGTAGAATTGGTATTTCGGCGGCACTTTTTGACGACGTGGCGAGGATTCGTAGTGTTAATTTTGTTGGTTGGGTTAGGTTACATTCCGATGCTAGTGCGACCGGGTGAGCGGGTTTGGTTCTTTGTTTGGTTAGGATGTCTAGCGATAGGATTATTATTTGCACTAAGTGTGTATATGAAGTGGTATTTCTCTTATTATTTAGTGACGAATGAGCGAATTCGCCAGGTACGGCAAAGGGGAATTTTTCGGAAAACGGTAGTAGATTTAGGTTTAGACAAGATTCAGAGTATAAAATATGACGTTCCGGGGATTTGGGCTGGGATCCTTGGATATGGGACGCTTTTGATTCGGACGCAAGTAGGGAATATGACGATTAGCATGGTACAGAAACCGGAAAAAATTTATAATATATTGCAAGATTTAGCAAGTAAGGCGGCGAAATAATGAGCATTTTTAAGCAAAAACCAAAGACCGAGCGAGAAAAAGTTGAGGAGCGGCGCGAGGAAGTTTTAGCGCGGGGGAAGAAGTTTAAGTATCCGATGCAGTATGCGAAGCATCGCTTGATGATTAATACTATAATCGTGGCGGTGATTGCAATTATTTTGATGGTAGTAGCGGGTTGGGCAATGCTCTATAAATTCCAGGATACAGGCGATATGATTTATCGCGTGACGCAGGTAATTCCGGTGCCGGTGGCAGAAGTTGAAGGTGCGCAAGTACGATATAGCGATTATCTAATGATTTACCGAAGTAATTTGATTACATCGGAGCAGCAAGGTGGCCAGTTGGGTAGCGGTGAAGATGCCGAGGCAGTGCGCGAGGCCTATAAACAGGCGGCGTTGTATTCGGCTGTGGAGTATACTTATGCTTTGAAATTAGGACGAGAGTTGAATCTGACCGTGACGGAGCAGGAGATCGACCAAGCCTTTGATGAACATCGGAAAGTCGGCGGAGTAGAACGAAGCGAAGAAGGATTTTTGAAGATTTTGAACGATAATTTTGGGATGAATAAGCGTGAGTATCGACGGATGTTATATTTATTGCTAATGAAAGCGAAAGTGTCGCAAGAGATTGATAAGCCAGCGGCGGAGCAAGCACAGAGAGTAGAGCAGATCTTGGCGGAGAGTGACAACGATTTACGAAAGGCGGCGGAAGAATTGAGCGGTCCAGACGTAGAATATCAGGAAACGGGGCGCTTAGTCGATAACATGAATGTTGATGGCGGGCGGTCGACGGCAGCAATGAAACTTGAGCCGGGGCAAGTATCAAGTCGGTTCCTATCGAGTAATGGTGATGGATATTATTTCGTGAAGTTGATCGATAAGACTGATTCGGAAGTGAACTATAATTCATTAAAGATTAGCTTTACAGAGTTTGACCGACGGGTGGCGGCGTTGTATGCGAACGGCGATGTTGAGGTGTTTATTACGATTAGTGACGAGGCGGAACGGGCCGAGGAAGAGTAATGATTGGGCGTTTGATAAGAGTTTTATTAGTATTAGCTTTGATCGCGTTTGTGGGAGTAAAGTTTTTGCCGTTAGGGGCGAGTACGGTATTCCAGAGTGCAGATACAGGGAAGAGCTTTACAGTGCCGAATTTGGTTGTGCCGGCGGAAGAATGCTGTGCCTATGCGGTGACGTTTAAGTCGATTCGGAGTGTGTGGTCGCTTGAGCAAGAGGTTGAGAAGATTTTGGAAGATGATTACGAGGAAGCGGTCTGTTCACGCGGAAACAAGGTTTATTATAATGCTAAGGAAGATGTTACCGTGAGTGGCTATACGGTGAGGTTGGGGTTTCCGATGAATGAGGTGATTATATCTTATGAACTCGGGAAGAGATGTTAAGGACTTGCTATTTTTGCGAACTTCTACGTCAAACTTTCTAGTGCTCATTCGACGTATATATAATACGTCTCATTCCGCGCTTCAAGTTTCCCTTGAATTTCATCAAAAATAGCTTCGTCCTTGCATCTCATCCCAGATAACTTCGCTTTTGTCTTTACTGTAGTTAGATAGGGAACTTTACTCTTCATCCTCCCTTGATTACTCTATATGGCTAGACAACGGAGGGAGGATGCACCATAGGTTGCGCTTGAGGCTGTGTTGGTAACGATTATGTTTGTAAAGTGCAGTAGAAGATATCGTGAGGCAAATATTCCACCATTAGGGTTGTATACTTCGGTGCTTACATGGTAGTTGCCTTGTTGCGCTGCTGTGTCAATAATTCCATAAGCGTGCGTTAAACCACCGCTGCGGACGAAACCTGCTTTTTCTTCGTCCGCAGCGGGTATTTTGATGTTAAGGTTGCGCTTTTTACTGGTGGATATTGGGGCGTAGCAAGATCAAGTGCAGTGCGCATAACTGGTTACTCTGCTTACGAGTTAGACTTTAATAATTCTAGTCTGAATCCCTCAGGTGGCGGAGAAAGTTTTGCAGGCTATCCCCTCCGTTGTCTAGCCATAGAGTAATCAAGGGAAAATGAAGAAGGTTAGTGAAAGTGTGCTATAATAAGGGTGTTGCGGGTATCGTATAGCGGCTATTATGTATCCTTCCCAAGGATGAGATTGGGGTCCGACTCCCCATACCCGCACCATAGAAATACCAGGATGTCAAGTCCTGGTTTTTCTATATGGCGGTCAGTCTAGTACTGGTCTTTGACGGGTTTGGGGAGTTCGTCGAAATCGACTTCTGCCCACGAGTGGACGCCAAGTAGGCGAACTTTGAGCATAAGATATGCACCTTCACGGAGTTCGCGGACGGTTTTAAACTTGAGTTCTTTTGGTTTACCGTCTTCAGCATAGCTTTTGAGAGTGTATTCGTAGCGCATTTCGTCGTTTGATTTAATATTGGTGATATGGGAATTGTCAATTTTGGTGTAGTAAGTCTTTTCATAGCTTTCGAGAAAATAGAAACCTACTCCGCAAAAAGCAACGAAAACAATAATTCCGATGATGATAAAAATATTTTTCATAAGTCCTCCTGGCTATAGGATAGCGCAAGAGAAGAAGGTTGTCGTGCGTTGAAACTTACAGGACGAAAACATTTTTGTAAGGCTAGAAGTTTATGCCTCGAGTTTGAGGATTTTGGGTTCAGAGGTGTTTGACTCGCGGATGATGTATTTGGGCCGATGCTTGGTCTCGAGGTAGGTTTTAGCAAGATATTCACCGATGATACCAAGGAAGAAGAGTTGGACGCCGCTAACGAACATGATAATGCAAGCGAGGCTGGGCCAACCAGAGACTGGGTCGCCGAAGGCAAGGGTTTTCACGATGATGACGATGATCATAACAAAAGCGATAAGGCAGAAGAGGATTCCGAAGAAAGCGGCGAGGGTAAGAGGAACGGTGGAGAAGGCGACGATGCCTTCGACAGCATACTTGAATAGTTTCCAGAATGACCATTTGGTTTCGCCAGCGGCGCGTTCGACATTTTCGTATTCAATCCATTTAGTTTTAAAGCCAACAAATTGCCAGAGACCTTTAGAGTAGCGGTTGTATTCTTGGCAGCTAATGATAGCGTCGACCATTTGGCGAGTCATAAGGCGATAATCACGAGCGCCGTCGACCATTTCGACTTTACTAATAGAATTGATTAACTTATAAAAGACACGAGCGCAGAAACTGCGGATAGGTGGTTCACCTTTACGGGAAACTCGGCGAGTAGCGACACAATTGTAACCTTCGTCAAGGAAGGGGAGCATCTTGGGGAGAAGACTGGGCGGGTCTTGGCAATCGGCATCCATGATTGCGACGTAATCGCCAGTGGCGTGTTCGAGCCCGGCCAGCATAGCAGACTCCTTGCCGAAGTTACGCGAGAAAGAGAGATATTTAACACGATTATCAGAGTGGCTCATTGACTTGAGCTGGGCGAGAGTATCGTCGCGGCTCCCATCATCGATAAAAAGTAGCTCAAAGCGATAGTTTTTGAGTTCAGACATAACCTTGGTGATCTCGCGGTAAAACATCGGGAGAACTTCACTTTCGTTGTAACAGGGGACAACGACACTAATTAATTTCATGATTATATTATAGCATAATTTGGTGCAAATAAGGGGTTGGACTTGACGGGGGGGGGTGATATAATGGCGATATATGAAAATAAGAGAGACTTTAGCAAAACTTAGCCGAGGAACAAAAGTTGGTCTAGGGATTATCATGGTACTGACGGTGGGTTTTATGGTGTTCTGGGAAACGCAGAAGGTCGGGTTCCATGAAGATGAGGCTTATACGATTAGCTCGTCGGTGTCGCCGGTTTGGGATGAGTTAATGGCGACGGCGGACGAAAACGGTGCGCCGAAGCTAAAAACACGGGAAGAATACGAAAGCTACGCGAGTTTTACTGGATTTAACCCGGCGATGGTTTATGACAATCAAGCGCGCGACGTACACCCACCGCTATATTATTTGATTTTCCATGTGTTGGCGGGGATTTTTCAGGGGTGGACTTATCAAGTTGGTTTTATAATCAACTTGGTTTTCTTCTTGATGACCGGCTGGATGGTGGTGAAGATCTGTTTGCTACTTGGGAAAGAAAAGGCAATTTTGCCGAGCCTGATTCTGCTGAATTTCTCGGTTCTAGGGATTAATATGGTAACATTCCAGCGAATGTATACCGTGATGGGATTTTTTGTAGCGTTGACATTGTATTATAATCTGAAAATCGCGCAAGCGGGGTATAAGATTTCTCGAAATGATGCGATTGGGCTAGGAGTGGCGATTTTGCTGGGGTTCTTAACGCAGTATTTCTATGTGATTTATCTAGTGGCGGTTTTCGCGATGATGGTGGTAAGGATGGTGAAAGAGAAGAAATATGATAGTCTGAAGAAATATATCGCGCTACATGTCGGGATGGGGATATTTGGAGTGATCCTGTATCCGGCGTCGCTAACGCATATTTTTGCGAGCTATCGTGGGGTAGGTGCGTTGGTGGTGCCGACAATGAGCCTAGGCGAACGACTCTGGGGCTTTTTGGAGGTAATTCGAGCGAATGTTTATGTGCCATTTCTGCTAATAGTAGCGTTGTTGGTTTGGCTATGGGAGAAAGAGAAAGGTGAGGAACGTATAGAAATTAGTTTGCTGATTTTTCCAGCGATAATCTATACGTTGATTGTGATCCTGTTGGCGCCTTATGTAGAGATTCGGTATTTGATGCCGATTATGGTGTGCTTAGTGATCGGGTTAGCGATACTTGCAACGCGGGAAGTAGGACGAAAAGTAGCACTTGCCGGGGCGGTAGTTTTGGTATTATTTGGGGCGATGATGAGTCGGCCTTCATTCTTGTATTCAGAGTATCAGCAGGCATTGGACGTAGCAACAGAGAATCAGGATAAAACTCTGGTTTATGTAACGGATAATAATTTTACTTTTATCAAAAACCTAGAAGAGTTTGGTATTTATGCGCAAACAGCCGTAGCGAAGACGGAGTATGACGAGATACGAAAATTGCCGGAGATCGAGGGTGAGTTTATTTTAAGAATGGACAGTTGGTTGGATAAAGGATTTATCGTGGGTGTGTTTGAGGGGTGGGGATACGAGAAGAAGGCAGAGCTTGAGATGGGGGACTACGTCGGCTACATTATGGAAAAGAAAGATTAGCCTTAGTAGGAGTCTAGTTTTTTGGCGGGGCTATGTTACAATATAAACATAAGTAAAATATCCTGCTGATGGCAAGGGCTATTAGCATAAAAATTAGGAGGCGATATGGCAACAAAAAAGAAAACTGCTTCGAAGTCATCGGGGCGGGAAACGGCGCCAGTTTTGCAGATGGCCAAGAGCTCGGGCTGGTTGGCGATTCTGGAATCGATAATTATTGGGGCGCTCGGTATGATTTTGATCTGGAACCCAGAGGGAATTATGCGAGTGATTTTTTACGTCGTTGGTATCTTCTTGATGGTGAAGGGCGTTTATAAGATTGTGAACTACTTTGCGATTCATGGGCGTTATGACTATTATAATAATGATTTGTTGTACGGCATCATTGCCTTGGTCTTTGGTGTGATTGCAGTGGTACTATGGGAGCAGCTGACTGGTGCTATCGGTATTGTGGTTGGCGCATGGATGATTTATGGCTCTTTGGTACGCATGAATACAGCAATCAAGTTACATGCGGCAGGCGTGAAGGAATGGTTTTATGTCTTGCTGCTTTCGTTAGTGATGCTGGCGCTAGGTATTTACATGATCGTGAGCGTGGGCGTCGTAGTAACGGTTGTAGGCTGGGTCATGGTCGCAGCTGCGGTGATCGGTATTATTGAGGACATAATGTTCTTGCGCAATGTGGATGCGGTAACAAAATAAGATTTTATCGAAACAGGGAATTAGCCTAGGAAACTAGGCTAATTTTGCGATTTCATGGTTGTAATTTAGAGAGAAGTGCGCTATAATATGAGTTAGTGGAATCGTAGCTCAGTTGGTTAGAGCGCCGCCCTGTCACGGCGGAGGTCGCGGGTTCGAGTCTCGTCGGTTCCGCCATGTTAATAAAGACTCCGTAGGGAGTTATTTTTTTTGTGTATTTTGTAAGGTTGCGGTGTAGTTAGGAAACTGAATTTATCGTGCTAGGAGTGTAAGTCTTTTTCTTCATCCTCCCCTATATTACTCTATATGGCTAGACAACGGAGGGAGAAGCCCCAGTGACTGTCGTGGCTATTGTTAGGCTCTATCGAAGTATGAAAGCCCATTTTGTAGGCGTATTCAGGAATGGAGCCGGCTGTTGCCGCCCAGTCTAGACCCAGTTCACCTACACGCCCGCCTACCCCGTCAGGAATTTGCACTGCTCCGCTGCGGACTCGAGAAGTTGATTAGTGGTGGCGAGAGAGGGACTCAGGGTTATATAATTATGGCATGGGGCGACAGGTGTGATATAATGGGGGTGTGCCGTTGTAGCTCAGTTGGTAGAGCAGCTCATTCGT
>CAYOLY010000015.1:0-27960 GCA_964404945.1 uncultured Candidatus Saccharibacteria bacterium | reverse complement strand
AATTATCGGTTTTTTGGCATAAAAAGTATAGACCTTTGTTTTTCGACAGAGGTTAGGACGAATACTTAAAGGTCTATGCTTTATGTGGCACAAGGCTAATGCTTAAAAATCTTGCAATATGTGCCGATTAGCCGATGTGCCGTTGCCCCTAGTACTTGTATTGTTTCCTAAAATGGGATGTCGCTCATGTCAATCCCATCTAAATCATCGTCAGGATTTGTCTCTGGCTCGTTTTGACCTTTATCTTCGTCTTGATCTTGGAGGCTCTCCTCTTTTAATTCATCTAGATATTCCGTTGTCATAGCACTTTCCTCGTTGGTGGCAGGTTTCATGACGACCACGGTTTTCAAAGACTGGCTCACGCCACTACCGAACTGTTTATGATGATATTCGTAGGTCTTTGCTACCAGTGATATAACTGCTCCCCTATCAAGACCCTCAAGAGCGTCCTTGCCCGTCATGTCCACTACTTTGGTGCGGTCAGTAAACTTGAACTTGAATCGCTTTTGGCCATCATACTCATTAAAGTTGGCTACGCCAGGGTTTTCGTTGCTTTTACCAATTTTGTTTTGGCTTACCCATGTTTTGATTTTCGACTCGACTACTGGGTCATCTACAACTACCATGATAGATTTACCCATTGGGTTATCGTCTTCAAGATTTGCGAACGCCACCTTGACGTTTTTAAGTTTGATGATTTTTGGATCGTTTTCCATAAAAACTCCTTTTATTTAATATCATAGCTAGCTCATATTTAGCTTTTGGCGAACCCCTGATATACAGCATATCCTTACTTCCTTAAGACAGGTTTTACTGCGACTACTCGTCTCTCCACTCGGTATCGACCAACTCAATATATCGTTGACCGTACTTGTAGTAGCCATGCTTGACGCTGATACCGATTTTTTCTAACGTAGTTTTACAGCGTTCCAGCTCTTTACCTAGAGTAGCTGGAGACTTTGGCCAGTCGGGATGGTTTACTAGATAGCACCTTGCTTCGTAATCATCCTCATACCCTACAAGTCCGCCAAAGACGAGCTTAATATCGTGTAGCTGAGACGCTGTCCCTTCCCATTTACCAGTTTGACTTACTAAGAGACGGCAAGCCTGACAGACTAACGACGATTCGACCGCCATATCGATTTGCCTATCAAGAATATACTGGTAGGCATCTAAAAACTCTTGGCCTGAGTGCCCGTCCATACTCTCGCAAATGGCGTAGGACAGCCGAGCCCAATCGGCTAACCGTGGCAATTTTTCAAGCTTTACGGATGGTAAGAGTTTAAGAGCTTTGCTGAGGATGTTATACACGCTACCTAATAGATATGGTTTTAGCCTTGCGAATTCAGAGTCTAGTTCAGACTGGGTACGACGCTTAGCTTCTGAAATACGGCTAACCTTAATTGGAATGGTGCGATCCAACAGATCCTCTCTCTGCACGAGAGTTGATGGAATGCCAGTGATGATTACTGGGCGGCAGACCTCGCAAATCCAGTCTTCATCATCGTGATAGAGAGCGCGTTTGGCAAGGCTTGCTCCTGTCGAGATTCTACATAGTTCATCGCTCAACGACATTGAGATATTACTCAGGTTGTCTAGGAATAAGCAGGCATTCTTGTTAGCTAGCCTCATGAGTTCTTGACCATTTCTGATTGCTGGCAGACCACTTTCCAATGAAGAACACTCTACTAGGTCAACAATACGTCTTGCCGTTAAGGTCTTACCGCTGCCGTTATCGCCCGATAATGCCAGTAATGGCTTCGGTAAATCTGGAACATATAAGCTCACGATATATGCAATGACCACAAGCCATTCTCGGTCGTCCTTAAACTCCGATAGTAAGCCTCGTAATGGCTCAAGACTACAATCCTCATGTCGCTCAGGCAAGCATTGTGGCTTTTGGTGGCGATGACGAAGAAAGGCGATTGGCACGTCTTGAATCGACCATTTTTCCGGCATAATGTTAATAGCGTGCGTTCCGTCCCCTACGTCATATACAATTTCCATGGGGTTACCCTTACAATCGTCGGTACGGCACAGACGAGTGCTCAACTCGTGATATTCTCCGTTTGTTTCCGCCTCATAAATCAGCATGGTCTGGATGATATCAACAACGGCGTCCAGCCCCTGAAACTTTTGATAATTTTTGATTAAGTAGTTACGCAACCACCTTTCAAACTCTTTAGACGTTAGCTTAATAACTTGACCGCCAGTTTTGCTAACAGCAATGTATGGCTCTTGCCGCTGGTCAGAAAAGAGTGTATTCTGAGTCTTGATTTGCTCAACAGCTTCTTCTGCCAATGTTTTCTTTGGCTCATTTTTTGACGTTTCTGTCATGATTTTCCTCCTTGGAAAGGATCTTGCGTGAACGCAAGATCTTTGACGCCGTAAAACGCACGACCGAAATGGCGCAAGCGTATAGCTCATCGTCGTTGCTCAAATCTAGACCGATGGATGATTTTACGATTTTGCGTAGTCGCTTCAGATTTTTGGCATCAAAAACCACGTCCACGAGGGCTTCCCTTTCTTTGATTTAATTGGTATTATTTGTAGATTCTGTTTTTGATTGAATCTGCTCCTATTCTAACGAATTGAGGGCATCAAAAATATTAAGATAAGGAAAAATCTAATCTTAATTTTTTGGCTGTATAAGCTCTATATGAAGTGGCTTCTTTTTTCCCATTTTTGTTGAAACTCGGAATGCCTGCAATGAATCGTCATATACCAAATGTATGGCAGATGTCTCGCCAAGTCTATAGCTGCAAAGAGTGATTCGTCCACTTTTTGCGTGGTTTATTAGCTGTTGATATGCTGGATTAAAGCAGTCTTCATTTAACTCGTGTTTTAGCTTAAAACGCTCCTGATTTATATTCGGATAAGCAAGGGCTATATTCGAGTGGTCATTGAGTATTTTTATAATATCATCATTTTTAATACCGCATTGTATCAGACATCGAGTTAACAACACTATAGTATGACTTTCTTTTACTCGCCATTTCCTTGTATTTGCTGTTGGCATATCCTCAGTCATCTCATCCCAATATCGGTCAATGAACCATTTTAAATCGGCTTTCTCTGCATATCGCCCAACACGTATGAACATGCATTGTTCGTGGGCATTATGTAGAGAGTGCATCTCATTGAGAATTTGCGGATCGTTTTTAGGACCAATCTTTTTCATATCCTTATTAAAGAAGATCAACGGTTCACGATAGACGTGATACGTATTATTACCGATTATCATTTTATTCCACATATATTCACGTATTTCAGCTGACACCGTGCTCATCTGCCAACAATACCTCTGAATTTCTTCCGAATATGCTACTACGCTACTTTGAGAACAGTTATTAGTAATAAAAATGGCTCTCGATAAAACTGGTTCTAGATTGATTCTTATTATCTCGACCATTCGTCTGTGTTCCCATGGAGGAGTACTGCTACTTTTTTCTTTGGAGGGCTTACAATACTCGTTCACTAGAGGCAATATCTTTTTAATCTCGTCCTCAACTTGCGCCAATCTCTCATCGTATCTAAGGTTGTTATTACAAAACATTAGATTCTGAATTTGAAAAAACTGCCTTTCATCAAAAAATGGCAAATTTTGCTCTAGATTCATCATATTCACATTATAACAAGTTGCCTCTATAGAGGTCAAATTTTACCCCTGTTGCTATCAGCAAAAACCATCTTCTCTTTTGTGGCGTAATGTGGTATAATAGAATTGCTTTAATCTTAATAAAACCGAACAACCAACGGTAGTTTTGCCGTAGGTTCTAGGAAGAAATGCGGCTATGTACGCAAAATCGTTCCTAGAACTGGTTTTGTTAAGGTTAAAGCGACTAAGTACATGGTCGCATTTTTTGTTATTAGGCGACCGGAAAGGGCAAGCAAAAATGAGCACTATCAAATTCACCAGTTTACTTCACCTATCAGACGAAGACATGAGCAAACTTAAACTCGTCTTCAACAGCAATTGGCAGTATAATGTCGAAGAACAGGTTCCGGAAATTGTAGAGAAGCTGGGCAGTCAGTCGAGGTATTTTGACTTGCTTGATATGTACCGTTCTGGCGAGGTTGCCGTTATCAAAGAGTCGGTCAAAACACATAACCCTGAGCGTAGACGGTTCAAAAATGGTGATATTGTGTTTTGTTTCATACCATACTCTAATAAGGATTGGCTACTTGTAAATGCCTACAAAGTTTTAGACGATAGTAAGTGGCTAATTGACGTTGACGAGGGGTATATGGCAGAATATCAGCCATACTTTGGTCGGCTTGTTGTACATTATGAAGACAAAACTCATAATATCTTGCTACGCAACCATGAGATTATTGATACCATATATGTTAAAACTATTCTCGAACACCCCTACAATGAGCTTGGTGAAGATTTTCCGGGCTATGAGAATGTTGATTTGTCGTGGAACGATCTGCGCAGGGTTTTGAAGTTTAAGAACTGGCAGACGGCGTTAGAAAACCAAAAAGCGGTTTACCTGATAACCGACACTGCCACCAACAAACGTTATGTCGGTTCGGCTTATGGTGATACTATGCTGCTTGGTAGGTGGCGAAACTACGCAGATAATGGTCATGGCCATAACAAAGAGCTGAAAGCCTTAGTTGAAGAAAACGGCTTAGACTATGTTAAAGATAATTTACGCTATTCCATTCTTGATATTTACAAATCTACAACTGACGACGAGGCAATTATTGCGAGAGAATCTTGGTGGAAGAATATCTTGCTAACTCGTGGAGATTACGGATATAACGCGAATTAGGGTTTATATTTTGCGAGAAAAGTCCCATAATTCAGGGCAAGGAGTATGAATATGATAAGTTTTACGTCTATAATAACCACCATTAAGGGTCTAAGCCTTGCCGCAAAGGTAGGTCTTGGCGTTGGTGCAGTCGCTGTCGTGGCTGGCAGTACCGCTGGAACGGTGGCAATTATAAATGCCAATCAGCCACACGAGGAGACACAAATTGTTGCCAATAATTCCGATGACGACAACTCCCCATCCGAGCAGAAAGATACGCAAATTGGAGAGACTGGAGAGGCTGAGGACGATAATAATAAGACCGAGCAAACAGCCAACGACAATAAGTCGACGGCTAATAACTCGCAGGCTGTTGCACAAAAGCCAAATAGCAGTTCGGCTTCTAATAATCAGTCAAATAATTCTTCCTCCTCTAAACCAAGCACTCCTACTACCCAGCCGTCTCAGCCCAGTCAGCCCTCTGCTCCAAGCCAACCCTCTCAGCCTACGCAACCAACCAAAAAGCCTGATTATAATCTCAATGATAAGTACATGGCTGGTACTAGGTCTTATCTATTTTGGATACTAGACGAGAATGGGCAATGTGCAGTTGCTGAGGAAAAATCTTTCTTTGGCGTTGCAAAATTTACTGGTCAAGGTGATGATTTGTGGAATGCCACGATGGGAAAACAGTATATGAACTATGCTAGTTCAAAGGGCTATAATACGATGGACTGCCTCGGTATGGGCTCGGCACCGATAACTTGGGAGGCAGTTGTAAGTGCTGGTCTTGCTCTTGACGAAGCGAAGTGTGCTCAGTATGGGTTAAGTTGCGGAAGGTGGTAATATGACATGGTTCATGAAGATATTATGTAAGGTAACTGGTAAAAGTGGCTATCCGTATGATACTGGCGAACACCCATATGGTCGTTTCAAGTTAAAAATGCCAAGCCCGAAAGTTCATGATATGCCATGGTTGGAAGATGCTCATAAGCGTGCCATTCATATGACGAAACCTCAATTAAAACGACTTAAAAGTTTAGCTCACTTTATTAGTGTTTTTAGACTTGCTTATTTTCCCATTAACTACAAAATCTTACCAGTATTCTATGATTTAGGTTTATTTACTGGTAGTGGCGGATATTGGTGCGAAGCATATAAGTGGGCATTACTTAAAGATAGACATAAGTACGAAGATTTGGATCTAGATTTAACATTGGTTTTATTGACGGCTTCACTTGCTGGTAGCGACGATGGGCTAGGCGCTGGTCTTTGGTATAGAATGGGTATCACTCGTAAGTTGCTGAAACACTTAATAAAGCTAATACAAGCGGAGCAAAAAGGTGGTAAAAGATAACACAAACAGTTTGAACCAAATAGAGCAAAACTTCAAGGAGCTGATTGTTGAGCGGTGCAAGTTTTGTGGCTTTGATAAGTATCTAGCGGAAAATCCCGATTTTGAGTTTCTGAAGATTGATGAGAGTTTGCTGGGATGGGAGAATACTCAACATATCACTATTCCGGGAATGTTCGGTGGGTTTGATTACTTTTTAGGGAAAGTCGGTGATAGTCTTGCCTTATATGCTGAGCAGTCTAGCCGCATGGATCATGACAGCAATAGCTCCTCGGTTTTCGAAGTTAATATGGATGGAAATAGATTGTTAGAGGGTGAGGAGCGGAAAGTAGTTTGGGAGAAGTTTAGACGGCTAGACAAGAAAAGATTTGAGGAGTATAGACGAAAAGTACTAGAGAGGAGAGAGCATGAACCCAGCGAGTGAAAACAGCGTTACCATTATGAAATATAAATCCCCAGACGGAGTGTATGATTTTAAGTGTCTTGATAAGTGGAACGTAGCGGACGAGGTGGAGCGACTAGATACCATGATTAAAGAAAAACAGAAGTTGGAAGCTGAGGGCTATGAGGTCCTGTGGATTAAGACTTTACCGATATTTGATTTATAGCAACGCCACCTCGGCTAAACGGCAATTAGCAAGAACGTTTTAGGTTTGAGTAGTAGTCTTTAGGTATTGAACTTAGAGGCTATATTTTTGCCATTTACTTTTTTCGCATTTCTAACAATAATTGTTGTTATGAAACATTTATCTCCAAAGTCAATTACAGTTATGAAGTATTTGGGTACAGATGGAGAGTATCACTTTGTAATGGTGGACGACATTACTTTTCCAAGCCTTGAAGACAGGCTAAACTATTTGAACCAATTAGAATATAAACTTTGGGTTGATGGTGAGATTATTGAGCATATATGGACAAGGACGTCAGATCATTGCGAGGCAAAACTTTAGATGACGTTGATAAACGAAAACTGGAAACCAAACTTTTACAAGTACGAGGAAGTCCGTAAAAGTGGTAGATACAATATGATTATGGAAGCTAATAAAGCCATTAAAGCTTGTGGCATAAGTAGCCGAGAGTATAGAGATATTTTGCTAAACTACAATCACTATAAAAGGTGTATTGAAGCGGAATATGAGTCGGTCGATAAGTTTATGAGAAAGTACAAGAGATGCGGCTGTTAGATTACGAGCGTAGAACTACCTTTTGGGAAGATTTTAGCATAGCGGAACGTTTTGGAGCGGAAGCAGTTAGAGACACTTACAGGAGAGCTAGGACGGAATGGAAGAAAGATAGGGTTTACGGAACAGAACTCTCTATGGTACTTAACCATAAATGCTGGTATTGGTACGGAAAACAGAACGAAGAACTTAGCAGACTATATGCAAAGTTATGGGAGAAATATCATGGGTGGGTGTTGGATAATTGGAAGGGTGAAGATCTAACTTATTATTTGAGGATTACAGATTAGGCTGATATATAATAAGTGCATGGGAAATCATACACGAGATGTGCCATATGCTAGTGAGTTTGAGAAGTTTTTTCAGGAGCTATTGCAAAAAGAGTTTGATAGATGTAAGGACGAAAAAGAACAAAAGAAATTGTTGAAAAAACTAGAAGGGGATAATCTTGACAAGCTAGTGCAGAAAGTTATTAAAAGCATCTCTAAAACCGATTTAAAAATTTGTAAAGCCGAAATGTTTGAAAGAGTTTGCTCCGAGAGGCTGTTTAGCGATGAGTTCAAGGCCAGGCAGGAACAAAAATGGAACAAGCCCTTAGCGGCATCCGAAATGCTATATATAATGGCGCTTGAGGCCGCAGAATACTACGTTGAATATGTCATCTCAAACACGACCGACGACGAACGTGAGCAAAAAACAAATACGTATTGGGCATTACGAAATATACATGGACGAGGGATGCAGATTTATTTGGAAATACTTGAACTAATGAAGGGTGGTTTTGCAGATGGTGCATATGCTAGATGGAGGTCTCTATACGAATTGACCGTGTATGGCTCTTTTATCACTGAACAGGGTGAAGAAGTTGCTAAGGCATTTTGCAAAGCGTCTGAATCTGATGAAGAATACCCGAATTGGGCTAAAGCATCTAATTTATTTAAAAATACTAAAGGAAACTTAAGCTTTAGGAAGATAGAAGAAAAAACTAGCTTAAATACGGCTGCGTGGAATAAACAATATAAACTAGCATGCAAAATTACACACGCTTCACCACAAGCAACATTTAAGCGGCTCAGTAATTGCCCAATTGGCGATGACTCATTTATACCAGTCGGTAGGAGCGATTATGGGCTTACAACCCCAGGAGAGCATTCTGCTGTTTCCTTGGTTCAATTATCCATAATGTTCTTCAGCATATTTCCAGAAGGTACGACGCTAGCTAGGATGATAACGCTTAATGAGTGGGTGGATGTTATCAGAGAAGCATATTTTAAGACCCATGATGAGGTTTTCCCTGAAGATGAAAAGTTATGGCCTGAGTAGTCGTCGCAATGCTTAATGCTAGGTTAGATAATATATTGCTCGATACTAGAATAGATACAAATCTTTATGCTCGTAGCCAACTTTGTCAGTATTACCAGTTTCAGCTACGTACTGTAAGATTACTGCTTTTTTATCTTCAGACCAGCCCTCTACTAAGCGCGGAGAAAATGCAATATTTTCACAATTCCGCAAGATAATCTTAGAAAGAATATATAACTGGTAGTAATCAGAAGAGTTAAAAAACTCTTCAAGATATGTATCCATATGTTTTTTGTCTTCTGGTAGCGAAGCGAACAATACATAGGTACTATTAGCATATGGAAATACATTAACTATGATTCGTTCTATTCCATCCACTTTCGTACTCATTTCCCATGTAGAAAAAGCTGTACTGACCGCAAACTGGCACTCTTGTTCCAATATGATCCCTCTATAGTATAGAGAATCGTAAGTCTTGCTGCAGAACATTTTATCGAATTCCATTTTATACTCAATAAAATCCTGCGTCCATAGCAGCTGCCGTACTGGTATACTCATCAATTCAAGATGCCTTTCAGGAGTTACTAATCCATTTTTCGCCATTTTCTCAAGCATAGTCTGCTGCCTGCAATATTCCTCTATAAGTACAACTGACTCTTTAATTACCGCCCTATAAGTAAGCAAAAAGGCATGTTGCGGATTTCCTAAATCTAAGATTTCAGTATCAATCGGCTTAAACATCTCCGCATCATGAGCATTACACAGACCCTTAAAGGTCGTTGCTTCATGTATGCCTAATTTTTGGAAATAAAGCGGCGTTGAATGTGCATCATATTGCATATGATTAATATCGGGCTTTATCATATAAACATGCCCACTATTAGCTAGCAAATTTAGGATACGATTATCTTGTATGGAATGGCATTTAGCAACCTTGTTACTACATGGGCTACATGGGTATAAACAGTTATCATTTCTTATCTTTAGACTCCTGCTTAAAATACCCTTGGCTACATTAAACTCCGATTCACTATAATTCGACATTCGTTCGTATTATACCATACAAATTAGCACTCTACAACTATAAGTGCTAATGCTTAATACATACCATCTCCCTCTAGAAAGACTGTTAAAGCCGAACAAACCACGTCCGACCATACAAAATAAAGATGGATCCCGCTAGGAATTTTATTTATGCTCAAAATACTCTTTCATCTCTTCAACGCTGGAGAAAATCTTGTCGAAAATTAGGTAAAGTGAGTCGGTTTTCTCATAGGGGCCGATTGCATAGCATTTCTTGCCGAGACCATAAGCTATACCAGCCTCAATATGTGAGCTCTTTCCTGCAGGGAGTACCATGATGAGATTCTCAGCAGACTTCAGTCCACTCAGATCGTCTTCAAAAATTATGCGGATAGCGTCCGAGGTAAGTTTACGATTCTCGTAGTCATCGGCAAGTTTGTCGGGATGGTCATGAAGGTTAAAGCCCGCTTTTTTATGCGAGATCTCGTTTTTGGCAAAACAATAGTAGGTCTTATCAATAGAATCAAGAGCCTTGCACACTTCGAGGATTTTCGGGATGTTTCGTGTCCTACCCACGACAATAAAATCAGTCTTCATAATACTTAAAGTATACCATGATGCCGACGTTAGCGAGACCGAAAACCCAGTCGAGGGCCTGAGATATTTCACCCTTGCTCTTTTTTCGCCAAATCCAGAAGTTTACTTGCAATATCAATACTACAGGCGTGGCGCATGTTATATAACTCGTCTAGTGGTATCCACTTAGCCAGGCTTGCGTATTCGCGCTCGTCAGCGTCAAAACCTTTGTCGGAGAGTTCCCCGCCGACAATCTCAACCAAGTAAAACACCAGGATCGAATGATGATCTGTGCCACGCTTGTAGTGATGAAATAGGCTAGTCTCCACATCAAGCAGTTTTATAGGTTCTACATCAAAACCAGTCTCTTCTTTAAACTCACGCTTCAAAGTTTGCACGGTATCCTCACCCAGTTTGAAAGTACCGCCAGGCCAATCATATCCATCAAATTGCGGAGAGACTAGTGCTTTATTACCATCTAAAGCGATACCGTAAACATGGATGGAAACCGTCATCTTGCTTGGGTCAGCTTGATATTTATTACCAAAGTAGTCAGTCGTAGTGATAGAGTTCATAGTTGGCACAATAGTTTTTATTGCTCCCTGCTTGCGTCGTTAGCATCGACTAGGCGTTCGCGATATTGGTCAAAATAAACATAGATATAAGCTAAATCTTCGACGAGCGAGCTGTCGATTTTGTTGCGTGAAATTGACATGGTAGTGGAAATAATTTTTGCAATAATTACGGGCGTCAGGATTAGCAAAGCAACGACAAGCGTGGAGCCAAAAATTGGGATGAGTCGATGCAAGTTAATCGTCCCGATTGAGCCATCGTAGGCAACGATTACGATCGAAGATAACGTAATGACAGCCGTCAAAGCCCAGCCGAGTAGATTTGGTTTTGTATTGCTGGGTAGGCGCGTTTGAAAATAATTAAGCGTAAGTAATATATCATCTTTGGTACGAATTCGGTGACGAGCTAGATCATCTACGAGATTATCGATACGACGTTTGTCGTCCGCAATATAATAAGCGGCCAGCTTGGCGGAGAAAGTTTTGCTGATGCGGACGCTGCGAAAAAGCTTGCCAGCATGATGATACTCCCAGGCCAGAAAGGCTACCGCCAACATACAAAATATAATCACGGCGCAGCCATAAATAAGCCAGCGAAGAGAGCTAAAGACCAGTGCAAAGACAATAGCTAAAACTACGACGAGCGCTGCACAGGGCCAATAATAAGCGATAAAGCGCTTTTGTTGTAGGCCTTTTTTATATTCGCGTTCAATTTCACTAAACAAATGCCTACTTTCTCAACGCTTTTGCGAGTTGATGATTATATTTAGCATAAGTGCACACACTTTATTATAACATAGCTGATGGACGTAGCCGATACAACTTTGCTTAATCGCTATAGAAAGCATTCCTAGGAAAAGTCGAAAGCAAGGAACTACGCCCCACCCAGTTAAGCAAGAAGCGCGGGACATGTTATAATTAAACAAAGTAATGTAGGAATTATTATGGTTCATTTAGTCTATTGTGACGATAAGTCCAAAGAACTCGGCAAGATTCTAGATGGTAGTAAAACGATGGTGATTCGTGGTGCCGCCGGTCGGAAGATTCCGCATAGCCGCGTGTTCGCCGGTGATGAACTTTATTTTATGGAAAAAGGTAGCAAGCGAATTACCGTTAAGGCTATCGTGAAAAATGTGCAGAATTTTGTAAAACTCGCGGACGACGAAATCACCAAAACTATTGAAGATAATAATGACAAATTACAACTCACCGATAAACAAAAAGAGCGCTGGCATAAGAAATGCCTTTGCCTGGTAGAATTTGGTGATGTGGAAGAAATTGAGCCACTTGATTTCGATCACCAGGGCAATATGGACGACTGGCTAATTATTGATAAGATTGAAGATGTCGTAGTCGGCACTAGTATTCCGTATAATTACGACAAGTCGAAGTTTAAGAAATAACGCAGATGAATATTCCCCCTACGCGAGCTGCGAAGCTTAGATTCGGCCAGCTTGTTTGAGCCATTTTACGGTGTCGTCGACAGTAGTTTGGATCTGACGGGGCGAATAGCCCAGCTCACGACTGGCTTTGGCGTGCGAGAAGTTCGCATTGGACTCCAGCGTATAGAGCGAATACTTTGTATAAAGTGGCGGCTGTTTTTTGATATTATAATAAATCTCTGACAGCGGAGCAGTGAGCTTAGCAAGCCATAACGGCAAGAAGGTCTTGATAGGTTTACGCCCAGCCGCCTGCGTGATCAGTTGTAGCAGCTCAGCGACCGAAACGTAATGTCCCGAAAGAATATAACACTCACCAGCCTTACCATGAACACAAGCACTGAGAATCCCTGCAACAACATCGCGCACATCCACAAAGTCGTAGCCACCATTTACACCGGCCTTCAAACGTCCGGTGGCGACATCAATGACTAGCTGCGTAAGGTGGCTGGTCTTAAAATCGTAAGGACCAATAATCCCGGACGGGTGAACTATGCAAGCATCGAGACCACGCATCCTAACCATATCCAAAATGTATTCGGCCGCTTCGGCTTTCGACTTGGCATAGATACCCTCAACTTTCGCCGGATCGAAAGCGGTAACTTCCTTCATGACCTCGCCGTGCGGCAATTCCGGTATAGCATGGACGCTGTTCACATAGACCATTTTGGCGCCAATCTCAAGCACCTTTTCCGCAACGTGCTTTGTACCCAGGACATTTACTTCATAAACTGCAGGATTAGGTTTTGACTTAATATAGACAACCGCAGCACAATGAATAACATAGACTTTTGCATCGGTCGGAACAGTAAAGAGGTCGACTAACGTTTCTGGTTTAGTAACGTCACCTTCAAAAAGCTCACAGTTAAGTCCTTGCAGAGCATCGGCACGCTTTAGCGATGAGACGAGGGCACGGATTTGGTTATTTGGGTCTTGGCTAAGAGCGCGCACTAGGTTATTACCGAGAAAACCGTTTGCGCCTGTGATGATGTAGATATTTTTCATAAACCTTTACCTCCAGATAATTTTATTGTTTTAACTTGAGCGGGAACTTGATAACAATACGATCTTTGCCGTCCTTGTCTGGCTCGACAGCCTCGAAAGGCTCAGCAGAGAGCTCGACTTCACCACTATAAACGTAGTTCCCTGGTTCGAAAGATTCAAACAGATGAAGACCGATGTCACTAGATCTCGATTCGGCAAGAGTTTTGTTTTGGGAGTAGTTGATACTCTGATCGCCAACTTTACCCATACCAGTAAAGTTCAGGACACCGTCTCGCCACTCATCAGCATGATAACACTGACCGTGTTTAACGAAAATCACTAAAGTGTTGGTTTGTTTCGATCGGCGGAGACCGCCCATGTTACCGCATTTGAAAGTGTCGACGATTTCTTGATTCGTGTAGGCATCGCCAACGTGTAACTCAGAAATTTGCATTTGTTACGCTCCTTCTTCCTATTATAACATGTGCTATAATAAAGATATGCGAAGCTAAAAATATCTCTCACGTTTATAAAGCAAAATTTACGAGGTATTTTTATGTTGCGGATTTCTAATTTAAACTTTTCTTACCAAAACCAGCCACTCCTGGAAAACTTGAACCTAGCTCTAGCAAACCCCGAGGTAGTGGCGATTATCGGTGATAACGGAGTCGGAAAAACCACTTTGCTCCGACTGATAGCGGGAGAGCTGTGTCCAGATGAAGGTAGCATAAAAACGACGGGCGAAGTAGGGTTCTTAAGGCAGACACAGGAAGACCTGCAAGATAAGTCCGGCGGCGAGCGCACGCAAATCCGGCTAGCAGAATTGTTTCGGCAGAAGCCAGAAATTTTACTACTCGACGAGCCGACTAACAATTTGGATCGCGAAAGCAAGGCCTGGTTGCTAAAAAACTTAAGCGGGTATCGTGGTCTGGTTCTAGTAGTTAGCCACGACCGGGATTTTCTTGAAACGGTGGCGGATAAAATTATTTATTTGCACGACGGGAAAGCGGAAATTTTTCTAGGCAATTATAGTAGCTTCTGCGCGCAACAAGCCCAAACGCAGCACGAAAAACTTCGGAACTACGAACGGGCGCAGCAAGAAAAGAAAAAACTGGAGAAACAGCTCAAAGACGCTCACGACCGTGCGCATAAAAGTAATCGCCGGAGCTACAATAAGATCAGCGACGAGTCAAGGTTACGCTACAACGGGCAAAGAATGGCAGCCCAGAACAGCGCCGGAAAGATCTTGAGAGCGACACAGAGTCGGCTTGAGCAAATTACGGCTACGGAAAAGCCATTGGAACGCAAATTTTATAGCGCGGAAGTTTCGGCAAACTTCCTGCATGACAAAAAATTACTAGAAGTAAGAAATCTAACAAAAAGTTATGGCCAGAAACAATTGTTTGGAGGGCTGAACTTTACGGTCCGTACCGGTGAACGAATGCGAATCTGCGGGCGAAACGGGAGCGGAAAAAGTACTCTGTTCCAGATAATTCTCGGAAAACTGCCGGCAGATAGGGGCGAGGTCTGGACTGCGCCGAATCTCAAAATCGGATATATCTCCCAGGACGTAACTGGACTAAATCTAGCGAAAAGTTTCCTAGCCCAAAGCGAAGAGTTTGATAAAACGGAAATTTTTCGGGCAGCAGCAACGATGGATTTTATACCTCAAGATATGAATCGGCCGGTCGGTGAATTATCGCGTGGACAATTGACAAAACTGGCGATTCTACGCTTAATTCTATGCCCACTCGATTTGGTGATCATCGACGAAATTACAAACCACCTCGACATTCGCGCACAGGAAAATGTCGAATCGGCGTTGAAAAACTACCACGGGGCGATCCTGGCAGCCACCCACGATGAGACCTTTGCGCGCACGATTGGCTTCGACAAAGAGTTCAAACTAGGTTAAGCTAGCAAGGCCAGAACGTTTGTCTTCAATCATTTGAAATATACCAGTCTTGAGGTAACGCTGATAGCCAAGCAAGATATTGCGACACCATGGGGTGATTTTCATACGCAGAGCTTCATCAATAGAATACCAGCCGTTTTCTGGAATTTCTTCCTTATCGGTCTGCTCACCTTCGTATTCCCAGTGTTTAACAAAGAAGCACAGTGTAAAGGGTTGACTTTCGCCATCCTGATAATAGAAGATTCGCTCTGGACCAGAAATAGCCCCAAACGGTACTAGATCATTTTCAGTCGCAACAATCCCAGCTTCTTCTTCCAGCTCATGCAACGCCGCACTTGTCCACGAATCCCCTAGTTCAACATGTCCACCAACACAACTCCATCCATTAACATGCGGGGCATAAACTAATTTTACCTCGCCGCGTTCATTAATCGGTAAGACATCAATTGTAGCGGTGATAAGTCGCATGTTGCCAACTTTTTGGCGAACTTGCCACATATAAGAACCCTCGTAGCTCATAGTACCAACTCCTAACCTTTATTGTATATGCTGGTTTTATTATACTTACTTTAGAAAACAAGCTCAAGACACGCAATTTTCCATTATTGTTTGAAATATACCGTGAATAGCATAATTACTATTGACTTTTTTGACAAAGTGTGCTACAATGGAAGTATGACCCCGTGTCATAAGTCAATACGACCTCAAGTCGTAGCTCTTTGACAGTCCAGATCCAAGCCATAATTCAGCTCAAATATCAACTTGAAAGGAATGAAAAGGATGAGCAACAGAAGTTATCGTGATCCGTGGGAAGAAAGAAACGAGCCGAAACAGTCGAAAGGCAAAGTCGTTTTAGTATCGGTGCTCGTGGTGGCCCTGATCGTGGCGACTATCTGCGCCTGCGTCTATTTTATGAACCGGCCCAGCAAGATTAGCTGCGGCTGGGGAGACAATGGCGGCGGGCGCCCCAGCTACACCACCGCAGAAGTGGAGAAAGGCGCCCTGGACGACCAGGTCGTTTTTAACTCCATTAGCGACAACGCTGAGTATGGCAACGAGAAGCGCTATATCTCGGCGGAGTTGATCGGCGGAAACGGTAGATGGAACTACCGCGAACTCAAGGTCGAAGACGGGCAGACCTATATTCTGCGCGTTCGGGCCGCTAACAACGGTGGCCAGACCTCGACCGGCACGCGCGTAGCCTTCAGCTTGCCGCTGGAGCCTGCAACTCAGATGCCGATTTATGGGCGCATTACTTCCGACAACGGCACGCCCAGCCAATACTGGGACGGTATCCTACTGACAAGCGATGTCCCCTTCCACGTCGAGTACGTCTACGGCGAATCGACGCTGGAAAGCGAGAGCGTGGGCATTATCCCGGTCGGCGACGAAATTGTGACCAAGGCAGCGGCAGAAAATGGCGTGCTGGTCGGTTACGACGCGCTGGACGGGCAGATCCCGGGCGGAACGGACATCATCGTTGCGATCCATGTGCGGATCGTTGCGGATGAACCGCAACCGACTAACCTGTCTTTCATGACAGAGGCAAAGATTCGGCGTAATGACGTAGAAGTCGGCTGGGACACCAGTGCCGAAGCACAAATCGGCGAGCTGGTGCAGGTACAATTCCAATATGCCAACACCGACTCCGTTACGCATGACGGAGTGATCGCAAGCATCACCCTGCCCGACGGGGTTGAACTGGTCCCCGACACCACCAAGATCTACAATAGCCTACACGATGGCGATTTAATCGGGACAGCTAACGCTGCTCTCAATACCGGTGGCATCAGAATCGGGAACTATACGTCGGGCGCAAATGCCTACGTACGCTGCACACTGCGCATCACTGATGCAGCAGCGAGCGGCGAGGCTGAGATCTGGACGGCGTACACAGTCGGCGACACTGTCGTGCGGGATTCCTGCACGGTCAATATTACCGGCTAAAACGAGCCCCTCCATATTGCGAGGGGCTTTCTTCTGACCCTTGAACTTCGGAAATGGCTATTCCGCAAAGACTTCCGATTCGGAAGGCATAATAATCGCGGCGATTAAGTAAGCTAAAATCCCGCTAGCCGCACAAAGAATCAGTAGAATCCACAAGAGACGGACCACAGTCGGATCGACATTGATGTATTTAGCAATGCCGCCGCAGACCCCGGCAACTCTTCGACCGCGCTCGACTCGATAAAGACGTTTTGTCATGATTAAATTATACCTCGCCGATAAGGATATGTCAAGGTCGAAGAAAAACGCCGCACGAAGCGAAAACCTGACAATCTGGCAGGCACGTGGTAAAATTAAGAGGTAGATTCGGGGCTTAGCGCAGTGGTAGCGCGCACGCCTGGGGGGCGTGAGGTCGCCAGTTCGATCCTGGTAGCCCCGACCAAGTGGAGATTTTCATGAAATACGCGTTTGTGGTTCTGGCGATTCTGGCAATTTGGACAGGAATGATTTTGTTAGCGTTTTGCAATCCCGAAGTTGGGATTTTTTTGCCAATTTTTGCGATGATTCTAACAGTAATTTTGTTTTTGATCGGTTTCGGGAAAAAGCGATGAAAAATGTCCGGCGATACACAAAATTAATTCTACGATTAGCTAGGATTCGACTATCGCGAGCAACACACAAAGACTGTGAATACCGCCGGGCAATTTTTGAGAGTTTTCGAGAGTGGGGCGGGGTTTATATTAAATTTTTACAAATCTTAGGTGGGTCAAGCAAGTTTCTGGAAGGATGGGGCGGACCAGGCGAAATGAAAATCTTTTCACAAGCACCGCGCGAGCCTCTGGATCTAGCAAAATATATACAAGTGAACAACTTTGCGTGGATTTCAGAAGAACCAGTCGCCGCAGGGAGCTTTGCGTTAGTTTATCGCGGGCGGTTACGCACTGGTGAAGATGTAGCGATCAAAATCCTACGCCCATCTATCCAACAAAATTTAAGGGCTGATCTAAAGGCATTGCGGAGACTATGCTGGCTATTTTCAAAATTCTTGCCGCAATATCTAGTAGACTACACTGACGCATACGATGCCTATGCAAAAATGTTAATTCAGGAGACTGACTATCAACGCGAAAGAGAAAACCAAAAATATTTTGCAGAATTCTATCGCAACCATCCAAGAATCGTAATCCCGAAAGTTTATGAAGCATTGTCGTCAGAAACCGTGATTGTACAAGATTTCATCGAGGGGCCTTCGCTAGCAGACGTAATGGCCATGGCAACACGAGAAAAGTCGGCAGCCTCAATCGTGAGAGAAAAGACCGGCTCGGATTTATGGGAACAGGTAGTTCTAGCTGGTGGCGAAGCGCTATATACTGCGATGTGCGCAGATTATGTTTATGGGGATCCGCACCCGGGCAATATCGTGTTGCTAGATAATAATCGGATCGGGTTAATCGACTTTGGGATTATTGCGCAGAAACCAACCAGCCACGAGGCATACTATAAGTGGGTAGAAAGTTATTATGAGATTCTAAACGGTCAAGGCAAGTTCCAGAAGTTGCTCGAGACAACCGTAACTTGTTTTTGCCCGGACATTTCCTTAGCTATGCAAAGATGTAATTTCGATGGTGATAGTCTACTAGGGATTCTATCTTCCGCTATTACGGAGAAACTCAGCCAAGAAATGCTCGGCAATACGAATTACGTTGAAGCTTTCCGTAGTGGACATCTGATGGATGTGTTTATTCAAGTGGTCGGGACAAAAGTAATAAATGTAAAAGTTAATATGATTAACTTCGAGTTGCTGAAGGCTATGCAAGCCTTTTTGGGCGCAGTAACGATTCTTGATAACGCCGAGCACCGAAACGCTTTCTCAGAAATCATGCTGCGCTCAATGGAGTATGCACTAACTAATGCCTCCGCGACCGGAGTCCCACATGATAGCGTAAAAGCGACCCGATACGGACTTACGGAAAGTTATGAACTGTTAATCAATACAGTCTCATCGCTTGCGAATAATGACGAATATCTATTTAACATCATAAAAGAAAGGATCTTCGCATGAAAGAAAAGAGTTTTATGAAGAGCTTATTGTTACACATCCGGTATCCATGGACAGCAGTTTGCTTACTTATCTTGTGGGTGGGCTTAGCAATAATGTGCGTAGCACTTAGTCTGACAAGTGGCGAAGTAGTTTGGCTAACTTGCGGGGCTGGCTTGGCAACACTAATAATTGCGATTGTTGGATTCGCAGGATAGATAACTAATAGTGGAGATTCTATGCGAAAATTTATACCAGAAGGAGTGAAATTAGTACCGAAAGAAGCGAAAAAGGTCTTCTCGGGGGTGATTTATGATGTTTATCAATGGCCACAAAAAATGTTTGACGGAAGTACCCAAACGTTTGAAATGCTAGGACGTCCGGACACAGTAAAGATCTTGGCGGTCTTATCGGAAGAAGAGGCGAAACAGCTGAAAAATGCTCGAGTTTCAAAAAAGCCAGGGCCAAAATTAATAATCACAAGACAAGAGCAGCCACGCAAGGATTGTTTTTATGATTACCCAGGCGGGAGAGCGGATGTAGAGGATGCGGACGAGCTAGCGGCAGCAGAGCGCGAGTTGCTTGAGGAAACCGGGCTTACGATGGAGAACTGGAAGCTGATACGAGTCGAACAGCCGTTCAACAAAACCGATTGGCTGGTTTATACTTTTCTAGCGACGGGCCTAAGCGGGCAAACCACGCAAAGTTTGGACGCTGGAGAGAAGATTGAGCTGGTCGCGCTGGCCTTCGACGAGGCCGTAGAACTCGCCAAGACGCCAGAATCAAGATTCTTGGAAGAGGAATTTGATAGTTTAGAAAAGCTGCAGGCGATGCCAGAACTATATAAGTACTAGAGCGGCCATTCCCTTTCCAGGATTTCCAGATTAAGTACTTCGCTATGCCGAATAATATATAGCTTCATCCCCTACTTCCCTTTCTCTGGTTTATTGTTTTCTTCACGTTTGAGAAAGGCAATGATCTGCTCACGCTTCCAGGCGGCGAGACCGATAATAACGACTACTACTAGAGAAAGTACTACGACGAGACCGATATTTCCGCCGATGCCCATCCCGATGTAATTTGTAAGCACAATAGTCGGGAAACGGCCCAAGATAGAAATAAGCAAAAGCTTACGCATTGAGAGCTTCGTTAGGCCGGCGACATAACAAACTAAGTCGTCGGGGAAGCCGGGAAGCAGAAAAATCGCGAAAATGATTAGCGCAGCACCTTTAGCGTTGATGATAAAATCAAATTTGTCGACGGCCGGCTTCTTGAAAATTTTCTCGATGAGCGGGCGACCAAATTTGCGCGCAATGCAAAACACAACCCAGAAACCGATAATACTACCAATCGTCGTCCAAAGGATACCCCAGTGACCAAAAAGAAAACCGCCGACGCCGCCAACAATCTGCCCCGGGATAGGTGCTACGACGACTTGAACAACCTGAATTAGAATATAAAAGAGCGGTGCCCAAGGGCCAAGATTATTCATAATGCGAACCAGCTCATCGCGGTTTGACAAAAGTTGCGTGATAGGCCCTTTTGCGAGAACATCCCATGCAAGATAACCGATCACGATCACCACAACAATGCCAAGTAACACAAACTTGAAGATGGTTGATTTCTTGATCTTCTGTTTTAGCGGAGGTTCACCAACTGGAAGCTGATCGGGCTTTTCCGAGAGATCCGCCTGATCGTTTAGGGGGCTAGGATACTCTGGATTTACCTTACTTTGCATATTCGACAGCACGGGTTTCGCGAATCACATTGACCTTAATGACGCCAGGATAGGACATAGTGGCTTCAATCTTATTGGCAATGTCGCGAGCGAGCTTGAGTGCAGAGAGATCATCGATTTGCTTTGGCTCAACGATAACTCGGATTTCACGACCAGCGGAAATTGCATAAGCCTTGTCGATCCCTGGAAAACTAGTGGCGATATTTTCGAGGTCACGCATACGCTCAGCAAAATTCTCCGCAGAAATATTACGTGCACCGGGACGCGCCGCCGAAAGTGAATCGACGATTTTTACGATGATGGCTTCTGGAGTGGTTGGCTCAATATCGTCGTGATGAGCAGCCATAGCATGCACGACGTCGTCCGGCATACCATATTTCTTTGCCAGTTCAGCGCCAATCTCGGCGTGCTTCCCTTCGATCTTGTGCGTCACGGCTTTACCGATATCGTGAAGGAGTGTGGCCGTCTTGGCGACGCGCTTATTCGCACCAATTTCTTCCGCAATCATGCCGGCAATATGCGTCATCTCGACGGAATGAAGTAACACGTTTTGACCATAGCTAGTACGGAATTTCAACTCGCCAAGAAGATGAAGCAGCTCGCGCGGAATCCCTACGACTCCAACTTCACGGGCGGCATCTTCCCCAGCCCGGATAACTTCCTTCTCGATTTCGCGCTCGGCTTTTGCCACGGCTTCTTCTATCGAGCTGGGGTTAATTCGACCATCTTTCATCAAGCGTTCTAGCGCGTAACGAGCAACTTGGCGACGAATGGGGTCAAAGCTAGAGAGTACCACCATGCCTGGGGTATCATCAACCATAATGTCAACGCCAGTAGCACGTTGGAGTGCTTGGATATTGCGGCCCTCTTTACCAATAATGCGGCCCTTCATATCATCATCTGGGAGTTTCAAAGCGGTAACGGTACGATCAGCGGTCACCTCAGAAGACATGCGTTCCATTGCCGTAAGAAGGATTGCCTGGGCGGTTTCATCAACTTCATGTTTAATCTCTTTTTGCTCTTTAGCTACGAGCCCAGCGAGGTCTTGCTTAATATCGCGCTCCGTCATCTGCATCAGCTTATCACGAGCATCTTCTTTAGTAAGGCCAGCAATCTTTTCAAGTTTTTCTTGCTGCTTGTTGCGAATATCGCGAACTTCGAGCTTCAGATCATCAAGTTCCTTCTCTTGCTTAGCAAGGCGCTCGGTCTTTTTTTCGAGCTGGTCAAGTTTATTGTCAAGATTTATTTCGCGTTCACTAAGCCGGTTTTCGGTGTTTTTCCACTCACGACGACGCTCCGCCTCTTCTTGCTGAGACTTAGCTGCAAGATTAGCGGCATCGCTTTTTGCTTTCGAGACGATGTCCGAAGCCTCGTTCTTTGCTTTGCGAACCAAATCGTCCGCCTTGACCTTGCCGCCGTTTTCGTTCTTCTTATTATAACCATAGAGCCCACCAGCACCCAACGCAACACCGCCGATGAGCGCGATAATAATAAATAGTATTTCCATGCTAGAAAAACCTTCCTAATTGTTTGCTGGCATTTTCCTCTATGCCAGCGGGGTAACAAATAAATAAAAAATTAATAAAGTTCCACTTTAAGTATACTATATTTGTAGGTTTTAAGATAGAGTGGAAATTATTTCTTGGGCGCAGAAATGTTAGCAGGGCGCCCGTATTCCGGAATAATCACGGGGTGCTGGACGCCATGATGGTCAAAGAGCGGGATCTGTAGCTGATCAGCTAGAGCATTAACGATCGCAGCACCGATGCGCAGACCAGTGAACGATCCTGGGCCAGAAAAATAAGTGATTTTCGTAATATCTGGCCAGTCGAAATTATTTTCGGAAAGTTTATTATGAATAAAAGCAAAAATCTGCTCAGCAATGACGCGGCCAGAATCCCAAGAATAGGTTTGATCGTTAATCCCTAGTCGGCATAGGTTTGTCGAAGTGTCCAAATAGAGCTCGCAGGCGGAAGACCCCTTTTTAGACCTACCGCTAGCAGTAGATACTTCATCTATACCTTTCGTAGTAAGAGATGGATTGCTAGCTTTTATAGTTTCTGACTTCCCTGGCGCAGAAATTCGGAGCTCCCGATCGCCTTCAGGAGTGAGATCAAACTCGATACGAGTCTTGTTCGTAGGTAATAAGTCCGCAACGTCACCGCCCCATTCTACTATAATCACCGCATTCGGAAGTGAAAGTGCCTCAGAAAGCTCTTCGCGCATGATCCCTGGATCGTCAAGACGATAAAAGTCGTAGTGGATCAAAGTGCCGCTAGCATTATTCTTGGAATGCGCCAACGGAAAAGCGTAACGTTTGGAAATTGTGAAGCTCGGGCTAGTAACCGCTGAACTCACGCCGAGGCCTTCGGCAAGACCACGTGTAAAAGTCGTCTTTCCCGCACCAACATCACCAATAAGCTCAAAAACTGCCGGGAAGGTCAAATTTTTGGCCATTTGACGACCAAAAGCCAGCATTTCGGACTCGGATTTAATTATCATATTCATTATTATAGCATATTTTCTCACTTTTGATAATACCAATACGGCCCCTTCGATGGCGTCTGCGCGCCCGAAGGTATGGCCAGCACAAGATCATAGTTATTGGTAGATACAACCAGAAAAAACGTGCGTCCGCAGATGGCAAGTTAATCACAAACATGGTCTTCTCGGACAAGAAATTCACCGTCCAAATATGAAAATCTAGCAACCAGGTCGCTGGCAACGCAAGCAATCCAGCCAACGCCGGCAAGAAGCTTGTGACTCCGACTAAGAAAACTAGCAACATAGCATAGGGCAAGGTAGGCAAGATAACCAAATTCGCCACAAACGAAAGAAGCGAAATTGAGCCGAAATTATAGATTAAAATTGGCGCACAAACTAGACTAGTGGCGAAACTCGTAATCAGCATACTAGCCAGCCAAGGCGGAGTTTTACCACCATAAAGAAACCGGCCGAGGCGTGGAGCTAAAATGAGAATCCCAAAGAAAGAGGCGAAGGAGAGTTGCCAGCCAAGGCTAAGAAAGTTGATCGGTTCAGCCAATAAAGTGAGAGCCCCAACCAAACTCAAAAGTCGCCAAGGCGAAAACTTACGTCCAACGTAGCCCATCAGCAGCGACAATATTGCAACCAAGGCCGCTCGCGTCATGGACGGCGTAAAACCGACCATCAAGACAAAAGCTATGATTAACAACATTGAAAACATAAGCCCAGCAAATTTTGATAGCCGGCCAAAAAGTTTCTTCGCCGCACCAGCCAAAATACCGAGGTGCGCACCCGAAGCGACAATCACGTGCGTCATACCAACGGTGCGCAGAGCCTCCGAGAATTCATCAGAAAGGCCTGACTTCATCCCCATGAGGTAACCTAGGCCAAGATCAACTTCGGGTGAAGCAATATAATCCCGGATTCGTTCAGAGAAGAAAGCTTTGAACTTTGCAAATAAATCACCCGGGCTAGTCTTATCAATACTAAGCACAGTTGGCCGAAAAATACTGGCAACAAACGTCCCGAAACCGTCACCTAGCTTACCTTGCAAAGTTATATAATCTGAGCGTTCAACTTCAATTTTTCGTGCAAGTTTTACATAAGCTGTACCAGCGAAGCATACGTCATCATTTATGCATAGATTACTTAGATGAATGACATTATTCCCTTCAGAAAAATCGGGATCATCCGAAATTATCCCAGAGATAGTCATAGTTTGACCAAGATTGGCTGAGAAAAATTCTTGGCTAGAAAGCTGCGGTGAACTACGAAAATTCCCTATAACAAGGCCAGCTAAGAAGGCCAAAGCTAACATGAATCTGGCCGGAAAGATAATTGCCACAGTTAACAAAACAAGCGCTAAAACTAGCCAGTATAACTCTGCACAAATTTGTAAAGAAAGGATTATACTGATTACGATTCCGCAAAAGAGCCCAACTATAACCGCATAAAAATGCCAAGATGGATGGAGACGCGTGGACAAGAAATTTTGCATAATTGATTTTAGTTATTTAGGATAGGCAATCTGGCTTGGCGGATTCACCCGTGGGGTCATTATAGACTAAGCGAATTTTCTTTTGCAAGCATCAGCACGTTAAAAATCAAATTTTGTTTATAGTACTCTGGCTATAATAAGCAAAAACGGAACATTTAGATTTTCGTCCGCAGCGGAGCAGTTGTCTATGACGAAGGGGTTCTGGGTAACCCTGCATTACTGGGCGCTTGGTGGTCAGAGCACACACATGATTACGGATTGTACATTAATAATTTTGCCATTACCGCCGATAGTTCTGGCCCCGTTATGATAATCTCAAATACAGCCTTGCGACACTGGCCTTATTCCCTCCGTTGTCTAGCCATATAGAGTAATCAAGTGGAGGATGAATAATTTAGGCGTTTTTGGTCGCGCGACGAGAGCGACGATAAGTCGCAAGCCCAGCCCGAGCCCCGATCGTAATACTCTTTACAAAGCCGCTCAACGGTGAGCCAAGTTTTGGCTTGGTGCGTGGCGGACGGTAGTTCGCGTAATCGAAAGGAGCGGTTTCGTCAATAGAGCTAACGCCTGCCGACCAATGCGCCGATGGAGACATCTCATCGATCGATTCCGAGGAAAAACTTGAATATTGGTGTAGAACCGGAGCCGGTTCGAGATCGGTTAGCTCCGTAAGTAAACGTGAAGCAATCTGATCAATTTCGGCCTGCTGGACGCCGTCGCGGCCAATAATCTCTTTTGCAAAAGAGAGCGTATTGAGGAGATTCTGATAGCTGGCGGCAGTATATTTTTGCGGTTCGAGCCGAGCAATTGCCGAAATCACTTCGCGAAGCATAGATAAATTTGGCTCAGGAGTTGTTGGGGCAGCAACTTGCGCGGTCGAAGAAGTTTGGACGACTGGAGTAGCAACAGTGGCCGTAGGAGCAGAAACCGGCGTAAGAGATACCGGCTCTGGAGCGGATGGCGCTGCGATTGGGGCAGGCGCAGGAACGACTGGCGCAACCGGAGCCGGAACGACTGGAGTAGCCGGCACAACCGTCGGAGCCGACAGCTGAGGCACAGAGTTCACAACAGCTTTCAGAGGAGCAGGAGGAACATCTAGGGTCTTAGTGGTTTTTTTACCAAAGAGTCGTCGCGTTTTCTTGGTAACTTTTTCTCGCTCGGAAGCCATTTCTTCGAGGACGGCGCCATGATAGAACAGTTCGTCCAACTCTTCGTCGCTGAGAGACATATCATCACGTTCCTCCAGATTATCGAAGGCAGCTAACAGCCCGCTAGCCGCGTCGCGAATGTCGGCCAAACTAGCCCGGTTGCTACGCAATGTCCTCTTTGCCTGACTAATTGCACGACGCATCGCCGAAAATCCGGCAGCATAATCCGAAGAACGCAGCTTCTCTAGATCACTGATCGCATCAGCCAAGGCACTCCGAGCAGCCTCGCGTTCATCTGGTTCTGGCGTAGGTGGAGGTGTCGAATCGACAGCGATTGGCGAGTTTGGCATTGTCGGCATAGCTACATCCGGCGGAGCAACAGTCGGCGTAGTTGGGGCGACCGGAAGAGCTTCTTCCGGGATCGGAGTAGGCGCAGTCGGCAGAATAAGCTGATGGGGCTCAGAAACAGGCTCCGCGTCCCGCAAAATTTGCGCAGAAGTGTTGACAACCGCGCGGATATCAGCCGGATAATCCCCACGTGCGCCACTAAAATCACTATCCTTAATGGAGAGCTTTTGGATGCTGGCCGCTGCGCCATCAAGAATATAAGAATTTTCACTAACATAAGTGCCACCGTCGATAGAAAGCTCAAGATTCGCTGGATCGTTTGGCTCAATTTGGAAGGTAGCGATATCGGCAGGACCATTTGAAACTACTTGGGTATGCGAGCATTTAATCTGACCAGATTTTGCCCGAACGCCGCTAGCTCCTCGCAGACAGACTGCGCCAACTTCCCAAATGCCATAGCCTAGAGCACTAAGAGCAGATCCGGAATTTTCGTCAACAATAATCCGCGCGCCGCTCTTTACCGTGATAACCGGGAGGTTGCGCGGATGCTTACCACGCACATCAGCGCTTAAACAGATACCATCATGGGCGATAATTTCTCCAGAGAAATTAAGTTTTAGGCCGTAGGCAGCGCCAAGGTTCGCCGCTATGAAAACCGCATATGAACTTGGAGAAAAGAGACTAATTCCTTCATCGATGGTGACAGTAGTATAAGACGGCATTTCTGTGCTAATTGCACCAAAAACACGCAGTGCCACGCTACGATCGCCCATGGCAAAAATCTTCCCTTTGCCGGTCAAGGTAACTTCGCCACTACGAATGTCAAACACGCGGGCCGCCGGAATGGTCTCGTCGGATATAATACTATGACCATTAAAGTTAATAGCGACATCATAGTTGATTAGAATATTGTCCGTGGCGACGATATCATTACCTAGGGTGATTTGGACTTTCTTGGCCTTTAGGGCTGCAAGTAATTCTTGATAATTTTGGATCGAGTTAACATCGAAATCATCAATACGTTTTTTCGCAAGGGTAGGAACCAAAGCTGGAGCAGGACGCAAGGTTGCCGGGAGTGGCGGGATTGGAGGAGCAGGGAGAGATGCGGACATGAAAAGCGGCCGCTCGACAAGCTCTGGTGTCGCCGGCTGAGATTTTTTCGATTTGCGCGAACGCTTGGATTTTTTAGCAAGCTCCCTTTCTGACACTTCAGCCAAGGAAGCGGCTAATTCCCTTTCTTCGCGAGTTTTCTGGCGCCTTCTCATGCCAAAATCTCTCCTCGGGCTTAAGTTCCATAGAGACTGCCCGAAATCATGGTATAATACCCACCTATACCATATATATTAGCACAGATTTGCTTAAAAGTCAATATATGAATCTGCCCTAACCTATAATCTACTACTTAAAACTAACGACATCCGGTGAGCCTCTCAAAATCGAACCTTTCAGGCCGTGATTTTGACCCGGCTCAGCCGGGAAACGATGTCTTTTAGTTTTAAGTAGTAGATTATTTGCTAGCCCAAGATTATGCTTGTTAGCAAAACTCCCCCGTAACGGGGGAGTTTTGAGTTTTTAGGAATAGCTAAAATCGATTAACGGATTTACGCTTCCTTGCCAGCACGGCGAGCATTGCGGTAAGCAACGACACCAGCA
>CAYOLY010000014.1:12660-30012 GCA_964404945.1 uncultured Candidatus Saccharibacteria bacterium | reverse complement strand
TAAATCTCTCGGCTTCGGCCTTCGTAGGTTCGAGTCCTACTTCCAGCACCAAGAAGGACACCCTTTGATTTTAACCATAGAATCGAAGGGCCTTTTTAGTTTCCACCTCAGTTCTTTGCCGAAAAGTTCAAGGTTCGAGAATACCAATTTTAATAATTGTCGTTTTTGATGTATTATCGAACTTTGTTCAAATAACAGAGGCGCATCGCGCACAAGTTCCATAATTGCAGACATATTACTATACCATTCGTCTATAGAATAATCAAGCGAGTTAATCCGACGTTCTATACTGGCCCTCTCTGCATTATAAGCATTTCGCTTAGCTTTATACTCCTCTTTAGCAATGTCTCCATCAAGATATGCTTCAAAAAGTCGCTCAGTTCGATTGACTACCCGCGACAATTCGCCATTCAACCTAGCTAACATTAACTCTCTACTTTGTTTATTATATCCATAGGCCTTTTTTAAAGCATCCATCACTTCAATAAACTGTTCTTCTGTTGGAGAAATCGACGCAAATACAGCCTGAAGTTGAGAGGTAATAAGCTCCTCGCGAACATATTTCGCACCATGCCTACCCTTATATTGCGTACAATGGTAATAAGTATGTCCTTTTTGAGTCTCGACAGTAATTCGGCAACCACATTCAGCACAAACTATCAAACCTCTATAGGTATATGGTAAGCCAGCAAACTTATAGGCTGGTCTATTAAATCGTTTCTTCACTGCTTGAGACTCTTCAAAAAGCTCCATAGTGATTAACGGCTGATAACAATGTTGATGCAAAACTCCTCTTAGCCGCATTTGCCCAGCATAAAACGGGTTATCAAGAATATGATCAACCTGGCTAACCTGTTTCTCTATACCATAGGTTTCCGATAACCACGAACGTAATTCGCGCAAAGAAAAAGCACCCGAAGCGTATTTATTAAACATTTCTATCACAATCGGAGCATTATCGTCAGGCTCGATCCAGGACTTACCGTCTCTTCGTATATTCTTATAGCCAAATGGCGCCTTACTTAGCCACTCGCCATTCCTAACTTTCTCCTCTTGGCTACGTTTAATATTATCAGTTAATTGAGTAACATAACTTTTTGCAAACAACACGCTCATATCCCAACGCAAGATATCCGCACTATTAGATTTCTCAGTGACCACCAGATTTTCGCGAACAAAATGAAGCTCAACCTTATTTGCCTTACGAAGCGCATCTAATCGTACCGATTCCCTAAAACTGCGCTGCAATCTATCAACCGTATCAGCAACTAACGCCAACGTTTCCCTAGAGCTACTAATCTTATGGATAATCTTGTCATATTGCTGACGATTTTCCTTCGTGGACGATTCAACTAACTGGAAAGTCTCAATTATTTCTAGACCCTTTCTTGACGCATAATCAACCAATCTACGTGTCTGTGCTGGAATTGAATTATTCTCTTCCTGTTCCTTACTAGAAACCCGCGCCAAAATTATAGCTTTCAAAATTTACCTCCATTCAAAATGGGCGGTTGTGGCTTACCCAAAATCACCAACGTGTTCTGGCACAACCGCCCATTAAGAGCAGAACTAAATATGGTGTTGGTAACAAAATGGGTAAGCATCTTTATTATACCTTGCTTTGATTCTTTGGGAGCAAATTCGACTTGATAGAATACAAAATTTCAACAAACTCCCGGAATCGGCCTTTTTCCTGTTCGTTCATTTGTATTTCTCCCAAAAGCTATCAACTACTGGATTCTTACCAACCTGAAATTCCATAATTTTGCCAAAATCATTTTCTATCTCCCAATCCGGCTTACATACTTTGTACCATTTCTCTGGGTTGTTCTGTATTTTTGGCAACTTCAGATCTTTAGAAACCCAATATCTTTGCTTGTTATGGAATAATGGCATATCTTTTGTGATGTATTTCTGAACATAGAGAGCAATGCGATTCTGGCTATCAGCGTCAGATAGAATTCGCTTTGCGTTATTGAACCCGAGCGTATATTCTGGCAAAACGTAAATCGGCTGGCCCTTTTGTTCTAGAGCTAAGCCAGTCTTAGGATTGATTGCTTGCTGAATCTCGCCGCAATAACTGTTAAAAAGTGCATGGAAGTGCAAAGATTTACCATCCTTATGAAACTCTGGTACTATTAAATAGTCGAATTTTCCGTTGCGTTTTCTTTGGTTACGAAGCCAATTCGACATCTGTTGACGTTTTTCATCAACATCTTGCCGATTCGCGGCAAAAGTAAAAGTTACAAACAATTCAAAGTTATTCGCCAAAATATAGTCGCTGATTCGTTTCTTTGAGCGACGCAGAGAACGTTCAAGGTTATCTGCAGCATTCCTTCGATCTCCAGTGTCCTCAAACCCGAACCCAGACCTCTCAAAACCAACCGCAAAGGGCACATACGGGATAAAAATTCGGATCTTGGTTTTATAAAAGGTAGCTCGAGCAAAAATAAGCCTTGAAGCATCGTAATTTTTATGTTCTATCATTTGACCCCATTTCTGTCCCATATATCAAGTTATGGGACAGGAGAGATACCGCCCGTGCGGCCAGCGCCGCGCTGCGAGTGGCGCGCGCTTGCCCACACGCTAGCATCAAAAAACATGGAATGAAACACATAGTTTTCTCCTTAGTTAAAAAATAATAACGATTTCTCGTTATTTATAATGTCATAGTTACGCAGACAATGCAAAAACGAGAAAATAGTCAGCCGTCACCTATCTCTCGGGTCTTATATTGCTTGCTAAAATTCTTACGGGTTTACTTAGATTACAAGTCTTACTGTGCCCAGTCCGTTCTTCACGACTTATACTACTTATATCACACCGCTTAAGTTTTTACAAGACAGTTGTAAAAGAATGAATTTCATAGTATAATTACAGTGTCTACATCATTCAGAAACAGTTTTTACATCAAAACTGGGCAACCATTGATCAGCGGTGTAAAACCCTGAATGGTGTAGACAACCTTCAATGGTTGTCCATTTTTTATAGGAACTATTATGCAACAAACAATAGCGCTCGCCTCCACTATCGGATTACTTATTTTCTGGGCCTTAATTATCGTTATTATCCATACGATTACCAAACGAAAATCCGGCAAAAAACAGTCCGACGCCGCTCAAACAGCCATAGTCCAAATCCCGATCGTTTCCGCGCAGACGAACACGACTATCATGCATAGATATCGTTATCGTCTAAAAGCGGCTATCATGACGCCTTATGAACAAAAAATCTTCCTAACTTTGAACGAAATTTTTAGTCAAAAGTGTTATATTATTCCGCAAGTCCATCTTTCTAAGTTGCTGGAACATAAAATCAAAGGTCAAAACTGGCAAGGAGCATTCTCTCATATCAACGGAAAATCAGTAGATTTCGTCTTGTTACGCAAAAGCACACTTGAACCACTCTGCGCAATTGAACTAGACGACTGGACGCATACACTTCAAGACCGACAGGAAAGAGATCGCGAAGTTGAGTTTATATTTCAGAATGCTGGCTTACCTCTCGTTAGATTTCATAATATCGACAAGCTATCAAAACAAGAAATCGTCGATAACGTCGCTCAAGCTATCCGCCACTAATTTTTGTCGATTTTAAAGGTTTTTGCCGCTTGAAAGACCGGATTTTGCTTCAGTAATTCTTCCTGAAATACGTCCAATAACGTGCACCATAGAAAAAGTCTGAGCTTCTGCTCAGACTTTTTCTATCCTTACCATCGAGTTAGAACCAAAACCGAGGCGCGTAGCGCTAGGTTCGTCCTCGGTAGAAGCTGAGCGAAAACTAGCTCGCTAGATTTTCCGAAGCGACACCCCGAGGGTAGCGATTTCTTTGAAATCGCGTCGTCCTACTTCCATTTTTTATTGCTCTCTACCCCTATTTTGCCATAAAAGCTATTGACAAAATTAAGCACCTGTGCTATAATGAGAAGATAAGGCTATTTGGTGGGGGATAGAGAACATTATGGAGGTGTTATATACCATGATCAAAAACATATGGAAAGCCATGACTTTTCGAGCTCATTACGGCCCATTAAGCGCATACGACGTTGTCGAAGGCATCATATTATGGTTCGTCATGTTAGCTGTGCTGTTAGTGATTGGAGTTGCCGTCGCTTGGTTGACCTACACAGTCTACCGCGTAATCGCATACGATTACGAAAAAGTGACGTTCCAAGCCAAAGTTACCGGCAAAGAATTTGAGGAAGGGCACTACATGTGGAACGGGAGAGTTATGACCTACCACCCCGATGAGTACAATGTCCACATTGCCACTACCAGGTATGGCCTAGACGATGTTATTGATGACGAAGAGCTCTACCACTGGGCCCGGAAGGGCGCAAAGCTCAGCGTCACCATGAAAATCGGCTGGAGCCGCAGCGAAGAACCCGAAATCAAATACTGGAAAGTAACCGAATACTCTTGGCGCTAAACACCCACCAAAAGGCCGGTACACCATGTACCGGCCTTTGCCATCCTCGACCAACTACCAGAATAATCCACCACAAAACAAAGCCCCTGCCATCAGGTAGGGGCTTAAAAATTAAACTGCCTCCACGACTTCGACCGTCGCCGGCTCAAACGAGAACGTCTCGCCGTGATCGACACCGTCAAAGACACGCACATAGCCGTCGTCTTGCCAGTACCAAAGTCCACAGTTCGCATCCTTATGCGGGGCATCCTCATCCTGCATGGTCCGCGGCAATCCAGTGCCGACATAATACGGATGATCTTCATCCATCGGCGCGATGATCGTGAGCGTCAGCCCACGCCAATCCTCCGGCAGGTCTAACCCCACGACGATCGTAGCAGTATGGTCCAGCGACTCATATTCAACACTCATCGGCTGACCATTTTCGTCATAGATTGCATGGCAACGCGCCTCGTTCAGCACTATCGTACCATCCGACAGCACCACGCCCCAGCCGCCAATGAAATTTCTCAGCGGGCTAGACATAACTTCATCCGTCTCTGGCCAAAGCAACAGGATCTCGTCCGTCGTTTGGAAAAACGGCTCCATCTCGCCAGCTTCGTCGATCGCCGCAATCACCTCATCGGGCGGCCGCTGGTTGGTGCCAGACGAATAATCGTCCGGCGAGGGGAACGACGGTAGATGATCCGCGGAGCTCGGCAAGCTCTCGTCCGGCGCAACCATCGATGGCGCCAAAGCCTCCGCGGAACTCTCCGCACTGGGCCCGCCACCGCACCCCGTCAACCAGCACAGACACATCATCAGCGCTAAAACCATTGCCATTTTGCCTTTTGTCATATTAAACCCTCCCGTTTTATGACCGCTTTCTGTGAGCTACATTCGATTTCGCATTCAATTTACGATTTTGTGACAGTTTTGCTGTAAAGAGCACCTCCCATCTTTCCATTATATCACACATTGTGTAAAAAGTCAATACTAACATTCGACGGGCGTCCGCCCTAGGGCGCCGATTTCCTTATTTACAGCTTTGAGAGGTTGTGATAGAATATAAGATATTATGGCAAAGAAGAATAACACTAAACGCAAGCTCGTTGGTTTGGTTTCGGAAGAATCTGGTATTCGTCAGTATTACACCAAGAAGAATACTATGAATACACCAGACAAGCTCAGCCTTCGCAAATACGATCCGGTTTTGCGCAAGCACGTTGTCTTCACCGAGACTAAGAAGAACCTCGGCCGCAACGAAGTCAAAGAGAAGAAGCGCTAAGACTAGACCTAGTTGTAAAAATACCAGTAATTTTCAAAGTTACTGGTATTTTTGGTGGGGCTGACAGGGATTTATATACTCCAAACCCTGCATCGCCCCAACAGCACATCCTTTACTCTAGAACTATACGTTTCTTCTTGCGCTTCTTGGCGTGCGACTTTTGCTCTGACTCTTCCGGCGTCACCACTTCCGCCTCGACCAACGCTTCAAGCTCCATTTCGGTGCCTTTTTCCTTTGCGCGCGACATCCGCTGCATCATGATCTGCAGCTCCGCCTCCGCATCGTCCGCCGCGTCCGAGACTGCCTCTTGCCATTCATCCATCTCCAGCTCATCTGGATCGACATATTCCTCGTCTTCTTCGCCCATCCCGAGCTCACCAATCTCTGCCGGCGCTTCATCTTCGAGCTCTTCTGGCGGCACCGCTCGCTTTACCCGGTGCACTACCACACTATGATCCTCTTCTTGTTCAGGCTCAGCCGCTACCTGCTGCTTGCCTAATCGCTGTGCGGTCAGCTTTGCGCCTTCATTAGTGCGACCGTCCTCATCAGCCTCACCAAGCCCATCTTCAGTGTGTTCTGGTAACTTTAGAATCGGCACCCGCTCACGAAAATCCGCCAACGCCGCTTTAAGATTATCCAAAGTCGTTATTTCCAGCGCCGAGACCTGCTTCGCCACTACTGGCGGGACATCCAGCTCGCTATCATACAGCAACAAGTAATCCATTGCTGTCAACTTACCAAAATCCACTGTCAACGTTTCATCACCGCTCGACAAGGCCGCCGTCCTTAAACCATACAACTCACGCTGCATCCGTACCTGCTCTGAGCTACGCAGCCAGTTCGGTGGACAATAGCGCACATCTTTCGCCGCCACAATCCCGGCCTCGCTATAGCTTCTTGCCTCGCTCCGCCAATTTACGGTCGTTTTTACGCTAACGGCCGCCCGCGGCGTTTGCGAAGTCGCGGCCTCGCTCGCCGTGACAAACTTATTACCCGGCACTTTTAGCCAACTAGCAAAAAGTTCATCAAACATCCCCACCACACCCTGCTCGCGATAATACCGAAAAATGCCCGTATCTAGACAAAGGTTAATCAAATTTCCGCGCAAACAGGCGATCTCTAGCTGTTTTTGTAACTTTTTAGCCGAAAATGCCCAAACTCCGTCCACCTCAACCGTGGTCTTTGTCTGTTCCACAGCAAACTTGGCCGACTTCGACCGACTCGCGCCCGACATCCCACGTACGAATTCCGCCGCTGTCAACTTCGCTTTTGAAACCGGCTTAAGGTCATCATCAATTGTATTCTCCGCCACCGGCTCAACCTTCTGGCGTATCCCCTCCGTCATTACGTCATGTCGGCCTAACCTCACTGCTCGCGACAAACTACTATTCTGGAACAAAACCCGCGTTTTCTCGCAGCCTAGCACTTCGTAGATATAATTTGCACTACGCCAATCCAAAATCTGGTCCGCATCGCCCGCCAAAACCGCCTGAAAACCCTGCTCATCCGCCCACTTCGCGATTTTATCATGGTAAATCAGCTCTGGTAGACACAAGCTCTGGCACTTCGCGCCCAAAGAACTTGCGGCTTTCTTCTGGAAAAGTTCCACCTGCGCCGCAAATTCGGCCTTATCGTAAAATGCCGCCAGGGAATGATAATACGGCTGCGCCAAGATCTCCACTCGGCCGCCTTCAACCAGCTTGCGCAAGCGCCGCACCAAAGCCGGACTCCATTTTTCCGCTTGTTCCAGCCACAGCCCCGACACTGCCAAAGAAATCTTCAAACCCGCATGCCGCTGAGTGTTACGCTCAATTAGAGCAAAGAAAGGCTGATATTCGGTGCGTTCCAATTCGCGAAATTCCGCCTCACCGCCAAAATAACCCTGGTCAAAATTCTCCGGCGTCTTGATTTCATACGGCCGATGTAACTGAAAAAACAAGTGTAGCGCGCGCATTAGATACCTCTCTCCTTAGCCATTACTTACATCATAACACAAAAACAAGCGTTTTCACCGAAAATCCCTATCAAGTAGTAGGTCTATACCTTATTCAGCGGCCTTCGACTGAAAAATTTCCCATTCCGTCGGCAAATACCACTCGATGTCTCGGAAACCATACCAAGAGTCCATGCGATAATAATCATCGGCATTTTGGGTATAATAATCCCACATCCGATATGAGGTATAAATTACGTAACCAGAAGCCGCGATAATCGCTAGCCCAAAAAACAGTTTAAAAATTAACGGCATAAATCGCACCACTTTCACTAGGAAAATCAGCCCCGTAAGCCCCGCTAACGCCATGCTGCCGATCAAACTTGCCTTCATGATAATATCAGCTAGCTGCCGGTTCTCTCGAGCGCGTGCCGCCTGATCCTCAAGCTCTGAGCGATTTTCTGGGTCACAACAGACCACTTCGTGCCCGACAATGCCAATCCGAATAAATTCGCCAAAGCTCGGCAACAAAAGCGCCACCGGCAAGAAAATCAAAACCAGCCAAGATTTTAATTTCATGCGTTTCCGCGGGCGAAAATCCTCTTCAAACGGCTCATCCATGAGCTTATTATAACGCAATTTCAAAGATTTTGCCGAATCAGGTGAAATTGTAGCTATTTTGAGATTTTCTAACCGTTTTCGAGTCTATCTTGCCAGAAAGAGAACAAATATGATAAAATAAGCATATCAAACCAATACAGGGGCGTAGTACAACGGTTAGTATAGCGGTCTCCAAAACCGGTGATATGGGTTCGATTCCTGTCGCCCCTGCCAAGCTCTGAAGCTGATTTCTTATCAGATTCGGAGCTTGTTTTGCGACTAGACAGGAAGCGAACACTTTTGCGCCAGCAAATGGGTTCGCCACGCACGAAGGGCTGTAGTCAAAAAGGGAACTTGTTCACTTTTTAGACGCTCTGAGCGCGGTCAAGGAATTTCGTAGAAATTCCGGCTCCTGTCGCCCCTGCCATGGTCTTGATAAAACATGTTTATATGTTATGACAAGACCTTTTTTATTAAATATTCTAGTCCGCCTTCTTCGATACGCCGCTAACCATACCTTCAGGAGTTGTATCATAAGTGCCTTTCGTCATATCTAAAAGGCAGTATCTATTACCCCATGGATCCGCGACAACGGCGCACTTACCAATGTCAATATCAAACGGGCCAACTTCAACCTTGCCGCCAGCCTCAACAAAAATCGCTAAAGCTTTTTCTGCATTCTCAACTTTAATATCCACCATAATGTAATCTTCTCTAGAAATCACCAATTCCGTATTTCCAGTGTTCATGCCTAGGCCGCAGGCATTCTCTGTTCGCCACAGCAACTTCAATCCAAGAGCATTTTGATAAAAATCTAGCCCGCCCTCAAGATTCGCAACCCGCACATGAATGCAATCAACCCCGTCAAACAAAGCTGATTTCGTTTTCTCGCCATTTTCCATAATTTCATTATATCAAAAGCTCGAACGTCCCGCATGATATAATATATTCATGTATTCTCAAGAAAATTCTTCCACCAATAGCCTCAAGCCACGGCGCGCCACCCGCACCGTACTCCTTGATAAAACGGGTCAAGTCGCTATCATCTACGTTCAGAAGCACGGCTATTATAAAATTCCTGGAGGCGGTATCGAAAACGGAGAAGATGTCGACTCTGCAGCAAAACGCGAAGTTCTTGAGGAGGCAGGTTGTAAATGCACGATTGTTGGCAAGCTAGGGCAGCTTGAAACCGCGATCCCGGTTTGGGATCTACTAGATATTTCGGAAGGCTTCGTCGCGCTAGTTTCCGGCGAAAAGAATGCGCCGAATTACGAAGATTGGGAAAGCCAACGCGGCTTCGAGCTCAAATGGTTTAAAAATCTCGACTCTGCCATCGCTACTATTAAAGAAAACCAAAACGCTGAACCCGGAATGGTCAGCATGCAAAGCCGCGACCTTACTTTTCTTAGACTCGCCCGCGAAAAAATAAATTCAAAGGAAACTAAACTATGATCTGGTTACCCATCGTCGGTAACTATGCCGATATTGACGCCTATGCCTCAATTCTTGCCTACGCCGATCTTCTAAATCAACGCGGAAAAGCCGCTCAAACCTATATCCCAATGGCGCCAAATTACAGCGTACCTAAAGAGCTTCGTCTTCCTAGCCAAGAGAATACAGCCTTTGACTTTCAGCCCGACGACAAAGCAATCATCCTCGACGTTTCAATTCCAGAAGCTATCAACCGTCTTGTCCCCGACAACCAAATCCTGGAGATAATCGACCATCATCCTGGCTACGAAGTATATTGGCAAGAGCGCATCGGCAACAAAGCCATCATCGAGAAGATCGGCGCTGTTGCGACTTCGATCTTTGAATGGTGGGGCGAGTGCTGGGACTATGACAAAATGTCGCCCCATATCGCCAAACTGCTCCTCGGCGCAATACTCGACAACACACTTAATTTTACTGCTAACACCGCCACCGAACGCGACCGCCTCGCCGCTACAAAACTCGCCGAAATCGCCGATACCACGCTAGCAGATTATACGACTTGGTATTTTTCCGCCGTTAGTAATGCCATTATCGCCGACTTATCTCAAGCTCTATTAAACGACTGCAAACCGCTCAAATCGCCACTCGACGGCACAAACACTCTAGGTTTCGGACAATTGACTCTTTGGACAGCCAAGGATATTACCGAACAGCAGGAGCAGATCCAAAAAATCATGAACGCCAACTATACCGATTGGATCGTCAGTGTTATCTGTATTTCCGAGCAAAAGAACTACATTCTAACAAGTTCAGCTTCACTTGATAGCTACTTTACGAAGCTCCTAGATCTCAAAAAACAAAATCAATGGCTCGTTTCCGACCATTTATATCTCCGCAAAGAGATTATTGGCAAAGTCCTCGCGACCACTAGCCAGGATGCGCCCTAATCATGCCAGTTGCTATCGATTTTATCATCCTAGCGCTAGTTTACGCTTTCTCATTTTATAAAAACTGGAAAGCCAAAGGTCGCGACAAACTCGTAGTTAACACCTTGATGTATATCTACCTAGCTTTCGTGCTGTATTTCACACTCATGCCAATCGTCACCTCTCTACCCTTTATTTTTGACCATCCTTACGTACCGATGAATCTAACTCCCTATATTGACGTTTCGTACGAACGTGGAGATTTTATGCAGCAAATCATTCTTAATATCATCATGATGATCCCGTTCGGCTTTCTATTTCCGCTCGTCAGCAACAAACGCCCCGTGTTTCTAAGAACTATTCTATATGCTTTTCTGTTCACTTTAGGAATTGAGCTAATCCAACCTCTAATCGACAGTTCACGATCATCGGATATCACCGATATCATTGATAACGTGCTTGGCGGCGCAATCGGCTATATCTTATATGTTGCCTTCCGACCAATAACCACAAAGATCCTTGCCATAATAGCCGGCAAAACAACTCCACGCGAAGACGAACCTTCCGAAGAAATTTTATAATATCAGACACCATCGGAACTTTTATCGGTATTCCCAAAGTCTAAAAACTATATCTTAAGACTTGACAAGTAGGGGGGGGGGGGGGGTGATAAAATGAACCGGAATCCATTGTGCAAAAATATTTTTAGGGGGAATTTAGATGCGCCGGATTTTGAACCTTTTTATCACTGGATTAATTCTTTTCGTAGCAAACTGGCTCTTCCCGGACGTCGTTCAGGTGGACGGCCTTGGCACGCTGATCCTGGCGGCAGTATTATTCTGGCTGGTCGGAGTAGTAATAGTCTTCGTCTGCACCGCGGTCATAGTCGCCGGCGTTCTCTTCGAGAATCCGCTCTGGGTAATTGTGGGGTTTATTGCAATTTTCTTCATCCACGTCATCACCCTAAGCATTCTCAGCGCGACCCTAAGCGGATTCGCCGTCATCGGTTTCTGGCCAAAAGTTCTACTTTCGCTTGCTTATTCTATGCTTGCCTTAGGCAGCCCTTCAACCAATAATAACGATCACGAATATTAATACCACATTCCAGTGCATCCCGCAGTTAATCTGCGGGATGATTTTTATAAAAAATCTATTGTACCACAAGAGCCTCACCTTGGCTTTTTACCAAATCCTGTTATTATACTAATATGGAACCCTATCTCGCCGATCTAGTCAAAAGCTCCAAAACGCCCACTATCCTACGCGCAGCTATTTTACTGCTCACTGGCGGAATTATTGGCTTTATCGGTAGTAGTTTAGTCGTTGATGCTATTTCTATACCCGGACAGATTTTTGGTGGCGTTCTCCTAGTCGCAACTTTCACCATCATTACTCTAGCTTGCCGCAAAATCAGGCTTGACTGGCGCTATTTTATCGGAATCCTTAGCTTTCTTTTCGTCATTAGTAGCGTCAATATTATTTACCGCATTATCGAAAACCACCGTCTTGATGTCGAATCGGTCATTTTGAAGTCCGAACTCACGACCGATTACGACAGTATAGTAAAAATCTCCGACTTTCTTGAATCCATCAACGGCGAACTCGTTGAAGATACGGTTATTCCAACCGACCAGCTCGGCCCACGCGAAATAACCTACGAATACACCAACGCCAAAGGTCGCAAGCGCTCAGGCAGCTTTACGATTGAAATCGTCGATCATATCGCTCCACGTATTTACGGCAGCACCAGCTACACTGTTTATAAAGGTTATACAGGCAACCTCACCAACCTCATGCTAAGCGGTGACGACCTCGACGATCACCCGCACCGCGAAATTTCTGGCGACTATGATTTAGATGCAGCCGGGAGTTATAATCTGGAGTATATCGTTACCGACGCTAGCGGCAATCGCACCCTGCAGTCATTTACGCTGCATGTTGTTGAACCGCCCAAAGGTTCTTCATCATCAGCAAATCCAACCGTTACACCAAAACTCCCTCTCGCCAATGTCATCTCCGAACACAAGACCGACCAAACTAAAGTCGGCATCGATGTTTCGGCTTGGCAAGGCGAAATCGACTGATCAGAAGTCGAAGCTGCCGGCGTCGAGTTCGCTTTTATCCGCATTGGCTATCAAGTCGGCTACGGCGGCGAATACGTCCTCGACCGCTATTTTGAAGCTAATCTTGCCGGCGCTACCGCCGTCGACCTGCCGGTTGGTGTTTATTTTTACTCTTACGCCGATGGCATTACCGAGGCTACCGCTCAAGCCGAATGGATCATTCAGCAGCTTAACGGACGTCCGCTTGGACTCGGTATTGCTTTTGACTGGGAAGACTGGAGCAATTTTAACCAAACCAATATGAGCTTCCGTACGCTCAACCAAGTTGCTAACGCTTATCTCGACACGGTTAGCACTGCCGGCTATCATGGCTCGCTCTACGGCAGCAAGAATTACATGACTAATATCTGGAAACCTGAGAAATATCCGGTTTGGCTCGCTCAATATTATGATTTTGTTACCTACGAAGGGGATTACTGGATCTGGCAAATGTCCAGCTCTGGCCGTGTACCGGGGATTAACGGCGACGTCGATCTAGATATCATGTATCTTGAATAAAACCACCGTACTGCGACAATACGATTATTCTACCCCGGCCTTGTGTCGAGGCAACTTTTTATCCTCTTCACCCTCCCTTGATTACTCTATAGCTAGACAACGGAGGGACATGCCCATGCGGGCATTATGCCCAGCGTTCACATATATTACAGTGCTATCAGCGGTACCAATACGAAGATATAGGTGCGACACGTCGCGCTCGCGCTTAGACCATATCGATGTTACTGACGCCGATGAGGCTAAATAGAAGTTATAACCAATAGTTACTTCACCGCTGCGGACGAAAGCCTATACTTTTCTGTTCGGGTAAAACCTTAGCGCCGGTGCTAAGGTTTGAAAATAGCTAATAGAGGTAGAGCACCTCAAAAAGTCCCTAAAACCTTAGCATGCTGCTAGAGTTTGCCCGAACACTTCGTCCGCAGCGGGTGGACTGGAACTAGGGGTAATGTAACCGCTCATGCTGGGAGCTGGCTTCGCTTTTGGTCTGGCGTGGCGGCAGTAGGAAGGGCTTTGGTTTTTCGGATCGATAGTGATGTTCTGTATAGCTCAATTAATGATTTTACATTCTATGGCTTTTCCCTCCGTTGTCTAGCCATAGAGAGTAATCAAGGGAGGATGCAAGAAGGTTAAGAAATGCGACCGATTTTGAAAAAGTGGACGCATAATAAGTGTAGACTAACAGAAGTAAAGAAAGATAACTATGCGACCAAAAAAGTAAAAACGGACGCTTCGTCCGCAGCGGGTATGTGCGTCACGGCTTTGGGTATATCTACGGCATAGCTCAAGATGAACATCTTACTACTAGCACTGGTGGTAAAATAGACACGCCTAGTGGCTATTATAGAAATTATTACCTGTGGTTTAATGCCGCAACCACAGATCCAATCCGAGCGAATGGAGCACGCTTCGTTGGTCTTACCCTCCGTTGTCTAGTCATATAGTAATCAAGAGAAAATGAAGAAGGGTTTGGCGAACAGTATGCTAGGACTGTGCAGAATATGTATTGCTAGCAAACTGCAACCAATGAGAAATAAGGAAAAATAAAGGATATGTATGGGCCAGCTTAATTCTAGACTTTCTGAAACCATGCGACTACGATCGCTCGGGCTGAGCCGGGTCTGAATCACGGCCTGCGTTAGCAGGTTCGATTCAGAGAGGCTCACCCTCGGTTGAAGAAAGTCTAGAATTAAGCTGGCCTAGGGATATTTAAGCTATTTTCCTTATTTTTTATGTTATTTTTATTGACTTTTAAGCATATTTGTGCTACAATGAAAGCATAACCCTGCTTCGCCCTTTGGGGCAAATTTATACGAGGGAGGTCATGTTATCATGACAAAACCGAACGGTAGCGTTAAGAACCTTTATCAACAAATCGTGACAAGCGTACGGACCGCCGCCGGCGAGGTGCCGGATTTCGAAAACGGCGGAGGTGGCGCGATCGTCGCCCAGATAGTCCGCTATTGCGACGACGCCGCGACCTGGGCCCAGGACATCACCGTCCAAGACGAGGGCATCTATCCCGACGACCGGATGCCGACCCAGATTTGGCCGATCCTGCCCGGGCGCAGCACTATCATCACGACCGACGACGGCCCGTTGGACTGCGCCGCTTTCGCCCTGATGAAGCTGGCCCACGCCAAAGTCAACGCCAGTTCCATCGCCCCGAACCTGAGCTCCGGTCTGGAGTTTCACGGTTCCGAGCTCTACAGGACCGAGAACGGCTTTGCACCCTACCGCGGTGCCGCTGGCATTCGCATCGGGCAGAAGATTGCCAATCCCGCTCCCTGCATTGGGATTGGCTACGGCGCCCATCTCCACGAGATCTATGCAGATATCTGGGTGGTGGTTTCCGGCGCGAGCGACGCCAAGTTGGATGAACGCTGCGCTCTGGCCGGCTTGGATGCGATCGAAGCCTGGTTTAAGAACCAGCCGGGCAACGATTACGCCATCCTGCAGCGCCATACCCTGGCCCCCTGAACCAGTCCACCACAGTCGGCAAACCCAACGTACATTCTACCCGCCCCGACCTTCACTGGTCGGGGCATTTTTCGCTTTCCTAGCAGTTTGCCTAGCTTCATGGTAAACTAAGAAAATGAAGATGCCGCCCCCTCCCGCAAACAAACCTCGTGTCGCCTTGCCTTGGCTAATCGCTTGGGGAATTATTTATGCAATCATCATCTTTGCTGGCATTTTCGCTCAAGAATCGTTCTTTCTTGGCGCAGTCAAAGTAGCCAGTATCTTCCTTTGTTTCGTTTATGCTACTATGCACTTTCCGCACGACCGTCTGCTCATTCTGGCGCTATTCTTTACTTGCTTGGCTGATCTCTTTCTCGCCTTCAATAATACTTCTATTCCCGGACTGATTATTTTTGTCTTAGCTCAACTCGTCCACCTCATCCGGCTCGACTGGGTACGTTATAGTGAAGCTATCGCCCTCTTTAGCGCTGTCGCAATAGTCATGATTACGCTAGCGCTGATTTTTCGCTTTGCCGAACCGATCTATGTCGTCTGTTCTTTTTATGGTGTCACGCTTACTCTTAATCTTATTGCTTCACTACGTTGGCGAAACAGCGATCCTAAGAACTTACGCGCCAAGCTAGCCTTCTATGGTTTTGCTCTCTTTGCCAGCTGCGACATCTGTACCGGCATCTCTTTTCTTTCCAAAATCGACCTCTTTCCAGCCCATCTTTACGCTCCAGCAAACTTTTTTGCGTGGTTTTTCTATTATCCGGCACAAATTCTTATCTCGAACAGCGCAAAGTGTGCTACAATAGAGCCAAAGGAAGGTAAACGTTAATGGAGGTATATGGAAGGTAACAAATCACATTCACCGAGCGGTCAACGCGCGATTCTAGTTTTCGGTGCACCCTGCAGTGGCAAGACGACATTCAGCGAACAGTTTGCGGCACAATTCAACGCAACTTTTTACGATCTTGATGCCTTGAAAGAAAAACACAACCTTTCTCGCCAGTTCATCTTGCTCCTTGTCTCCGAGATTGCAAAGACCGGCTCGACTCTCGTTCTCGAGGGCGGGAACGAAACCGAAAAAGATCGCCGCGAACTCGCCGAGATCTTGCGCGCTGCTGGCTATACGCCAACGCTCATCTGGATCCAGACCGATGTCAGTACAATCCGCATGCGACTCAAGAACAAACTTAAATCCGTCGAAAAGGCCAAGACCGTCTACGACAACCGCATCAAAGCACTTGAAGCTCCGTCCGACGCCGAGGCACCGATCGTCCTCTCTGGCAAGCATACTTATCACACACAGCTAAAACAGGTTTTGACTCAGCTCTAAGCTCGAGCTAATCAAAATGATTATCGAAGACCCAGAGTTTGGGGAAGTCGTGGTGCGCAAAAATCCGCTCTCGCGGAGTGTGCGTTTTTCCGTGTCACCATCTGGAAGGCTACAAATGTCCGTCCCCCAACATACTAGCGATTTTCTAGCCCGCCGTTTTCTAAAAGTCAACCGTGACTTAATTCGCGAAAAAATCCCCCTGAGCGACCCCGGTACCCAGCGTGCTCGCGACGCCAAGAAAAAGCTCCTCATGAAAAAGGCGAGGGATTATTTACCATATCGTTTAGAATATTACGCTAAACTCTATGGCTACAACTATGACAAATGTCGGCTAAGCCATGCCGCTACCCGCTGGGGCAGTTGCAGCAGTACTCGCACGATTTCACTGAATATTGGCCTCATGCAAGTGCCAGAACCGCTCCGGGATTACGTTATTATTCATGAACTGGCCCATCTAAATCATATGGATCATTCCGAGGCTTTCTGGCGCGAAGTTGGTAGTCACGACCCGCGCTATAAAGAACACCGCAAAAAACTTAAAATGTTTAGCCCCGGGGTCTAAAAACCGCGAAAAAGTCAACAATGGGGAACCCTGCCGCCAATTTAGAGAAAATAAGGCTTGTTTTTACCTTAAATCTATGCTAAAATGTACGAGTATAGTCTAATAAACGACAATGCGACTAGACGACAGGGCAGGCCTTGCGCTTGGTCCGTCGGTTCCGCCTTTGAGAGAGCAGAGCCGATCGACTGAAGCAGAAGGGACCACTCATAAGTCTAGATTTCGTGTTGTTATAAGGGAAAGGAAAAGGATGCAAGTCATCATCGGCACCAAAATTGGTATGACC
>CAYOLY010000014.1:0-12650 GCA_964404945.1 uncultured Candidatus Saccharibacteria bacterium | reverse complement strand
GCAACTGGGGTATGGTCAGGGTAAGAATCTGAGCAAGTCGGTTTCTGGCCACGTTAAGACGGCCGGAGTCACTCCAAAGGTCTTAAAAGAGTTCCGCACCGAAGCGGAGCCAGAAGTCAAGGTCGGCGACAAGCTTTCCGTTGAGAATTTCAAACTCGGCGACAAAGTCACTGTTACCGGCATTTCTAAAGGTAAAGGCTACGCCGGTACCGTCAAACGTTGGAACTTTAACGAATCGCGCAACACCCACGGCTTCAAGGGTAACATTCGTCGCGTTGGTTCAATCGGTTCAATGTATCCACAAAAAGTTTTCAAGGGCAAACGTATGCCAGGCCGCATGGGCCACGATCAAGTAACTGTCAAGAATTTGGTAGTTGCTTTTTTGGATACCGAAAACAACTTGATTGGTCTCAAAGGCGCCGTCCCTGGTCCGAAAAAAGGTATCGTCACAGTAGTGGCAGAGGGAGAAAAGTAATATGGCAACGACATTGAATAAAGATGTATTCGGTCTCGATGTTCAGAATCACGAACTCCTCAAGGCCGCTTACGACGCATACCTCGCCAACTCTCGCAGCTCACACGCTAAAACTTTGAAACGTGGCGAAGTTCGCGGTGGTGGTAAAAAACCATGGAAGCAAAAGGGCACTGGTCGCGCTCGTTTTGGTTCAACCCGCAACCCAATCTGGCGTCATGGTGGTGTAGCATTCGGCCGCACCGGTGAAGAGAACTTTACCAAGAAAATGAGCAAAAACGCTAAGAAGGTCGCCGTCAAGCAAGCTCTTAGTCTCAAGAACACCGACAAGGCAATCATTGTCGAAAGTATCGCTACGACCGGCAAAACCAAAGAGATTGCCAAGAAGCTAAACGACTTGAAGCTGAACGACAAAGCTGTTTTGATGGTTGTCGACACTAAGGCCCCAGAAATCCTTCGTGCGACTAACAATCTTGCAAATCTGAAGCTCGTCCGGGCTACTTACCTAAACGTTTTTGACATTTTAAACGCTGACGCCATCATTTTCAGTGAAACCGCTTTGAAAGCTACTGAAAATTGGCTTTTAGATAAGGAGGAAGCATAATGAGAACTGTCCAATATATTCCTCGTGCTACCGAGAAAGCCTATGTCGCTCAAACCAAAAACCAGTACATCTTCTTCGTACCAAAAACTGCTTCAAAGCAGGAAGTTGCCAAGCAAATCGCTGAAGCCTTCAAAGTAACGGTTACCGATGTTCGTATCGCTAATCGCAAAGGCAAAGCTACCCGCTTCTCTCGTGGCAAACACGCTTACCCTGGTATCACTTATCGCGAAGACCGCAAAGTAGCCTACATCACCGTCAAGGAAGGCGACAAGATCCCAGTGTTTGAAGAAGTTAAAGAAGACAAGAAAGCTGACGATAAGGCCGCAAAGAAAGCCGACAAGGCCGAATCTCGTAGGAGCCGAGCGAAGAACAGCAAAGCTGATTCTTCCGAGGCGACGCCCGAGAATCTGACGACGAAGTCGGCAGAGAAAAAAGCCGCTAAGAAAGCTACTAAAAAGGAGGATAAGTAATGAGCATTAAAGCTTATCGCCCAACCACTCCGGCCCAGCGTCAAAAAACCACTCAGGATTTTGACCAAATCACAACCAAGAAACCGATGAAATCGCTCTTGGCTAGCAAGAAACAAATGGCCGGCAAGAACAACCAAGGCCGCATCACTGTGCGCCACCGTGGTGGCGGCGTCAAGCGCCATTATCGCGTCTTGACTTACTCTTTGCCACAGGGCAGCTACACGATTATGGAGATCGAGTATGATCCAAATCGCAGTGCACGCATCGCTCGCGTCAAAGATCAAAACAGTGCATATTATTATGTCATTGCTGATAATAACATGAAGAAAGGCGACACTTTCGAAGCCGGCAAAGCGGCTGCTGTCGAAACTTCCAACCGCATGCCAATCGATAACATTCCAGTCGGTACTTTCATCTACGCGATTGAGCTCACTCCAGGACGCGGTGCCCAAATGGTTCGCTCGGCTGGTACTAGCGCTCAGCTCATGGCCAAAGAGAATGGCTATGCTACTCTCAAAATGCCATCTGGCGAGATGCGCAAAGTCCTCGTTAGCTGCGAAGCTAGCATCGGGACCGTCGGCAACGAACAGCACCAGAACATCAAAATCGGTTCTGCTGGTCGCCGCCGCCGCAAAGGCATTCGCCCGACCGTTCGCGGTGTCGTAATGAACGCAACCGATCACCCACACGGCGGTGGTGATGGTGGTCGTCACGGTACTGGTAAAGCTCCACGTACCCCATGGGGTCAGTTGACGCTTGGTTACCGTACTCGTCATAATAAGAAAACTAATAAGATGATCGTGCGCAGTCGCCACGAAGGAAAGAGGAAATAATGTCTCGGAGTCTTAAGAAAGGTCCATTCGTGGACTACAAGCTCGCGAAGAAAGTTGCTGCCCTCTCTGCCGAGGACCGCACCGTGATCAAGACGTGGGCACGCCAATCCACTATCTCTCCGGATATGGTTGGTCGCACGATTGCCGTTCATAACGGTAAAGTGCATGTTCCTGTCTTTATCAGCGAGAACATGGTTGGTCACAAGCTCGGTGAGTTTGCTCCAACCCGCAAATTTAAACGCCACGGCGGCAAAAAAGCTGCTGAAGCTGCTGCAAAGGGAGGTAAATAATCATGACTACTCATTTTGCCTACGCAGTTATCAAAGGCGTCGACAGCCAGCCGCGCAAGACTAGCGTTGTTGCTAGTCTAGCAAGAGATCGCTATGTCAGCGACGCTGTCGTCATTCTAGAAAACACCCCACGTCGCGCTGCTCGCGCTGTTCGCAAAGCTATCGAAAGTGCCACCGCTAATTTGCTAAACAACAGTGGTGTCAGCATTGATCCGAAAACCCTAAGAATTGCTCGCATTTCTGTAACTGCCGGTACCCGTATGCGTCGCTATGTTCCGGCTTCCCGTGGTCGCGCTTTGCCGTACGAGAAGATCAGTAGTAACATCTTTGTCGAAGTCGCCGGCGAAGAAAAGGCTAAAAAAGCCGAAGCTAAATCTGAGCCAAAGGCAGAAAAGAAAACTAAAGAATCAGCTGAAAAAGCTGGAAAGGAGAATAAGTAATGGGTCAGAAAGTCAACCCAGTCTCTTATCGTCTCCAGATCAGCAAGGACTGGTCGTCTAAGTGGTTTACCCGCAAGGCCGACTTCCGCAACTGGCTGGTAGAAGATTCGAAGATTCGCGACTTGATCGAGAAACGTTTCTCGAGCCGTCCGACGATTGCTCGCATTACAATTGAGCGTAGTGCTAACCTTACGACGATCACGATTTTGACCGCTAAGGCTGGTGCCGTCATCGGCAAGCAAGGCGCTGGCATCAACGAGCTCAAGAAAGAACTCGAGAAGATCGTCAGTGGTCCGGTCCGCATCAACGTCGAAGAGGTCAAGAAGCCTGAGCTCAGTGCCAAATTGGTTGCCGAAAACATCGGTTTCCAGCTCGGCAAGCGTATGAACTTCCGCCGCGCCGTCAAAATGGCTTGCCAGTCAACTATGAATGCTGGCGCTAAAGGTATTCGCGTCGAGGTTTCTGGTCGTCTTAATGGTGCCGAGATGAGCCGCCGCGAGAAGTTCATTGAAGGTTCGGTACCTCTACACACTTTGCGTGCTGATGTTGATTTCTACACGCATCATGCACCAACTGTCGCTGGTATCGTTGGCGTAAAAGTTTGGATCTATAAGGGGGAGAAATAATCATGGCTATTCTAACACCAAGAAGAGAAGCTCACCGCAAAGTCCGTAAGGGCAAAAACCGCGGCACCGCCTCACGTTGCAACTATGTCGCTTTCGGTGATTGGGGTCTAATGTCCCTCGACAACGAACGCGTCACCAGCCGCCAAATCGAGGCCGCCCGTCAAGCGATTACTCGCTTCGTCAAACGTGGTGGTAAAATCTGGATTCGGATTTTCCCGCACACTCCAGTTACCAAAAAACCACTTGATGTGAAAATGGGTAGCGGTAAAGGCGAACCTCAGTTCTATGTAGCTAAGGTCAAAGCTGGTACCGTAATGTTTGAGATTAGCGACGTCACCGAGGAGCAAGCCAAGGAAGCATTTCGCCTAGCTAGCCACAAACTCCCGGTTCGCACCAAGATTATTAAGAAAGAGGAGTTTTAACATGACTGGAACACTTCAAGGCATTGTTACCTCGGACAAGCGCGACAAGACTATCACCGTCTCGATCGCCAGCCGAGAAACTCACCCACTCTATCGTAAACAATATACGAAGACTCGTAAGTACACCGCTCACGACGAAAACAACGAAGCCGGCCTTGGCGACAAAGTCGAGATCGTTGCTTGCCGCCCGATTTCCAAAACTAAAAGCTACAAACTAGCCAAGGTTATCGAGAAATCTCGTGGCACTGTTGAGCTCAAAGACGAAGTCTTGGGTGAAGGGGAGGAGAAATAAATGATTCAACAGGAAACTAGATTAAAGGTTGCTGATAACAGCGGCGCCAAGGAGCTTGGTGTAATCCGGGTCCTCGGTGGGACTAGAGCAAGGTATGCTCGCGTCGGCGACATCGTCACCTGCAGCGTTAAGGATGCCTCGCCAACTGGCAACGTTAAGAAAAAAGCCGTCGTAAAAGCCGTCATCGTCCGCACTACTCAGCAAATCCGCCGTCCGGACGGCTCTACGATTAGATTTGATGACAATGCAGCTGTTTTGGTAAACGATGACAAAACGCCAAAAGGTACCCGCGTCTTCGGACCGGTACCGCGTGAACTTCGTGACCTCGGCTTCAGCAAGATTATCAGCTTAGCACCGGAGGTACTATAATGGCTAAATGTTTGAAAGTAGGCGATCGCGTCAAAGTTATCGCTGGTGACCACAAAGGTACCGTCGCAAGTATCGTTAAGGTCGACAAGCAAGCTCACAAAGCTTTCTTGAAAGACATTGATGTACGCGAACGCCACATGCGCAAAACGCAGTTTAACCCAGCCGGTGGGAAGAAGACCGTGCACGTTGGCATCGACTTCTCCAACCTCAAGAAGGAGGATAAGTAATGGCTGAAGCAAAAACTATGCCAAGATTGAAGCAGCTTTATAACGATGAGATTGCTAAAAAACTCCAGAAAGAACTTGGCCTCGAGAATATTAACCAAGTACCAAAACTTGAAAAAGTCGTAATTTCGAGTGGCGTTGGTAAAAAGCGCGAAGACAAGAAATTTACCGAAACTGTCGAGTTGACTCTTCGTAAAATCACTGGTCAAGAACCGACCTCTCGCCTCGCGAAGAAGTCCATCGCAACCTTCAAGATTCGCAAGGGCATGGGTGCGCCAGTCGGCTACCTTTCCACTTTGCGTAATGATAAAATGTACGAGTTCGTTGACCGTCTGATCAACATTACCCTACCACACGTTCGTGACTTCCACGGTGTGCCAAAGAACTCCTTCGATAAGCAAGGGAATTACAACCTCGGCTTAAAAGAACAAACTGTCTTCCCAGAAATTACTTTCGAAGATGCGAGCGTATTGCATGGCCTCGAAATCACATTTATCATTAAGAACGGATCCAAAGAAGGGAGCACCAAGTTGTTAGAAGCATTTGGTATGCCGTTTGAAAAGGAGAATAAGTAGTATGGCGAAAAAATCTGCTGTTCTCCGCGACGAAAAACGGCGCAAAATGAACGAAAAATATAAAGCTAAGCGCGCTGCTTTGAAAGCAGCTGGCGACCTTGAAGGTCTCCAGAAGCTTCCACGCAACGCTAGCCCAACCCGCCTCAAAAACCGCGACATGCTCGACGGTCGTCCACGTGGGTATATGCGCTACTTTGGCCTTAGCCGTATTAATTTCCGTGAAAAAGCTTCCAAAGGCGAAATTCCGGGTGTTACTAAGAGTAGTTGGTAGGAAAGGAGAGAAGATATGTCATTACAATCAACTGATCAAATCGCCGACCTCATTACTCGCATCCGCAATGCTATCATGGTCGGAAAAAACGAAGTTCGCGTTCCAACCAGCAAATTGAAAGTCGCCGTCACCGACGGCCTCAAGAACGCTGGCTACATCGCAAGCTACGAAATCGAAGAAGCTAAACCACGCGGTATTCTTCACGTCGTTATTAACGAAGAAGGTACCCCAGCTAAGATTACCGAGATCACTAAGATTTCTAAACCTGGCCGCCGCGTCTATGTTGGCGCCGAGGAAATTCCGGTAGTCAAATCTGGCCGCGGTCTCGTGCTGATTTCGACTAGCAAAGGCATCATGACTGGTCGCGAAGCCAAGAAGCAGCATCTTGGTGGCGAAATCTTAGTCAAGGTATTCTAAGGCTACTATTCAATAGCAAAAAGTGTCCTCAGAAATGAGGGCACTTTTTGGTAAAATAGAGTCATCTATCAAAGAACGGCCTTATAAGGCTTTGCGACAAAAATACCTAGCTAGAGACCCTCGGTCATTACTTCCAGCTGCCCGTCCACTATTCTGACACTTCTGTCGCGCCGCACTTCCGATTCTAGTAGTACCTGCCCGGCACTTCCCGAACGCGGCATCGTTTTAGGCTCCATACCCATCTCTCTCCGCCAGAAATCTCCGTCCACGCCAATCGCTCGCCCAATTTCCGCACTCAGCTCTTCATGGTTACCCTCATATCTACTTGCGAAATTTTCCATCACTATCCGACTATCATCGTATAGCAAGATACCCTTTGGCTTCACGCCCGTCCGCGCCATGACTTTCAGCCAATCTTCCAGGTCGCCATGCGAAGTCACAAAATACATTTCCTCCGGCCGTACGCGAATCGCACCAGCGTCGTCTAACATCTTCGCATACTCGTCGTGCAGCGGCTTCGCATCTGCTCGCGCCGTCGCAAGCAACGCCCTGACGAAATCTGGATCCGCTTTGGCTCGTTCCAAAATCTTGTCAACACTATCCAGATCTCCAAAACCATTGCGTTCCAATCTTCCATTATCAATCAGTGATTGAAACCACGGCAAAGCCGGTGGAACTTCCATTTTTTGATAGACATCTTCTCTCCAAACCACTTTCCCGTTCTCGCCGAACTCAAAATACTTTCGCATCGCTTCTGCCGATTTATCCCCGTCATATCTATAAACAGTCGACCCACCGAAAAATCTATGACCTTCTTGATACATCAACATCCACATTATGTTACTATCAACGTTATTTTTCTCACCTATAGACACGCTACTGTCGCCCCAAGTCTCACACTGATTCTTGAGACGATAAAACTCCTCTGGTTTCACAGTTTCACTAACTTGTAAAACTTCGTACGGTGCTGGGCGCGATGGGACCACTAATTTTTCCGAATCGTTCAGAATATCTTCTGGCGCCGTCAAGAAGCCCGCGATATGGCCACGCGTCCCCGGCAAAGCCTCAATTTCGTCCATACTCCAAGAAATCCCTTCAAAACCCGAATTCATATTCAGCGCGCTAATTTTCGGATCATCTTCCTGTAGCGCCACGCCATTTTTCAGTCCGCCAGTCGCGAAAATCTTTTCTATCTTATCAATCGAACTACCATGAAATAGATAATTTCCACTTGGAAAGCTTTCCGCCAGCGCGCCTGGAGCTATTTCCGTCAAATCAACTACCCTCTCGCGCAACTGTTCAACTTTTTCAAGCTCATCAGTTGTCAACTCTGTATTATCCGCAAAAGTCTCTCGCCCCACCTTTTCAGAAGAGTACTGTTTCATACCCCGCTGAATCGCATCGTCAAAATCCTTACCAATCCCAACTCCTATCGCTAGCCGACGTAACCGGTCCAGCCGTTCAACCTTTTCTTCCCGCGGCAATCTGTCTGGCATCCGATCAATCACCCGTAGCAACTTCTCGCCCAAAGCGCGATACTTTTCGCGTTCGTTAGCCTCACGGTTGAATTCCGCCTCCCAAGACAGCTGTACGCCCGCTCTAGCTTTTTCTTTTAGAATTGCCCACTCTGCATTAATATTCCTCGGTTCATCAGCATCATTTGATAGGATATTAGCGTTGTCCATATATTCATTCTACCACGTGGACAATTCATCTTATATCCTTGCTTTTCCCTATAACATGTGCTAAAATAGACCATAGAATATTAATTTGAAAGGGAAATATGAGTCGTATCGGAAAACAACCCATCGATATTCCGGCGGGAGTGACAATCACGGTCGGCGACAAGGATATTACTGTCGCAGGGCCGAAGGGTTCACTCACTGTTCCGCTTCAGGAAAATGTCAAAGTTACCGTCGAAGACAACCGAGTCGTCGTCACGCGTGACAATGACGAACCAAAATCTCGTGCTTGGCACGGTCTGCAACGCGCATTGCTTAACAATGCCGTTCAGGGCGTCACCAAGGGCTTTGAGAAGAAGCTAGAAATTAACGGTGTCGGTTTCCGCCTTAGTGGTGGTCCAAAAGAGATCGAAATGGCACTCGGCTTTTCACACCCAGTGAAATACAAAGCCCCGGAAGGCGTTGAACTCAAGACCGACAAGATGACCATTACGGTCTCCGGCATTGACAAACAACAGGTTGGTCAGGTTGCCGCGGAAATTCGCGCACTCAAGAAGCCAGAACCATACAAAGGTAAAGGTATTAAATATGTCGACGAAGTTATCCTTCGTAAGGCTGGAAAGGCAGGGAAGAAATAATGAATTCCGCATTTCGTGCTAATCGCACCCGCGCTAAAATTCACGGTACCGCTGAGCGTCCTCGCCTTAGCGTCCATATTAGCAACCAGCACATCACAGCGCAGATCATCAACGACGATGAAAGCAAGACCTTAGTTTATGCCACTACTGTCGGTAGCAAGCTAACCGGTTCTAAAACCGAAAAAGCTGCCGCCATCGGTAAAGAAATCGCCACTAAAGCTAAAAAGGCTAAGATTAAGGCTGTCGTGTTCGACCGAGGAGCAAAATTATATGCTGGCCGCATGGCTGCACTTGCAGATGCCGCCCGCAAGGAAGGATTGGAGTTCTAATGGCAGAAACTGACAAAACCGCACAGGTGATCAATAAAGCCGGAACGCTCAAAATGAACGACAATGTCGCAGCGACTCGCGTTCAGAGAGATATTAAGGGTAAGCCAATGGCTCGTCGCGGCAATGGTCGTCGCGATCGCAATCGTAACCAAGATAACGCTCCGAAAGAGTTTGAGACCGTTACGATTAATATCGACCGCGTTTCCCGCACCGTAAAAGGTGGCCGCCGCATGCGTTTCAAGGCTTTGGTTGCTATGGGCAATCATAAGAATAAAATCGGCATCGGTATCGCCAAAGGTGGCGATGTCACTAGCGCCGTGCAGAAAGCTACTGCTAAAGCTAAAAAATCAATGATTGAGTTCAACATGGACGGCGAGACAATCTGCCACGAAGTCGAGACTCGCTCGACTGGCGCAGACATTCTCATGAAACCAGCAGCTCCAGGTACCGGTATTATCGCTGGCGGCGTCGTGCGAAGCATTATTGGCTTGACTGGAATCAAGAACCTCATTTCAAAGAGCCTTGGTAGCACCAACAAAGTCAACATCGCTTACGCCGTGGTCGAAGGTCTCCGCGAGCAAGTCCCGCGTGACCAGTGGGTAGGTAACGAAGGCAAGAAGTCCACTAGCAAAAAAACCACTGAAAAAAAGTCCGCCACCAAGGAGGATAAATAAATGAAGTACAACGATCTACAGGTCAATCGCAGTGCTCGTCCGATACGTGCCGGTCGCGGCATCGCGGCTGGTCGCGGCAAAACTGCTGGCCGTGGTACCAAGGGTCAAAAAGCTCGCACTGGGCATAGCAAGATGCCAGCCGGCTTTATGGGCGGCCAACGCGCCATCATGCAAGCTATTCCAAAGCTCAAAGGGTTTAAGTCCCTACACGATAAAGCTCAGGTAGTCTATACCGATCGCCTGAACGACCTTAGCGGGAAAATCGATAACTTTGTCCTCGCCGACAAAGGTCTTATCAAGAATCCTTACGCAAAGGTTAAAATCATTTCTCGCGGTGAACTCACTGCTAAGATTGACATTGAGACCCAGTTTGCCAGCAAAACAGCAATTGAGGCTCTCAAAAAGGCTGGCGGCAGCTTCAAGAAAGTAGCCGTACCAAAGCGTATTGCTGCTAAAGCTGAAAACGCCTAGACAATATTTATAAACCCAGAAAAATAGCCCTTCCGTAGGGCTATTTTTTGTGCTACAATAATAGGAGTTAAAGAGTTAGGGATCTATGAATTTCAAGACTATTTTCAAATCGCTGAAGAACAAAGACATGCTGAAACGTATCCTAGTCGTTGTAGGGCTTTTGATCGTCTATCGTTTTCTGGCTCATATCCCAGTACCGCTAGGTGAACCGGCGACTTTTCAGGAAGCTATCCAAAACTTAATCGAGAAATCCGATTTCGGTAGCTTTTTGAACCTAATATCTGGTGGTGGTCTGACTACCTTCTCTATCTTGCTTGTAGGTATTTCTCCATACATTACCGCTAGCATCGTTGTTCAGCTCGTTACTAAGGCTATTCCGCGACTCGAGGAGCTTTCACAGGATGGCGAAACCGGACGCCGCAAAATCAACCAGTGGACTCGCATACTTGCCGTTCCGCTAGCCATCGTCCAGTCCATCGCTTACATTTTCATCCTTTATCAATCAGTCTTAGCTTCAAACACATCCCTAGCCTACACCCCAACAACCGCCGATTGGGCTCTGTCCGTTACAGCAATGGTCGCCGGCTCAATGATCCTGATGTGGTTCGGTGAGCTTATTACCGAACAGGGAATTGGTAATGGTATTTCCGTAATCATCTTTACGAGTATTATTTCGCAACTTCCTGCCACCATGGCCAACCTCGGAGCCGCTCTCTTCGATACTTCTGCTGGTTCGCTTTCGCTCTTCGGTTGGCTCAATCTTCCAGTTAATCCCGTCATTTTCTGGGTAATCGTGGGTTTTGCGATTGCCTTACTAGTAGTGATATACTTCCTTGTCAAACTAAATGAAGCTCAACGCGTCATTACAGTAAACTATGCTAAGCGCGTCCATGGCAACAGCAGCTACGGCGGTATTAAGTCAATCTTGCCTCTTAAGCTCATTGCTGCCGGCGTCGTTCCTGTCATTTTCGCCACCGCTTTCTTATCTCTACCAGCGCTTGTCGGTCAGCTGATCCAAACCATCAACCCGGGCAACAGCTTTGGCGCCACCTTGACAACACTCTTTACGGCACCAAATGCCAGCACTTTTAATACGATGTATCCGGACGGGATTACCGCCCAATGGTTCTTCTACCCAGCACTATATTTCATCCTCGTTGTAATGTTTACTTACTTCTATACCAGTATCATTTTCAATACTAAAGAAATTGCAGACAATCTCCAAAAACAAGGCGGTTTCATCGAAGGTGTTCGACCAGGTAACCAAACTGCAGAATACCTTGGCAGAACCATCAATCGCTTGAACTTATTCGGAGCCCTCGCACTCGGCCTAATCGCAATGCTACCATTCTTAACCGACTACATCTTCATCGTAATCTCCGGACAACCGCTTGGTTTGTCGCTATCCGGAACTGGTCTACTCATCGTAGTGACAGTAGCACTCGAAAATCTGCGCCAGCTTAATTCACGTGCGCTCATGGTTACTTATGACGAATACAAATAGCAAAGGGAAGGGTGGTATGCAAGAAACCAATTCAAAAAAAGATTCCAAAAAGTCGAAGAAGTTGATGCTCGAAGCAAACAACAAAACTGACGCTAAGCCAAAAGTTGAAAAAGAGAATAAGACAACTAAGGCCAACAAGGATAAAAAACCTGGTCTAAAGCTACCGTTCTTTAGCAAATTCCGGCCGAAAGCTAGTCACATTGTTATTGCTGTTTTTCTCGTAGTGTTCTTAGCCTTCTTCGCTCGCGTCGCAATCTGGGAGCATAACTATCTCGCCGCCATGGAAGGTAGTGAGCGGGACGTGGCAACCAATGGTGACGGCGAAGTTTACGAAGGTGGCGAAGAAGTTGACACCACTCAACCCACAGAGACCCAGATCGCCGAATACACCGTCGCACCCGACATGCCGCGTTACTTAACTATTCCCAGCCTCGGTATTAGAAACGCCCGCATCGTCCAAGTCGGACTCAAAGAAAACAATGAAATGGGTACGCCACGAAGTGCCTATGACATCGGCTGGTATAACCAGTCCTCGCTGCCAGGTACCAGCGGAACTGCCTTAATCAACGCTCACGGTGGCAATCTCGGCAATGGTATCTTCCGCAACCTACCAAGCATTCAACAAGGTGCCGAAATTCGTATCGAAATGGGCGACGGACGTCTATATACTTATCGCGTTGTCGACACCGTGACCAAGCCACTCGGCGACGAGGCTAATGCCTACATGAGTACCGCTTTCACTACGCCAGTCCCAGGTAAAGGATCGATCAGTTTGATTACTTGTACGGGTGATTGGTGGCAAGCTAGCCAAACTTACTCTCATCGCTTCTTTGCTCGTGCTGTTCTAGAATAAAGTCGCGACAACACAGCTAAAATAGGGTTTACTTTCGTAGAGATTCGTGATACAATGAAAGATGTAATTTATGGCTAGTCAAAAAGAAGTGATTAAACTCACTGGCAAAGTTGTTGAGGCGTTGCCAAACACCCAATTTCGGGTGGAGCTTGAGAACGGTCATAATATCATTGCACACATGAGTGGACGTATGC
>CAYOLY010000013.1:1479-32406 GCA_964404945.1 uncultured Candidatus Saccharibacteria bacterium | reverse complement strand
AGGCCTGAAGAGCCTTGTGTCGACGGTTCAAGTCCGCCCGGAACCACCATTTTTGATTTGGAGGCACGAAGTGAAATTATCTAATCAACGAAGCGTTCCTAGTAAAAGGGGGCGCGTTTTTTGGACTGTCGTCTGTGTTGTGGCGCTTCTCGGTCTAGGTACGTGGACAGTATGGATGATATGGATGTTCGGGGCTGCGGAATTGGCCGCTAAGTGCGATGACGGTCTCACGGTCTGGCGGAGAAATCCAGGGATTGCCTCGGGCTATGTATATGAAATCCGCGACAGTACTACCATAATTGAATCAGGGTTGCGCATGAAGCAACTAAAGGAGCCTCTTGACGGGCATTATTGTGTTTTTCTGGGTGGTGGCTAGTCTTCCGCCCCCTCTTAGGATATCTAAAAATGACCCTCGGCTAAGTTAAGCCGAGGGTCTCGCTATTACTAAAGTTCTTTTACATATTCCTATTCTGTCTGCTCAGGCTGAGCCTGTTCCAAGAAAGCTGCCTGCTGTTCGGGGGTAAGCATATTCCAAAAATCGCGGAATTTGCTGTCCTCCATAATCGCCGGGTTTTCCTGAACCTCCGTCAGTCGCTGTTGATATTCGGCCTCCGTAACCGTTTCCTCAATCTCGCTGAGGGTCTGGCTAAACTCCAGGTTATCGAAACTAAACACCGTCCAGCCCGAGTTCTCTGTCGCAATCACCTGCAACCTTACGCGGTCGCCTTCGCGGGTAATTGCGGCCTCCGTTGCCGAAGCGTCGGTTAGGAGTAGCTTGTCTTCATGGCCGGCCACTATGAAAAGATAGTAGGTGTCGCCGCTCTGAGAATAGGCTCCCCAACGCACAATCTCGCCGGTAATCTCAAGCAGATCGGCTGTGGGCGTATAAAGTGGGCTGGAGCCAGACTGCCGCTGCTTGGCGCGAAAATCGCGCTCGACCTCGCGGATGGTTGTGCCGATTCCGACGACCTGATATTTTTCGATGTCTACCAGGGCGAAGGATTTGATAATCGCGCTATTCGGATCGGCTAAGGGAATGAAATAGGCCGGACGCCCTTCGATCATCGTCGGCAGCGGGAACGTGGCGCTATAGTTCTGCGCTTTTACGCGTTCGTCACCAAGCGCTGATTGGCAAGCGGCGTATTCGGTTGCGCCTGCCAGGCTAAAATACTCGACTTCCTTGGTTCGCATATTAGTTAACACGAACCCGACCGTGCTTTCGTCCGCTCCGCCGTAGGAGGTCAGAGAATCAAACAAATAGCAGTCATTATTCGAGTAGACCACCACGTTGCCGTCGTCAGACTGCAACATTCCGGTCTTACCAAGCCAAGTGTTCCAGTAACCGTTGGAGTACATACCCCAGTTTTTCAGCTGTTCTTCGACTAACTTGGAGGGGTAAATGCGGTCTACCCACTCGGGCACTTCGTTCAGGCTGTAAACCTGAACGTTTTGGCCATTAGTTGCGTCGACTATGACGACTTTAGTGATTTCGGCGCCGCCCCAGAAGCCAATCTGGTTCTCGTAAATCGGCACTACCCACCACGGGTGCAGGTCGTCGTCAACTTCAAACTTGTACTCGTAACGCAGGCCATTCGGCACCGCGTTTTGTACGATACGATCAAGCTTGTCGCCCCAGGCGGCATGGCCGTCGGGCTGGACGCGGATATTGTAGTCGTCAATCAGACGTACGTCGTTATCGTCGGTCATCGAGACCATGACGTAACCCGGAGTTCCGTTGGGGTTGGCGTTGTACTTCCAGTAACCAGAATGCAGAATCGGCGCCACAAAGAACAGTTCTCCGTTGACGTCTTGGCGGACGTATTCGCCGAGTTCTACACTTGAGCCAATAGCGCCAAGCGTGCCGATGAGCTTATCGCCTAGCACGCTAGCATATCGCTCATCAATCCACGGGATTTGTGTCGGGTCGAAGGGCGCGATGTCGCCCTCCGTAAAAGGAGTTGCCTCAGGTACGGAAATTTGGGTGGCAAACCGCTCAGCGTTGCAAAGCTTGCTTGACATGAGACCGCCAATAATTGCCACAATTACGAACAAGATGACGGGACTCGCAATGATCAGCCCGGCAGCCGGGGGGTCGTGGTCCACCACGACCCCAATCAGAAAGATTACGGCGGGAATCACGAACACGAACGCTCCATAATAGCAGAAAATGCCGAAGCTATTCATGTTAAAGGGGAGATTGAGCCTCCAGAGGCCCAACCATAGGAAAAATGCGATTAATACGATGTCTGCGATACCTGCTACGATTTTACCAATAGATCTACTCATTTTTTACCCTCCATCTTCGTTTTTTTGAAACCTCAAGATTGTTGGAATCGCTTTTAGGAATATGTTAAAAATGCGCGGTATTGCTAAAAAGAAGCTATACCATCTACCATTATAGCACACATGCTTAAAATTGTCAATATAGCATTGCCTTTTTCGGCTAGATATGCTATAATTACGGCAACTTGGGGGAGTTGAACATTGAAAGGGTGAAGAAAATGAAATATATTCTGCTTTTTGTGCTTTTAGCGATCAACTTTGCAATTTCCTGGGCCAACGCATCGTATGTTGGACGCTACTGGTCCGAGTCAAAGGAGATCGGCGGTAGCTTTCGGCGGGAAATTATCTGCGGCTATGTTATGGCTATAGCAGGGTTTACTATGGTCTATGGTTATATCCTGCTCATGATGGCGCCGTTTTTCCTGCAGTTGTTGGAGGTTGATCCGGATGTTATCATGCGCGTCGAGCTTTTGGCCTCGGATTTGCTCTATTTGTTGGTCGGAGTGCCAATTATCCTGAGTGGCGTGCGCATCTGGCTAACGTCGTTGCGTCGAGCTTGGGAAGAGCGATCTTTCGTCTATCTTGCGACGGCCGGCTGGAACAGTTACGCTCAGATCCACAACATGATGAGCTTTGCTCGCCAAGCACCCAGCGCTTTTGGGCGAGTAGTCGAGACGTTGTTTGGCGGGAGCAAGTCTCGGTCGAGCAGCAAGAAGAAAGGCGATACCCTGATAGTGTATCTGGCTATTATCGTCGTTGCGGCAGCACTACTGGGTGGATATTTTACGGCCGACGCTATCATGAAACACGCTGATGCCGAGTATGACGCTTTTGCCTATGCCGAGCAGCGCCACCAGCAGCAACGCGGGTACTACTGACATGAAAAACATTTTCGCTCACCCCAAGTAACCCAGCCGCTCCTCACGGGGCGGCTTCCTTTTGCCTGAAAAAGTATGCTACAATATAAACATGACAAGTGGAGCAACAATTGGGCGTCGACTAGATCGCTGGCTGGACGAATGGAAGATGGCCTTCTCTGGTATTATTCTGGCGACTCGCGATCTGAAATTCCTACTTACTTTTGTGTTGACTTTTCTAATCTTTGGCACGCTAATGAACTTGCTCTCTGGTAGTACGGCGGCTTTTAGCCTATTTTGGGCAACTGATTTTGGCGGGAAACTGGCGATTATCCGTGATGGATTCTTGGGAATATTCGGCATAGGGCGAAATTTTTGGGATTGGTTATTGCTTTTTGTAGTGACCTTACTGCAGAGCATTTTGATTGGCCTAGTAGTACTAGTTTGGCATAAGCGTCGTCAGAACAGGAAAGCTGACGCGAAGGCTAAGGCCACCACGAAAAACTCCGATAATCTCCAAAACGCTGGTCTCGCGGCTGGCTTGGCGGTGCTCGGTTCTGGCTGTCCGACTTGTGGAACGACATTACTTGCTCCGGTGCTGGGCGCGGTTTTTAGCTCGGGTAGCTACGCTCTCGCGAGTACGATTTCTGGTTTGCTCACGGCGGCGGCGATTTTGCTAGCACTGTTTACCTTAAAACGTATTGGCAAGGACGCCTTTGTAATGATTACGAGCGAAGAGTTCTGCCGTCGTCATGCTACCAAGAAACAGCCCGCGGCTGATAACACCAGTGTAAAAGTTAACCAAAAGGAGAATAATAATGTCTGAAACCGTAGAAAGCAAAACCAGTAACGTTGGTCGGATTATCCGCACGCTCGCAATCATCGCCGTAATTGCGTTATTCTTCGTAATTATCATCGCTAATTCATCAACACGTCGCTCTCCGGGTGACGAGGCCTGGAGCGAAGCGACTACGGTCGGTGACCGTGACGCGAAGAATTATTATATTATGTATACCGATTTTATGTGTCCATATTGCGACGTTTTCTCGCGGGTAGTAATGGAAAATTGGGATGAGTTTCAGCAATATCTCGCCGACAATAATATTCTCTTCGAGGTTCGCCTCACGGATTATCTCTATGAGGCCAGTGGCAGCCAATACTCACGTGATGCGGCCGAGGCGGCTTATTGTGCGGCGCAAGAAAACAAGTTCTGGGATTTTTATCACGGTGCTATCGCAGGGCTCTGGCAAGATTATCACTCCAAAGGTATTGGCAGTAGCAAAACCGCCACCCCAATCAAGAACTTACCGGAAGATTATTGGCTGGAGATTGGCCACGAAGCCGGACTCGGCGACCAGTTCAATCAATGCGTAGCAAATCATGGCTCGGCCGAAGAATTAGATCGCAATACAAAACGTGCGCTCCAAGTCGCTCAAGGTATGCCATACTACCAGTTTAATGACTTTACGATGGCCGGATTCGATAGTAGCTGGGGCTGGGATTATGTCTTACGCTATCTTGATGCAGGTCTTGGTAAGACCGAGTAGACAGCCAAGGGCTAGAGCTTTTATAAGACACTAGCCCACCCTTTCTAGAGCACTAGCTCTTTGCTGTCGCCGGTAGCGAGGTCTTTAATCAAATATTTTCCGGATTGCACTTCGCTCTCGCCGACTACGACAGCATAATTTGCCACGCGGCTGGCGTATTTCATCTTGTCGCCAAGGGCCTTGCCGGCATATTCGAGATCGACACTCTTGCCGGTAGCGCGCAACTTCTCTGCCAGCTTGCTTGCGGCCGGAATTTCCGCCTCGCCGAAGGGAATGACGCAAATGTCGACCGGCTTCAGATCGCTGGCCTGGACCATGCCGTAATTTTGCAAAAGGTAGAATAGCCGCGTTAGGCCGATCGATCCGCCCACGCCCGGCATTGCTTGGGTGGTATAATTGCCGGCTAAATTCTCATAGCGACCGCCGCCGCAGATCGAACCAATTTCGCGATGATCTGGTACGATTGTTTCAAACACTGTACCGGTATAGTAATCCAAACCGCGTACGATTAACATGTCGGCGGTAATTACATTGCTAAGACCTTGACCTTCGAGCAGCTCAAGCACGATCGCGAGTTCGTTTACGCCAGCTACAAAGGTTTCGTTACTATTCTCGAGCGCCAGTAGCCTTCCGACGACTTCTTTGCGACTGCCACGAATTCCCATAAATGTTGTAATTTTTACAACATTTTCGCTGCCGATACCGAGATCAGTAAATGCCTTTTGCGTAACTTCGGCGGATACCTTCTCGGCGTGATCAATAATGCTAAAAATGTCCGTCGCATGCTGCTCAAGGTTCATCGAGGCTAGCAGGCCAGAGAGCAATTTACGGTTGCTAATTCGTACCAAGAAACCTTCTCCTGGTAACGGCAATATCTTTAAAGCGTCGATTAGCGTGCTGATTACGTCCGCGTCATAGCCAAAAGGCAACTTACCCCAGCCAATCACATCGACATCGCACTGATAAAATTCACGAAAACGTCCTTTTTGCGCCCGCTCACCGCGGAAATTTCGGCCAACTTGAGTGACCTTAAAGGGGAAGGCTAGGTTGTTTGCATGCTCGACGGTGTAACGCGCTAGCGGTACGGTGTGATCAAAGCGCAGTGCTTGGTCTGCGTCGTCAGCGGTTTCGGCAGTCTTAACGACCTTATAAATTTGCTTTTCGGTATCACCGCCAGCTTTAGCTAAAAGAATCTCGGCGCGGTCGATCGTCGGCGTTTCGATATGCTGAAACCCGTGGCGATGGAACGCCTCCTCAATACCCGCCTTTAGACGGTCGAATTCGGTTTGTAATCCCGGCAGCAACTCTTGCATGCCGCTAATTGGGGAGGTGTTGAATTTTTTCATATCCTAATTATAACACAGAATCTGGTCGACATTGCATTTTAGAGTTGTTTATGCTATAATGCGGGCATGGGAAAACTTTGGGATTTCTTGATGCGTCGTAAGCCCTTGTGCCTAGCGGTACTGGCCGTTTTTGGCGCCAGTTTTGCCCTTAGTAATTGGTTTTTGGCTGAGCAGATGGTTCTATCACGGACGCCTGTGGAATCCCATATTGGCGTTTCTGGACCTTCAACGGACATGCCTTCATCGACCGAAGTTTCGTCAGCTCCCGAACTCACGGATCTACCAGCGATTAATGAGCTCGGCTCAGTTTCTGAGATTGAGCCATCGGGCGAGATTAACGATAATATTGCTGACGATTCGCCTCTAGTGTCTAGTGAACCTACTCCAGTTGAAAAATATTTTACCGTCGTGACCAGCCCGCGCGATGTAGCCATGCTTAATTTAGTTGCAGTACCACGTACGGGCGGAGAGGTACCGACTCTTGGGCTTGTTGCCGAGAATGGTGGCTACGGCATCGGCTCGAACTTGCCTGGTGACATGGCTTCAGACGCCGATTTTGTGAGCTCCGCGATTTCGGCTGCGACCTCGACTGATGCCCAGCCTAGCTCGAAGCGTTTCGGTTTTTGGTCGGGCTTTTTTGTTACTTTTTCGGCTCTAGCCGCGCTCATCATTCTCTTTGCGCTAGCCACGCGTCTCTTGTGTTAGATTGCTTGTATTTTGTTTCCGGGGGGGGGTATAATAGGAAAAAGAAAGGAACTTTATGCCACGTGCCCGTAGCAAAGCAGATTTATTGCAAGCTGCCCAAGATCAATATCAAAAGTTAACGAGTCTGATTGAATCGCTGACCGGTGCAGAATTAAACACACCGTTTGATTTTACTAACGATCCAAAGAAGACCGAGCGGCATTGGGGTCGTGATAAAAATCTTCGCGATATTTATGCTCATCTCTATGAATGGCACCAGCTTTTGCTGAACTGGATTGCGGCTAACGAAAATGGTGCCAAAAAGCCGTTCATACCGGAACCGTATTCATGGAAGACTTATGGCGATATGAACGTGGCATTTTGGCAGAAGCATCAACAAACCAACCTTGAGGACGCCAAGAAAATGTTTGAAAAGTCCCATGCTGAAGTTTTGAAACTTGCTGAAAAATATTCAAATGAGCAACTTTTTGGGCGCGGCATATTCCCGTGGGTGAATACCGACCTAGGCTCTTATTTTGTTAGTGTAATGCCAAGTCATTATGACTGGGCAATGAAAAAACTCAAAGCTCACCGAAAAAACCGCGGGAAGTGAGCGTCTGCTAGAGAGTTATGTCTGACTGGAAAACCTCGCCTAGACCCGGTTCCCGAGTCCTTTCCAGTCTCATCTCAGATATTAAAAATAGCCCACAAGGGCTTATTTTTAATATCTGGAGGCACCGACCGGAATTGAACCGGTGTACGCGGTTTTGCAGACCGCTGCGTAACCACTCCGCCACAGTGCCATGCCTTTATTCTATCACAAATCCCCGGGCTATACCAGCGGTAACCTTTACCTAAGCCTCGAACATTTTCCGGATCGCATCACGGAACATTGCTTGCACTTCTGGATAACGATCGGGGTGTTGTTTTAGAAATTTCGATACCATCACGCCGCTGTTTACTTCCATCACCATAAAATCGCCCACCTCGGTTTCAATAATATCAACACTGCCGAATCTTAACCCGATTGCCTCGCTTGTTTGCTTGGCTAGAGTAGTAATCTTTGGTAACTTCTCGGCTGGAATGTCTTCAGACCTGCTACCTTGTTGCAGGTTAAACTTCCAGCTCGTTTCGTCGGGCAAAGTTTTCATATAGCTAAGCCTCACTTCGTTATCCAGCATTACGGCACGATATTCGTGCTGAATTTTGTAAAATGGACACATACTGCCGGAATAACTTTGGCTCAAAACCTCCATTAATGCCGGCGCTAGTTCTTCTTCTGTCTGTACTCGGACAATCCTTCTACCGCCAGTCCCGTTATTGGGCTTAATTACGATGTCGCTGTCGTGCGCCAACCAGTAATTACGAACATAATCTAGGGTATTGCAACCCTGCGCAAAACTGCGATTATTGCCTGGACGATAAACGATCGCGTGTTCGATGACCGGGACTCCTACATAGTTTAGTATCGAAAACAGCGCATATTTATCATCAAATATCTCGCCTAATCCGTGCGGATTCAGATCAAACTTATAGCCCGCAACGAAGCGTACACGACCGTCTTTCTCTAGGCGTTTTACCCAGTTCCGCGACAAAAACTGTAGCTTTACGTCTTCATCCTGGCAAGCTTGGTATAGCATTCGGTTATAAGTAATCGGAGTTTCTTCAGGCTCTTCGACTAGCATAGTATTGGCCATCCTCTTTATCTTCTTCATTTAAAATAATTCCGCATCAACAAAATAACGCCTCCATTCAGAGCGCGTTATTCCTAAGACTCAACATGGTGCGGGCGAAGAGACTCTAACTCTCGACCTCTTCCTTGGCAAGGAAGCGCTCTAAACAACTGAGCTACGCCCGCATAACAGGCAAGGCCCTGTTGATGTCCTAGAATCATTATAGCACGCCACCCATCGTTCGTCAAAGGTTTTTCTAAGAACTTGTTCCAGCTATTTTAGTTTTACGATCGCGTCAAAATAGTACTGGCCGTCAGTCTTCTTGAACTGGTATTGGTAGCGGTTCAGGCGAGCCTGGTTCTTGCCGAGATCGTCGCGTGTAACGTTCGTCGCGGCAGCACGGAACGGCTCATCAAAAGTGTAAAAACTCTCTTCGCTCGGGTCAAACAAAGTCGCCGTCGTGATAAAATAAAGCGCGTTACCCTCTTCGTAAATCTCGTCAATTTGTTCGAGAATCTGACGACTACTCTGTGGGCTACAACTCGTATCGGTGGCGACGTAGCGACTCTCGGAGCGCTCATAGCTAAAGCTCAGGCAGCCATTGCGAAAATTTCCACGGGCATAATGGTCGAGCGAGCCAAAGACCTCGATAAAAGCATACTTCAGTGCGTCCTCCGATACGCTAATCTCGTTATTACCGAGTGTTGGCGCAACTTTATTGTAGGCCATCGCCAACAAATAAGCCGGCTTGATATCGCCGGCTTTATAGTCGCCGCTGTATAAATAATAAGCATCCAGCCCATCAGGGTCAAGATTGAGTCGCAACTCATCGAAGAGATAACCGTAGTTATCTTTATACCAAGCCGTATCTTTGATAACTTCGGAGACATTATTGCCGGGAACCTCAACCTCTTGACAGGTGTTATCACGTTCACACTTTCTCGGTAGAAAATCGAAATACTCGGCGTCATAGAGACAATAACCCATATATCCGACCAACGCTAGCAGGATTAGGATGATTAAATCGTGAATAAAGGCATTCCAGCGGCGCTTGCGGCGTTCTTTCTGCGCTTGGCGCACCATAACTTCGCTAATCTCGTGTTGGATTGTAACTTGTAGCTCCGTGATGATTTCCGAGCGCGCATTCTCAATCTGTTCGCGTACCGACTCCTGGAATTCGGCGGTGGTCTGAGCTTTGTCTTTTTTTGCTCGAGGCGCACTCGGTATAACCGGCGCCGGAGCGGGCTCGATTACGGCCTCTGTTTCAACGGTCGGTTGAGCTTCGGCTACCTTCTCAGCGGCTTTCTTGCGCCCACGTTTAGTTGTCTTTGCCTCACCCGTTTTCGCATCTTCTGCCATAAACTACCTCTCTTTTGCCTCATTATAGCATGAAAATCTGAAAGTCAATAGCGGTTTTCTTACAGATAGCGTCGCTTTGGTTGGAAAAATCCAAAAACCTTGCTTTTTTACTTAAAACGTTTATACTTAAAATAAGTATTTTAAACTTGTAAAGGAATTTTTATGCCTAAAACTAACACTAAAACCACCAAAGCTACTAAGACTGCCAAAACCGCGCGCACTACGCAAAAACTTGTCAGCCGACCGGCCGAAGCCTACGTCGCGCGCGAAGTTGTGATTCCAGACGAATACCGTCCGATTGGCATGTGGGGCTATTTTGGCTACACCTTCCTGTTTAATGTTCCGATAGTAGGTTGGATTATCTGCCTTTGTCTTGCTTTTGGTGCTAGTAACCGTAATTTGCGCAATTTCTCGCGTTCGCAATTCTGTTGGATCATCCTCTACATTGTGGCGCTTTGCTTGATGGCAAGTTTTGGGCTTCTCGCTTCGCTGTTACAAACTATTACTAATGCCTAATTCCATAGACAAACCACTTTTAGTCATATATAATAAAGATATATAAATAAAGGAGAATTTCATGAATGCTGCTCTAATCGTTCTTCTGGTAGTGGTCGTTTTGATCGTGATCGTCATCGCTGCTATTTGGGGAACTTATAATAGTCTCGTTAAGCTTGACGAGCGTGTGAACGAAGCTTGGTCGGATATTACCGTTCAGCTAAAGTACCGCGCCGACTTGATTCCAAATCTTGTTGAGACTGTCAAGGGCTACGCTACCCACGAGAAATCAGCTTTTGAGAACGTCACCAAAGCTCGTGCGGCCGTTATGGGTGCGAAAGATGTTAAAAGTGCAGCCGAGGCGGAACGTTCGCTTGAAGGCGCTTTGTCGAAAATCTTTGCAATTGCCGAAGCTTATCCAGAGCTGAAAGCGAACACGAACTTCCAGCAGCTCCAGCTCCAACTCCAGGATGTTGAGGACAAAATCCAGGCCGCTCGCCGCTTCTATAACGCTGGTGCGAAAGAGCTCAATACGAAGATCAAGATCTTCCCGTCAAATATTATTAACAATATGGTTGGCCATTTCAAAACTCGTGAATACTTCGAAGTCCCAGAGACTGAAAAAGCCAAGATCGAGCAGGCTCCCGAAGTTAAATTTAACTAATGTATAAGCAAATTGCCGCGAACAAACGCAACACCGTTTTCATCATGATTTTCTTTGTCATGCTGATCACGGCGATCGGCTGGGCTGTGGCGTATTTCATGGGCGACTGGTGGGTCGCCTTTTGGGTGTTTGTGGTGGCCTTGATCTATGCCGTTATTCAGTATTTTGCTGCGGCTTCGCTCGCCGTGGCCATGACTGGCGCGAAGCAGATCAAGAAAAAGGATAACCCTCGGCTCTATAACACTGTTGAGAATATTTCGATCGCGACTGGGCTACCCATGCCGAAAGTTTATATTATCGACGATCCGGCGCCGAACGCTTTTGCTACTGGTCGCGATCCGCAGCATGCTGTGGTTGCGGCAACCACCGGCCTGCTTGATATTATGGATAACAAAGAGCTAAATGCAGTGATGGCGCACGAAATGTCGCACGTGAAGAACTATGACGTGCGTGTTTCGATGATTACCTTTGGCCTGGTTTGTATCATCGGGTACATCTCCGATTTAGGCGTGCGCATGATGCTCTACACTAACCGTGGCAACGACGAGGATAATAGCCCAATTGGGCTGATTGTGGTTTTGCTCGTTTCGCTTTTAGCACCAATCGCGGCTTCATTGGCACAAATGGCAGTCTCTCGCGAGCGCGAATATCTTGCCGATGCTTCGGCGGCACATATCACTCGCTATCCTGAAGGGATGATCTCCGCTCTAAAGAAGCTCGATACGCACGCGCGCCCCATGAAGCATCAAAATCCGGCTACGGAAGCGCTCTTTATTAATAACCCTTTGCGCAAGGGCGCTATCAATAACCTTTTTAGTACTCACCCGCCGATCGAAAAACGGATTGAAAGACTTGAGCATGGCAAAAACTCCTTCTAAAAAAACTGCTAAGGCTCGCCGGGCGGTCAAGGCTAACCCGCAAAAAGTCGATTCAGCCAAGCAACCCCGTCGTGTGCCAAAACTTTTGCGCAAAGCAAAACGTGGTTTCCAAAAAGTACGCGTACGTGTGCAAGATTATCGCGCCAAGCATCCACCACGCCACAAGAGCTTTAAACGCTCCTATCGCGAGGATTATTTGCGCAAGACCGAGACGCCAGGCCTGCTTAACCACGCCATGACTACTTTCCAGATTATCTTCCGAAATTGGAAAACTTTTGTGCCGTTCATTCTGTTAATGACAGTGCTCTATGTTGGCTGCGTTGGGTTGTTGAGCGAAGATCTTTATCAACAGTTCAAAGACACAATCGACGAAACTAGCGGGGAACTGGCTAATGGCCAGATTGGTAATTTTGCGAAGGCCGGCTTGCTTCTGATCTCGACCGTGACGACCGGCGGTCTCGACACCGGTATGGGTGAAGTACAAACGGTTTTTATGGTGATTCTGTTCATCGTCATGTGGTTGGTGACGATTTTTCTCTTACGCCATTTTTTCAGCGGAAGCCGACCACGGTTACGCGATGCGCTCTATAATGCGCTAAGTCCGCTGATCTCGACTTTGTTGATTTTTGTCGTTGCTTTTCTGCAGGCAATCCCGATTATGCTAGTGGTGATCACTTATTCTGCGGCAATAGCGACTGACTTTTTAGCAACGCCGTTTTATGCGCTATTATATTTTATCTTTGCAGCCCTCATGCTACTACTGTCGGGGTATATGCTTTCGGGAACTTTGATGGCGCTGGTTGCGGTAACGGCGCCAGGTATGTATCCAATGGAGGCGCTAACCTCGACGGCGGAGCTGGTTTCAGGCCGGCGGATTCGCCTAATCTTGCGTATTCTCTACTTAATTTTTGTAGTAGCGTTGATTTATATTGTCACGATGTTGCCGATTATCTTGATTGATCTCTGGCTAAAGGGGATGTGGGAATGGCTGGCTGGTTGGCCGATCGTGTCGCTCTGCCTAGTAATTGTAACCTGTTTTGTTTTTATCTATGCGACGACTTATCTCTACCGATATTACCGCTGGCTACTAGATTATAAAGAAAAATAGTTGACATTTTGCGCAATGTGTGCTATATTGGAAGAATAGGCCCAGCGAGGTCAACTTTTTGGGCGGCCTCTGATCTTTATCATTGTCAAAAGGGGACTAGTTATGCGCAAAAAATATTTCCAGCTTACGGTTCGAGACCAATACCAGATTTCTAATTTCCCCCGCGAATTTGCGGCGCTCGATGATGAAAATGTGGCTCCAGTAACGCACGCTGAACTTTGGCCTACGCCCGCTTTGGAGCTTATCTCAATCAGCACCCTTGACCCTGCCCTGTTCGAACCGCTTGGCGATACTGATGCGGAAACAGATCAAGCAATCGCTGAAGCCTTGGCTTGCGGTGATCCGGCGCTATTCCCTGATCCGAGCGAATCGGAAGACTGGACGGTACGTCAGCGGATTATTGCGATCTTAGCTGGCGAAGTGTCGGAGTGGAAATTTATGGGGGTCAACGTCGATTCTTTCGGCGCCAGTCTATTGATCGTCCACCGTGACCCGTTACCGAACGGTCGGCCGCTGATTCGGGAGTATTTTCTCCCGGCTACTCGGTCGCATACCTTCACGATACGCCTGGCGAACGGTCGACTCTGTACCTTTTTCCAGAAGGCCAATCGCTTTGACCAGCGAATCTGCTTACTTTACGGCGACATCCTGGGCGATTGTGAGCTTTGCATGATTTCCGAATCAACAACTGGTAACTGCGCGACGCTCGTGGATGTAACCGCATATCGACAATGAAACCCTCCCCGTCCTCTTTGGGCGGGGAACTTTTTGTTTTGTGCTATAATGAAAATAGTTTTGTGGAGGTAAAATGAATAAAACTGAGGCTGAAGCGCGTATTCTGAAGCTACGCGAGTTGATTAATGATTATCGCTATCATTATCACGTTTTAGACGAATCAATTATGTCGGAAGCGGCGGCGGATTCTTTGAAACATGAGTTATCTGAACTTGAAAAACAATTTCCAGAGCTGATTACGCCGGATTCTCCAACACAACGCGTGGCGGGCAAGGCTCTAGATAAGTTCACTAAGGTAACGCACGAGCAACGGATGATTTCGCTGGCGGATGTTTTTTCCGAAGACGAAATTAAAGAGTGGGTAACGGCGAACGAAAAAATAGTCGGTCCGATCCAAGAGTATTTCACGGACATAAAGATGGATGGATTGGCCTGTGCGTTGCACTATCAAGATGGGCTATTGGTACAGGCGGTCACGCGGGGCGATGGTCTGGTTGGCGAGGACGTGACGATGAACGTGCGAACTATTGAGAATGTGCCGCTTCGGATTTCGGAGCCGGGACACGTCGAAGTGCGCGGCGAGATTGTAATCTTTAAAAAAGATTTTGACGAGCTTAATGCTCGTCAGCGGGGGGCTGGCGAAAAGCCTTTCGCCAACCCCCGCAATCTCGCCGCAGGCAGCATCCGTCAGCTCGACCCGAAAGTGGCGGCTAGCCGACAGCTAAAATTTATGGCCTATGACCTAGTCACGCCAAACCTACCGCGGCATTCGGAAGCATATGCAAAACTTCGCGAGCTCGGTTTTCGTACTAGTGGCGAAGACAAAGTTTTTACTACGCTCGCCGACGTTTTGCGGGAAATTAAGCGTCTTGCCGACTACCGCCAAGGCTTGCCTTTCAACACGGACGGGATGGTCATCAAGATCAACGATCGGGCAGTTTACCAGAAGCTTGGCATCGTCGGCAAGACGCCGCGCGGCGCCGTTGCGTTCAAGTTCCCGGCGGAGGAGTCGACCACGAAGGTTCGAGATATCGTCATCTCGATCGGACGCACCGGCGCCGCTACTCCCGTCGCCATTCTTGATCCGGTCGTAGTCGCTGGTAGCACCGTTCGTCACGCCAGCCTCCATAATGCTGATGAGATTGCTCGACTTGATGTTCGTATTGGTGACACGGTTATTATTTATAAAGCTGGCGACATCATACCGCAGATAAAGGAAGTTTTACTAAAGCTTCGCCCCGAGGATACCAAGGCTTTTAGCTACGAAGAAGCTCTAAAACAACAATATCCCGAGCTGGAATTTGAGCGCCCGGAAGGCGAGGTAGTTTATCGCGTAAAAGGCGAAAATGCCGACGTCGTCCTAAAACGTAGCCTTGAATATTATGCCTCAAAGCCAGCGCTCAATATTGACGGTCTTGGTGAAAAAAATGTCGCCGCCCTAGTCGATGCGCATCTAGTTAGGAGTATCCCTGATCTTTACCGTCTCAAAGTCGAAAAAGTAGCTCAGCTAGAGCGTTTCGCAAAGTTGTCGGCCAAAAATATCGTTGACGCAATTCAGGCTTCAAAGACGCCACCGCTCGCCAAATTTATCACCGCACTCGGGATTCGTCACGTCGGGGCACAAACTGCAGTCACTCTCGCAAATAGCTTTGGTAGTATCGACAAACTCCAAGATGCAACCGAGGAAGGTCTCTTGAAACTCCCGGACGTCGGTAAAACCGTTGCTGAGTCAATCTTGGCCTATTTCGCGGATGAAGATAACCTGAAAATGCTTGCAGAACTAAAGGAACTTGGCCTGCAGCCAGAACATCAAGACCAGTCGCAGTTACCACTAGTCGGTAAGAGTTATATTATCAGCGGCACGCTTGAATCGATGGGCCGCGAAACTGCTGAGGACAAGCTGCGTGCGCTCGGTGCTACCGTGACGAGTGGCGTTACGAAGACTACCACTGCGCTTATCACGGGCAATAAGCCCGGCAAGGGCAAAACTGATAAAGCTGCTAAACTCGGTATCCCGACCATGAATGAAGCGGAGTTTTTGCAGCTGATCGGGGCGTAATTAGCCTTAAAAACTGGCCCGCAAAGCTGCGGGCCAGTGGAGATAAATGTGTTATTTTGTGCCAAAAATCCGGTCTCCTGCGTCGCCCAGACCGGGCTGGATGTAGCCATTCTCGGTCAATGGCAGAGTATCATGAGCGGCGGCCACCACGCGAACGTCCGGGAACTCGCGCAGGAGATGATCCAGCCCCTGTTGCGCCGCCACCAAGCAGACGAAGACGATGTTATCGCAGCCCAGCTCGCGTAGAGAGCGCAGTGCATCGCAAGCGGAGTTGCCAGTCGCTAACATCGGGTCAAGCAGGAAAATCTGTCGCTCGGCGCAGTCGGCCGGCAACTTCTTGTAATACTCGACCGGTTCCAGCGACGCCTCGTCGCGGTACATTCCGATGTGGCCGACGTCGGCTTGCGGCATCAGCTCTCGTACGCCCTCGCACATCCCTAGCCCAGCTCGCAGGATCGGCACCAAGACTGGGCTCTTCCCAGCCAGCATATGGACTGTAGCCTCACAGATTGGCGTACGGATCATGGTCTCCTCCAGGCGCAGGTCGCGGGTCGCCTCATAGACCAACAGCATAGAGACTTCTTTGACCAGCTGACAAAAGTCCTTGGTCTTGGTGTCCTCGTCGCGTAATAGGCCTAATTTGTGCTGAATCAGCGGATGATCAGAAATAAAGATCGGGTGCTCGGTTGACATACATACCCCTCCTTCGCGTTTATGCTCGCCAGCAGAATTCCGGAGTAGATTTGGCTAAAGAACTAACCTTACCCACGCCAGTTATTGCGTATAATTATATCACATTTTGGTATATAATATAGATATGCCCAAGTTTGAATTAGTTTCTAAGTACCAGCCGACCGGCGATCAGCCGAAGGCGATTGAGCAGCTCACGGCCGGTTTGAACGCTGGAATCCGCGAGCAGACTTTACTTGGCGTAACTGGCTCTGGTAAGACTTTTACTATGGCGAATCTAATTCAGAATTATCAACGCCCAACTTTGATCTTGGCTCATAACAAGACCCTTGCCGCTCAACTTTATTCGGAGTTTCGGGAGTTTTTTCCAAAAAATGAAGTACACTACTTCGTCTCTTATTTCGATTACTACCAGCCAGAGGCTTATATTGCCAGTACGGATACTTATATTGAGAAAGATTCTGCAATCAACGACGAAATCGATCGATTGCGTCACGCCGCCACGGTCGCACTTTTGACCCGCCCGGACACGATCGTCGTAGCTTCGGTCTCTTGTATTTACGGTATCGGTTCCCCCGACCACTATACCGAAATGTCCCTTCCCCTCGTGAAGATCGACGGCGCTTGGCGCGTTGCTGGCACCAGTAGCTGGTGGAGTAGCCCGGCTGGCTCACTGGCGCTAAATGAGGCTAGTATTATGACCCAGACTGAAGAGGCTGCCTCTTCTCGAGTGGGTGCGGAGTTTACGAGCGAGCATGCAGTGCGCGAAGCCCGTAACGACGGGCCTGAGCGACACGTCACTCAAGAAGACGGTAGCCTCCCCAGTCTGGTCGATGTGCAGACGCAAACTTATGAGACCCTGAGCCAGCAGAACTTCATTATCTATCTGATCGCCATGCAATACCACCGCAACGATATTGCTTTTGAACGCGGTAACTTCCGGGTGATGGGCGACACAATTGACCTTTTCCCAGCTAGCGGCGAGGTAGGCTATCGTTTTGAGTTTGGTTTTGATACGCTTGAGAGCGTACGTATTATTGATCCGCTTACGGCTGAAACCCTCGAAAAGCCTGACCGTGTTCACATTTTCCCGAATACCCACTACGCCACCCCGAAGGATCAGCTCGAGACTGCGATTTCGGGTATTGAGGCTGAATATAAAGAGCGTCTCGCTTATTTTGAGAAGCATGGCAAATTCCTCGAGGCGCAACGTCTTTCGCAGCGCACCAAATATGACCTAGAGATGCTTCGTGAAACCGGTTTCGTTAAGGGTATCGAGAACTATTCCCGTCATCTTGACGGTCGTAAGCCTGGCCAGCCACCAGCGACTTTGATTGACTTTTTTCCTGAGGATTTTTTGCTGTTGGTCGACGAGAGCCATATGACCTTACCGCAGGTGCGGGGGATGTATAATGGCGACCACGCACGTAAGACTACCTTGGTTGAATATGGCTTTCGCTTGCCAAGCGCACTGGATAATCGCCCACTGATTTTTACGGAGTTTGAGCAGCATGTGAAGCACGCCGTCTACGTTTCGGCAACTCCTGGTCCATACGAACTTGAGCATTCGCCGGAGCCGGCCGAACAGGTGATTCGCCCGACCGGCCTGCTCGATCCCGAGATTGAGGTTCGTCCCAGTGAAGGGCAAATCGATAACCTAATGGAAGAAATCGACCGCCGCATTGCCAAGAATCAACGCACGATTGTTACAACTTTAACTAAACGGATGGCCGAAGATTTGACCGAACACCTGAAAGATCGCGGTGTAAAAACGGCTTATATCCATTCCGATATTGATACTTTGGAGCGTGGCGACATCTTGCGCGATCTTCGCGCCGGAGTTTACGATGTGCTAGTCGGTATCAATCTGCTCCGCGAAGGCCTCGATCTGCCAGAAGTTTCGTTGGTAGCGATTCTTGATGCCGACAAGGAAGGCTTCCTGCGTTCCGAAGCTGCTCTCATCCAGACAATTGGTCGCGCTGCGCGTCATGTTGAGGGCAAGGTGATTATGTTTGCTGATAACATCACCGAAAGCATGGAAAAAGCGATCTCCGAGACTAATCGTCGTCGCGAGATCCAGCAAAAATATAACGAAGAAAATGGCATTGTGCCACACTCTGTGAAAAAGGAAATCAGCGCTGGTCTCCGTGCGATTATTCCAGAAAAAGAAGAAGCTACTAAACTCGACCTTAAACGTGTCCCGAAGGAAGAATTGCCGAGCTTGATTAAAGAACTCCAGTCCCAGATGCAACTTGCTGCCGCTAACCTTGATTTCGAGCAGGCGGCTATGTTGCGCGACCAGATCGCAGAAATCAAAAACGAGCAGGCCGGAAGCCCGAAGAAAAAACGACGCTAAGTATGAAGGCCTGGCCAGGAAATGTCTGGGCTTCACCTGCTTTCTATGCTATAGTGATAGCAGGATGAGTTATACCTATCACTTCTATAACTTTAGCTCCGACGCCGATGGTAATGTCCAGAGCAATTCTCGTCATAGCTCTAGCCATCACGACTCGGACGATATAATTGACTATGACGAATATCAGTCGGATGAGAAGGCTCGGCGCGAGGGCCATCGACTTTGGCTAGTGTTGGCGTTGACGGCACTGGCCGTGATTGTTCTTGGACTACTTTATAGTTTAAATATTATTCCGCATCGCCGATACGCGAATGCGGACTTTGATATTCCGAATTATTATAGTGCAATCGACAAGGATAATGACGGTCTCGACGACCAGTCGGATATTCTCGCGAGCGCTTGGACTTATCTCGGCGCAAAGCCACAATACAAAAGCGTCTATTACGCTGGCGGTTATCCGGATGACGGATATGGTGTTTGTACCGACGTGGTGGCTTTTGCGCTCCGAGGTGCTGGTTACGATCTGATGGAACTAGTCGATACTGATATTCGTGCAAACCTTAGCCTCTACGACGTAGAAACGCCAGATGCGAACATCGATTTTCGCCGGGTAAAAAATCTCGAAGTTTGGTTTCGTCGCCACGCCAAGTCGCTCACGACCGACGTTAAAAATCTTGCCGAATGGCAAGGCGGCGATATTGTGATTTTTAAAGACCATATCGGTATCGTTTCCGATAAACGTAATCGGAACGGTGTGCCTTTTCTGATTCATCATTACAGCCCGGTCCAGGCATCCTACGAGGAAGATGTATTAGAAAATTATCAAGTTATTGGGCATTATCGAATAAGCTAAGGAGTTAAAATGAATCTATATGTTTACGGACTAGAAACAGATTTTACCAACGCCCAAAAAGTACGTTTGCGCCAAAAATTCGCCAAAGTGGAGTTTTATAAAAAAGCTGATTATGCGCCGCTTTTTCAAGATACTGAGCCAAAAGTGATCGCGCTCGATCCAGACATTACTGGGTGGGATTTGCCGCATAGCACAATCGAAAAGATTCCGAATCTGAAGGCAATTTGTTTGCAAACGACCGGTTATGAATGGGTTGATGGCAGTTTCTGCCGCGAAAAAGCTATCGCGCTGACCAATGTCCCGCATTACGCTACTACCGCTGTTGCGGAGAAGTGCATTTTTATGGCTTTAGCTTTGGCAAAACGCTTCCCGCTTTACCTTCGCGAAGGAGGTATGAGCTATGCCCCGGAGTTTGTCGGCGACGAAATGTGGGACAAGCCGACTGATATTATTGGTTTTGGCGAGATTGGTCACGCCCTGGCCTGGCGTCTTGATAATCTCGTCGGTCGCAAAGAGATCTGTTATTATTCTCATAACCAAAATGATCCCGATTTTCATTTCTGGCCGTTTGCCGACATGCTTGAGAAATCGGAGTTTATGTTTATTACCGTTTCGAAGAATCCCGAGAGCCTAGCTCTCTTTGATGACCTTTCGAAGTTTAATAAAAATATGAAAGTAATCGTCGTTTCGAATGGTTTCGAGGAAGTAACGGCGCGCCTAGTCGAGAAATGCGAGCGTGGCGAGCTGGGTGGCGTGGCCTTCGAGAGTGATGATCCGGAGATTCTGCATCATCAGTACAAGAGTAATATTTTTGTTACTCCGCACAACGCTCATTGTACCAAAGAAGCTTTGGCTCGCTTGTTTGAGATTTGGACCAATACGATGCTTTCGGCGGCGGGTGGCGAGATTATCAATCAAGTTAATTAAAAGTTAAATCAATTTAGGAGAATTTATGCGTGAAATTCATAAGAAAATTAGCCCTGAATATTTTGAGAAAATCCTAAGCGGCGAAAAGACCTTCGAATATCGAGTCAATGATTTTGACTGCCAGCCCGGCGACATTCTCGTTCTCGACGAGTACGAATATGCTCAAGGCCAAGGAACTACCGAAGGCCGCCGTCCGACCGGTCGCTCCATCCGCAAGAAGGTTGGTTACGTCGGTCATACTAACGACTTTGACTGGCTAAGCCGCCCTGACGTCAAGGCTGACCTCGAAAAATACGGCGCCCAGATCATTTCGTTGTTAGATGAATAAAAAGAGCTGGTTATAATAAAAATGGAAAAACTCTCCCAAGACTATCATTACGAGCAGAAAGAAACACTTGAGGCGAGCTATTGTGCACCAATAGTTGATATTTTGCGCGATACCGAGCAGACCAGTAGAATCTGGCCGGAGCTTGCAGATGAACTGCGCCCACAAGTTGAAAAACATGCCGAAAATGCTCAAAAAATTACTGAATATCTAGACGATCTTGAACAGGGTGAAGCGACAACTGCCGAAAAAGAACGTTTCTATGAATCAGTCTGCGATTTGCTAGACAATCCGGAACAGGAAAGGATTGCACTTTTCCTACCTTTCGAAAGTTTCCCGACCCCGGATGAACAGAGTTATGGGGCCCAACGTTTTCGTGAAAGTTATCTTTCCGCTTGGGGGAATCTTCTGCAAGTGCAAGACGTCCGAGCCAGTTTTGTCGATGGTGACGTTCTAGAGGTCGATGCTCGTCCAGGTGATCCTGAACGCGTCGTGAAGGCTGCGCACTTAACTCCTTGGCTAGTTAAAAGCGGTATGCTGCAAACGAGCGATATTATAGCTCTAGCCAGCGAAGGTGGTGATGAACTGTTGACACGGAGCTTACTTGAAACTCAGGCGCTTTTAGCCGATATGAAATTACTTTCAGAAGAAGACAAAATCGAGTTGTCAAGGATAAAAGCCAGTTTGCCGGAAAAATCACCACTTGCCCCGCCAAAATATATCACTATAGCACGCCAGGCATGGTTGGCCGAAAAAGCTCGCGATCTAGAACGCCCATCCTTATCTCTGGACGGTGTCGACCTAGGCAGTTCATTGGGTAGTCGCCTCGAAGGCCTCAAACCAGAGATTGAGGCGGCCGAACGCATTGCGGCAGAGCTTGACCCGGAACAAACCTATGGAGTAGTCTGGTTGGGCGGTTCACGCTTAAAGGGATATAATCAAAACAACTCCGACTTAGACCTATACGTGCCAGTAAAAGCACCAATAGAAAGAGTCGGCGATGCTTACGCAGTGCCTGTATTGGAAATTCGGCAAGATTTGCCGAGCCATGCACACGAGGTTTTCGACATGGCGTGGGTAGGTGATGTAGATAAAGTTCAACAACTCCAGCGTGAAATCGTACCGGAATACTTCTCAGAAGAAGATCTGCAGACGCGCAAGTGGACTATGGAACGTCTAGAGCAAGACCTATTAGAATACCGTCTTCTACACAAAGGCTATCCACGACTCCATCCAGACACTAATCCAGAATACAAAAAATACACCAGTATGGATGGGCAAAGTGCCTTCTATGAGCGCGGATACCGTATCATTGCCACGAAAATTTTTGCAAATTCCATATTTATGCCACGTATTTGACCAGTGAACAAAAAAATGGGTGGGAGCCTTCGGCTCCCACCCATACCTTACTGTAAGGTGCGATAAAAACTTGATAAAAACGAGGAAAAGTGTTGTTTATAACGTGGTGCCGCCGAAATTCCGGATACCGTCCGCCGGCTGCATCTTCAGCCCCAGCTGCGCCCAGTTAATCTGGCTGCCCAGCATGTAGAGCGCACCATAGTAGCCCGCAGCGGCGTCGGCCGCCATGCTGTCAGCCTGGGCGAAGCTCATGATAAAGCGCACGATATTGGCTTCAGCACGAATCATGCTGGCGTCCACCGACAGCCCCAGGCGCTTAAATAACTGCTCGCGGCTGGCGACGCCAACCTTGCTGGGTAGGGAAGAATCTTCCAGAACAGCCTTGATCTGGCCATATTCGTAGGCCATCGCCGAAGCTACCACGCTGCCGCAGCCCGCCAGGGATTTGTTCAGCGCATTGCGCAGCTCGTCTCCGGCGTCCTGCAAGGGGCTGGTGTCGGGAATCTGCGCCATGCCGGGAGGCAGGGGCACACCGCCACCGCCCAGATAGCTGGCCACCATGATACCGGGATTGAACCCGTTTGTCCAGGCCTGCTGCCAGGCGTTCAGCTGCTGGTAGCAGTTGGTGACGGCCGGCCACAGGTAGGTGTTGATGCGGTTCAGCAGATCCTTCTTGCGCTTCTCGCTGACAAAAGTGCCATCCACGCCGTCAATAGCGGCAAACAGGTCGCCGTAGCTCCGGCGGGTCAACTGCTTCATCAGTTTATAGAAGTCGGGCGCCACCGGCTCGTCCGCCTCAAAGGCGTAGTTTTCCAGGGCTTCCGCCAACTTCTTCGGCACCTCGTAAAGCTGGGTCCGGTCGGCCAGGGCGGCGCGGATGGCGGCGATATAAGTCGCCTGGTCCACCTTCAGCACGCCGCCGGTCTTCAGGATATTCAGCCAGGCGTCGTCAACCGGAACGGACGGCAGGATAGAATCAGCGGAAAAAACCGCCGACACCGCTGGTCCGGCAGGTGCGACCGGTGTGGGTTTGGGTTCCTCGGCCGGCTTGGGCTTCAGGCTGTTCAGAAGCTTGCGCGCCTGAACCACCTTCATGCCAGCGCCCACCAGGTCGCTCTCATTCAGCAGGGCCAGATCCTCGATCTCAGTAACACCCAATTCGGGCATGGCGGAGATCGTCTCCGGCGTGGCGCCGAACTCTGCCAACTTCTTCTCCAGCTCGTTCATTTCCATTCCTCCTTCAGCCTTGGGTTCTCCGGTGACCTCGGTGTCAGCCATAATTTTTTTCTCTTCAGCCATTTCAGTAACCTCCACATTTCATAGTAGAATTTTATCCTGATCGCTTGGTCCAAGCGAAATCAGTCGAACGGGTACTCCGAGCTTTTGATAAAATACCTCGCGGCATTTTTCGATTAGCTCGTGCTGGGAATATTGCTTGCAATTAATGGTCGCGATGCGGGGTGTAATTTTCTTTGCTGTTACGCACTTTGGCAAGTTGCTACAAACCGGGCAGGTTTTATCTGCATCCGTATCGTAGCAATCACAAAATTGCCAAACGCCATCAGCTAAGACTTGATCAAAACAGGTAACACACAGACCATCAAAACTCAATGCTCCGCCGCAAGCCTCTATCGCATAGCGTAGCAGGTTAAAATCCAGCGCTCCTACGCGGACTTCGCCTTGCCAGCGGTTCGTGTCTTTATGACTATGGGGCAACAATCTTTTGCGTAATTCTTCATCGGCCGTTGGTAACGGTCCGGCGCCATGCCGGATTGCGTATGCTCGCATAATACCGAGACGCACCACCTTGCCGGTAAAACCGGCCTTAGATAACGCTTCGATTGCGAACTTGGGCAACGTGCGAATGGCGCTTACATGCGGGACAAACCCACATTCCGCATCGGTCAAAACCCCGTGTGAACATTCCGCCACCGCAATACCATTATGGTCATGCAATGACTCGTCCAGCCTCATTAATCTCAGGCTTGTTGCCATCAATTCGTGATACTGCTCTAACGTCCATTCCAGGTATTCTGGATTTTCCAGCAAAGACAGCAGATGGTCCGCCATCTCATAGTCTTCCGCAAGGAAATCGCGCGATTCAGCTAAGCCACCGAGCTCTCGCTTGTAGTGCTCAATAATGTCAACCAACTTTTGCCGAACTAAGTCCGGGTTACTGAGGTCGCCCATCTTCAAGCTCATTCGCTCTCCAAACTTCTGCTTCAGGCGATAAGCTTCGCCTGCTCCCGTGCCGACGGTGCCTCGCGGCCTGTCTTTACGGGACAGCTCATGTAGCTGTGAAGCAATTTGGTGAAACGGTGTAGCGCAGAGCGCTCGCGGGTCAATGCTGAGCAATGCGTAGGGGTTATTAATCCCTAACCGTTTTAGCGCGGTCCCTTCGTTTAGGATCGCGTGCGGTATTACTGTGAAATTAGGGGTAATCACCGTCGGTATTGCTTCGAGTGTTCCGCATCCCCAATGCGAGAATGCAAACTCTTCGCCACCATCGCTGACTACTCCGTGCGAACCTTGCCCGCCACCAAACTTCAAGACCACGCTGGCATGGAAAGTGCTGGCCAGTTTGTGTACTATGCCACCTTTCCCGCCGTCGCCCGGCCCAAGGTCGGTCACGAGATAGACTTTCTCAATCATAGCCAGTCAATCCCGCCGCTTTCCGCAGTGGTAGTGACTTGGCTGTATGAAGAAGGCCAAAGGTCAGTTTTCTGCTGGAAAATATCACCCGCTTTGGGTAAGGGGTGTTCCAGATTGGCTCGCAGGATTGCCTGTGCGCCTAGCGGGATCCTTGCCAGTTGGTCGGCCAGGCTGTCGGCCATATACCGGTCAACCTTATGTTGTGCCAGCCAGTCGGCGGCGTCATTCAAGGTCAAGGTCCCCTCGGTCAAGCCGACGATAGCCGCCTGAACCTGAGGCAGAAACTCTGTGGATGGAATCTGGATGACGCGCTCACGCCCATAGACCTCTTTCCAAAAATCGTAGGCGTTCGCATTGCTTTTAACTTGCAAGAAGAAAGCGTGCGAGAGCGTCAGCAGGTCCTCCACCACGTCACCAATTTGCAGGGAATTGATTCGCGCTTCGGTGAAATGTTTGTTGGCGCCATAGCATTTCTGAACGTTGGCGTTCACGTGCTCCAGCACGTCTCCTCCGAACACTCGGCGCATGTTGCTCATAGTGAAATATTCATGCGCGTCGGCATCGGAGATGCAGAAGTGGTAGCCCTTCAACCCGATCCGGTTGATGTATGCGTCGGTCAAATATGCCGCCGCAAATAAACCGTAATGCGGGTCCTCGGACCAGTCGCCGCCGTCACGCTCAGGCACCATGTCCTTCAGGTAGTTGACGATCGCCTTCGCGGTCATCTCGAACTGCGGACGCTGGAAGATAAACTTGTCGGACGCGTCGCCAAAAATTCCCAGAGCCATCTGCAGATCGTAGCCCGGCAGCACCTCGGCTGCCATTTCGTAGGTGTCCGGCAGATTCTTCATGGAAATGTCAACGTTGCCGCCCATGCTGCCAGTGGTGTCCACTTCGGACTCCAACGGCATCGGTACGCCAACCGTCACAATCCAGCCGCCGCCAGGACGTTCGTCGAACCGCATCAGCGAACGCCGAATGACGTCCTGTGCTGGGTCGACTGTCGCCAGCAGTTTACCGGTTTGCTTGGCCTGTTGCTCAGCTCTCGCGGTTACCCCGGTATCACGCGTGATACCGAAGTCCCGCCTACTCTCAGAGAAACTCGATCTCGAAAATACTTCTCTACCCATTGTGATTAACCCTCCTTAATCTTCTTTTCGTAGATAGTGAACGGGTGGAACTGCTTGCCCCACAGGCTGTCTACCACCTCGTAAAAGGCGGTATGAGCTTGATAAGCGCTGGGATATTTGCCTTTGTGCATAGTCTGCAGACGCCGGATGTAGCGTTCCTCGCCATTTCCCAGCTCGTAGTCGTAATGCCAGACGTTGTCGGTGTATTCCGCTCCTAAGAGCAGCAGTACACACTCAGCGGCCTGCTTGATTGCAAAACACTGTTGAGCTGGAGTGGGGGTATCGCCAATCGTCGCGCTGGTCCAGTTGAGCATCAACAGCCGGTGGCTGTCGGGCTCAAGCAGGAAGTTGCTGGTCAGGATTGGTGTCTGGACATTGCTCTCGTGTAAAAATCCGAGCAACTTCAAAAACCGACCCATAATCCATGCACTGGTCTTGAGGTCTACCCGCTGGCCTTTTTCGGCAATCTGCGTCAGCGCGAACGCCTTCCGCAGATCAATATCCGGAAAAGCCAGAATGTTGACGCGTCGCTCGCCTTGCTCATGCAGTACGAACTGGTCTACGACTTGCGGGAAAAGCCAGTCGTAGTGGATGCGTCGATCAGATTGGGTTTGCTGTGCGAACTCTTCTTCATATTTTTCAGAGTTCTCAATGAGCCGCTTTAATAGGTATTCTGTGCGATCAATTACGGCATTTTGCTCGGCTGTGGATGCAATCGCCAGAACTTGCCAGTTGCCAGCGTCGTCGCGGCAGATGTGGTAGTTCGTGTACTCGGTACTTCCCAGCTTGCGCATAACCTCGTAATTGCCGTTTTGGCCTGTGATGACCAAAAACATCACTCCTCTCTATCAAATTTTTAAACATCGGGGAATCGCTCAACGAGTATAGTTATAATCGCCGAATGCCACTATACAAACTAGCGGCACTCAAAAGCAAGCCCCATATCATCATCTTAGCACACTTTTGCAAAAATGTCAAGCGGAAAGAACCTGAAATTGACAAGATACGCATTTATTGGACTAATAAAAACGAGCCGCTTTAAGAAGCGGCTCGACCGGGCTGGGGAAGGGTAGGTTTGCTATACGAACGGGGAAAACAGACGGACTGTAACCGCAGGCCAGACAGCTCAGCCAGACGGCTCCATTTGCCAACGCGACGGATAAAGAAGGTTGCACTGTATTCTGGATGTCGGCGATTGTGCTCATCCGTGGTCGGCAGAATCCCAGATTCACCATAAAGCTCACGGATTATCACTATCGCTTCGGCAACAGACTTGCTATCGGTGACAGTCTTCTCGCGTCCGCCGACCGGCTCAGTAACAGGCAGGCCTGCCGCTTTTAGCGCCGCGTTCCAGCTGCCAAACAGCCGCTCATAAACCCCGCGACCATAGACCAGCATACCCGTAGAGGCTTCGGCGGTACGTGGTGAACGCTGGTATTCGTTGTAGAATTCACGTAAACTCCGTATCGCGTCATCTTTATTCGGCCGTGTCGGGTAGAGCCCGGCCGCCCGAATAGCATTTTCTACCGAGCCGAAACAAGCTTTTAGCAAGTGCGCATGTGGGCAAAGCGGATCGTTTATGACGCTGCTACAAGAGAGTTTTCGCGTCTGCTCGCGTGCGGCCTTTTCTTGCAGCAAGCGAATGGCGCGCTCGCGAAAAGTCTCCACTTTTTGGCAATCTTCTGGGATATAGTTCAAATATACCACTCTCCAATCAAAGGTTCTAATTTTTCATTCTTCGATATTTTATCACACTTATTACAAAAAGTCAATGCCAAATGAGTTCTCGTGCATGGCTATTTTGATCGGAATTTATACTATTCTTGTCGCCTTTCCTCAAAAACCATAAAAACTATTGACAAAAATAAGCATGTGTGCTATAATGGGAGTACGACCATGCGAAATACACCCCTGGTCGACGCGGCTTGCCGCACAGCACTTTTATAACGGTTTTTGGTAAAAGTCCAATTCATTGAGAGGAGAATTATTCATGACGACTGCAAACTTTCTCAGTAATGCCCATCTCACTATGACCCTGACCTTCGCCCGGGACTTTCTGAACGCTACCTTGCCCCGACTGCGCGCCCTTGGCGTGGAGGTCAGGCCCGAAAAGGTTTCCCTGCGCGAGGAGGAGGGTAAGATTCACTGCGGTGATCTGCAGGTCTACAACGACGGGTGGCCGATGATTGAGGACGAGCTTCTCACGCCCGAGGTTGTGGCCGATCTGGCCAAGCTCCTGGAGCAGAAGACCTTCGAACGGCGGATGTCCAACCTGGCGCCCCGCATTCTGGCGGTCAACTGGCAGTCGATCGACGATTACGACCCGCGCTGCACCGCCCCTGCGGCCCATCAAGCGAAGCATTTCGCTGCGGAAGCCCAGGAGGAGGATGCCGCCACCGGCTATGGCCCGGAAGTTGACACGGTCGATTTCTGCACCCTTAGCGGCGAGGTCATCAGTTTTCCGGTCTCTTACGCCGGCATGATCGAGCTGTACGATGCTCTTTGCCGGGCCGAGGCGATCCGTGACCTGGCGAGCTGCTGGCCGTACTTTGAAGAGCTCGGCTGGCTGGTGACCTTCACCGATCACCAGGTCATCGCCCACTACGGCTGTGACGACCACATCTACAACTTCCGTCCCGATGAAATTCAGAGTCTCATCAACGATCTTCGGAGCGCCTGGGACGAGAAGCACACTGTGCCGATTCCTTTTGGTGGCACCGAGATGGTGGATGTGGCGCCGGGCGCTGGTGCGCTCGATCCTGAGCCTATCGCCTGAGCCCAAAACCGTTTGGAGCCTTTTGGCTCCACTAACCCCGCCCCGACCTTCACCGGTCGGGGCAATTTCTTGACAAGAACATCTAACCGTAACCTAAACATTATGTAATAACTATTGACTAATTATACAAATAATGCTACGATAAGGAGTGTTGAGCGAAAGCTCGCAAAATGCGCACCTTAAAATGTTTAGTTTTATACACTTTTGAGGTGTAGCACACTTTTAGAGGAGGTATCCCTATGCTAGAGCAAATTCTGTCCGCTGTACTCCCATTCACACCGATCATCGTCGCACTTCTGGTAATCATCGTTCTGCTGCTGATGACAATTAAGGTCGTCAGCGGCAACGAGGTACTGGTTGTGACCGGTATCGGCGCCACCAAGCGCGTGTCCCGGAAAGTCAAGGTCATGAAGGATGGTCAGGAAGTCGAAGAGGACCAAGTCACCTATATCCCCAAGATTCGGGTGGCCGGCGCCGCGTTCGTCATCCCGCTCATCCAATCATCTCGCCGGTTTGACATCTGTGTCCGCAAGGCCCTCAAAACCGATGACACTATGAAGACCAAGACCGGCGTCGAGATCGTGGCCGACTGGGGCATTTCCTACGCACCGAACGCTGACAGTATCGACGCCCTCGCCGCCTGCATCCGCCAATTCCTCGACAAAGAGGAAGAAGACATTGAGGACATTATCCTTAGCTCGGTGGCTGGTGGCATGCGTGCCGTCATTTCTACGATGACTCCGAAAGAAGTCATGACTGGCAAGGATACTCTGGACGAAGCTGTTCAGAAGAATATCGCCGCTCAGATGACGGAGCTGGGCTATCGCGTTCAGATTTACATTCAGGAAGTCCGCGATGCTGAAGGCAGCACCTATTATTACGACCTGGCCGCCGAAGACCGTGAGAATACGCGGCGCAACGCCGCGACCATTACGGCTGAGGCTGATAAGGATGTCCGCGAGAAGCAGGCACAAGCTGAGCAGGCGGCTAAGCAGGCTGAATTGGCCAGCCAGGTCGCTATCGCTGAGCGCCAGCGTGATGCGTCGGTCCAACAGGCCCAGTATAAGGCCGAGACTGACAGAGCAGAAGCCGATGCTGCTGTGGCTGGCCAGCTGCGTGCAGAGGAACGCCAACGCGAACTGACTGAGAAGCGGGGCGCGGTTGAGGTTATGAAGCAGCAACAGGCGCAGGCGGCAGCTCAGGCGGAGCAGGACGTGGAGAAGACTAAGGCTGAGACCGCGAAGGCTCGCACTATCATCGAGGCCCAAGCTCAGGCTGAGCAGGACAAGATTTCGGCGTCAGCCAAAGCTGCCATCGTCGAGACCGAGGCTGAAGGCCGCGCTAAGGCCGCCCGGGCCACCGCAACTGGTGAAGCTGAGGCCGCCAAGGCTAAGGCTGCCGGCGAAGCCGAAGCGGCTCGTCTGCAGGCCGATGGTGAAGCTGCTGCTATTAAGCTGAAAGCCTCCGCTGAGGCTGAACGTATCAGTGCGACCGGTAGTGCTGAAGCTAAGGCTATTGAGGCCAAGGGCCTCGCCGAGGCTGCTGCCATTGAGGCGAAGGGTAAGGCCGAAGCCGAAGCGGCTCGGGCTCTCTCTGATGCTCAGGCTGCCAACGATCGGGTCAACTTTGAGATCCAGAAATTGGAGATCGAGGCTAAGGCGAAGGTGGAGATTGCCACTAACATCGCAACCGCTATGGCTACGGTCGGCGAGAAGGCTACCTTCTACGACTTTGGTGGAAGTACGGGCGCTGGCGACGACGGCGATTTGTTGACCCGTGTCATGGGTAACATCCCGCGGCTTTTTGCCAAGGCCAACCTCCAGAACCAGGCTTTGAACGGCCAGACCCTTCCCGGAACGCTCAATGAGTTGATGGGCGCCGTCCTCGGCCCTTTGGGTGATGCGTTGCATGGTGGCCAGGCCGATGGCGAGGCGCCTGCGGCTGACGGCCACGCCGACAAAAGCGCGGAGACTCCGGAGCTTCCGGAGGCTACCTCGGACGCAACCCCGACCGTCAGCGGGAAAAATGGCGACCAGGGGAAGAACGATCAGAAGAAGGGCTCCGGTCCCAAGGGCGCCGACAAGGAGTAATTCTAGTCAGGCCCGACCGCAAACCGTCCCCAGTGCACTGGGGAGTATGGTAATGTTACCATACTCCCGTCTACCCTAAAC
>CAYOLY010000013.1:0-1379 GCA_964404945.1 uncultured Candidatus Saccharibacteria bacterium | reverse complement strand
TCCCCAGTGCACTGGGGAGTATGGTAATGTTACCATACTCCCGTCTACCCTAAACCGAAAAACTAAACCAAGCCACAAAAGTCCCCTGAACTTCAGGGGACTTTTCTCTTGACAAAATTAAATATCTATGCTACAATGGTTATATAAGCCTTGCAGAGGTGCTATCTGTAGTGGTCTTTTCGTACCTTACAGACAATCTTTGCATGGTAATTCTTATTAGGAGTGATGCGAAATGTCAGGTTGGGCCGTTTCCCACCGAATTTCTGAGCGGGCCGTCATCGATCTTCTGCGTTCTCAGACCAAGAAACCGGCTGCCATTATTGTCATTGGCGGCAACGATGAAGCCACGGAAAAGGTCACCGCTGCGCTCGGCCAGAGCGTCGGTATCAATCCGTACGCTATCCATGAGCTTTCCGGTGTGGTAGGCGTCGATGTTATTTCGGACGAGGCCTTCCAGGTGAACCGCTTTCTGCTCGTGAATTTCGTTCGCGGCGCCAGTTCTATGCGTGGTTTCCGTCATGCCGTCGTCCAGCGACTGCGTGCGGTCGGCGCTAAAACCGTGGCTATCGTCTGGGTTAAGGGTGACCCCACACGCGACAACCCCAATGCTCACGAAGTCGATGAGGCTTTGCGCAGCAACCCGCCTACGATCGACGATGCCGATTATCTTTTCACCATCAAGCCCTGAATATTATAAGAAGGGAATGAGATTCATGCACATCGTCCGTTGCCAAACCTCAACTTCAGAAGCTCTCGTCCGTGAACTCCTTGCTATGCCGTATAAGCCTGTTGCCGTGGTCGTCGTTGGCGAAAGCGACTCCCACCGGCAGTCTGCCATCGATTTTCTGGGGCAGAGCTTAGGCACAGGTTTTGGCTGTAACTGGGGTTCCGCCCGCTGCTATCGCGACGCCGAGATCGGACAATTCGCCCACACTTTTTCCTGCGACATCGACTTCAGATTCATAAACGTAGATGAGGTCCATAGCGGCCAGCCCGAGGCTCGCCGTACGATTGTTAGGCGCCTCTTGAACGGCTGCGCTAAGACCGTCGTCATGCTTTGGGCTGATTTTCATCCCAGCGACCCTCCTCTGGACTGGGCTGGCACGTTGCCTACCAGTTCCGACAATACCCGCGTTTTTAAGTGGGACCCTGCTGTGCCCGAATGCCGTCCGCATGAGGACGAAGCGGACTACTTCTACCATCTGAGTCCCTGAACTCTTCGGCTACGACTTAGTACCTTCCAAAACGCCCCGACCGCTTTTATGGTCGGGGCAATTTTTTATCTAAAACCTCTTTACTTTTGGGGAGAAATCAGATATTATATGTAGGTAGAGTTGGAGCTGGTTGATATTAGCGCTCTGACACAAATAATAATTAAA
>CAYOLY010000012.1:0-33694 GCA_964404945.1 uncultured Candidatus Saccharibacteria bacterium | reverse complement strand
TAGTTCGCCCTTGACCGAGACAGAACCATCAGCAGATTCAATGGTGGTGGTAGTAGAAGGATCAGTTGGGTCGGTTGGGGTGGTAGGGGTACCACTCAAGAGATCAGCAACAGTCAACTTTGTGTTGCCGGTAGCAGTACGGGTCAGTTGAAGAAGACCATCAGTAGCGTTATCGATAAGATTATAAAGAGCGGTTGCGCTCAAAGCTTCTGGGGTTTTGAGATCATCTTTAACGCTTGCTACCTGTGCAATAAGAGCGTCATAAGCGCCAGCTTTAGTAGCGATATCGCCAGTAATTAATGCAACAAGCGTGGCAGCCGGATCTGCATTCTCTGCAGCGGTTTCAATATCATCAGCCTCAACACCGACACCAGCAAGAGCCTTCTCGAGATCATTGATCACAGTTTCAGTCTTGTTGGCTTCGTTAACAGCGTCAACTACGGCCTTAACCTTAGTGTAGGTATAGACAGTACTGCTGGTATTGGTTTCAGTGTCAAGAGCGGCAAAGGTATTCAAATCGGTTTGCGCCTGAGTAAGAAGCTGAGCAGACGTTGGCTCTGCAACATTAGCGACTACGGTATTATAGCCTTTGCGAATAGCTTTCATAGCGTTAGACAAAGCAGTATAAGAAGCTTGTGCTTCGCTAGCGTTAGCTTCGCCAGCGACCTTAACTAGGTTAGCCCACAACGTATAGTTTGGAACATTAGCTTCAGCATAGTCGGCAAGAGCGATGTAGTCAGCGTCATTTGCATAGCTATTTGCATTGACACCGGCTAGAGCCGTCTTCAAAGCTCCAGCAGCTGCGGTTGGAGTCTTTGGAGCTGGAGTAGCTTCTGCAGCCGCTTTAGCTTCTGCTAGAGCATTGTAAGCCTTATATTCAGCCGCATTCTCGATATTGGAAATAGCAGCGTTGACTTCTGCGACGTTAGCAGTGGTCTTTGCGGTTTCCTCATCGTCGTAGGCGAGTGGCATAATGCCATCTTCTGCATAGGTAGAAGCCACAGGAGCAACTACACCAAGTGCAAATGCCAAAGCGATAGCGCTCAAAATTTGAGCCTTCTTCATTTGATATTCTCCTCAATTTAATTTATATCTATTTCTTATTTTAAGGCATTTCAATAAGAAGTCAAGCATTTTGTTGCGAAAATTGACCTGTTTTAACCAAATAAGATAGTTTTTGCTTGTAAAATTTACAACATTTTGATGAAAAATGTTACTATAATTTGACCGACAGTAGAAATATGTTGTAAAAATTACAACATACAGCGTCGTGAGTGCCCTTACTGCCAAAAATAAGGTACATAGCAAGGCTAGACGTCATCAGAGCTCAAAGTAAGGTTACCGTGTTCGCGCGGAACGACGGGGCCTTCAAGACGAAACTTAGCATCAGCCTTCTCGCGGAGGTTGGTGGGCAATATGCTATATATTGGATTATGACGAAGGCGGTCGAAGAAAATATCATCGTCGGAGAGTTCATCGAGGATGGTTTCGGCCTCAATGAAGCTTTCTAGTAGGATGCAGCATTGAAACCTGAGTAGGTTGTCGGAGGTGGAGTTTTTGATTTGTACGAGGCGCTTCATAGCGTTACTCGAGAAGACGCAGCAGGGCTGCTGTTTAGTCTGATATTGAGCACATTGGTTCGAACTGGGTTGGGGTTGGCGGGGTGGACTTTGGGTGAACTGTCGATACATGAGCTGTCTCTGTATTACAAAATATTCGTCCTCGTTGGAGCGATCGTAGAGAATGGCGAGATCAAGGATACGCTTCACGAGGGAGAGGAGGCCGTCGCGACCAGATTCGTCATAGGCGAGGAGAGCTTGATTGGCCTGATATTTGAGATTTTCGCCATCAGCACTAGTGTATTGCTGAGCCATAATATAAACTTCAAGTGATTTGAGGTCGAGGTTATCAGCGGTGTAGTATGATTTACCAAAAATATAGAAAATTCTGTTGCCTTCTGTACCATCGCTGAGCACCACCTCTGCTTTAAGAATACCGTCCATGTATTCTCGGAAGTCGAGAAAATCCCTAAGAATTCCCTGTTGCCCGTCAGCATCGTAGATGAATATGCCATAGAAATCATGGAGCTTAAAGTTACAGATACGATCGCCACCCTTTTCCTTAATACTGATAACTTTCCTGTCACGAACGCTAGCGATGACTTGCTCGAGCTGCCAGATTTCTTCGTTTGCCCAGTCGTTGAAATTAAGATCCTTGCGAACACGCAGAAAGTTGAGACCGTCGCGGAGATTCTGGTAGCGCACAAGGTCTTGCACCAATAGCGCGCGGCGCGGCTCGTCAATGGCGAGGCTAATCTTCTGATTGGCGGCAAGGAAGCCGCCGTCCTTGACGACGTCGAGAAGAAAATGCAAAGCCTCAATGCGTTGATCGAGGGTGCCGCGGACCTGGTAGGTAAACTTCTCTTTCTGAAGGTCGAACGAAAAACTACTACCGAACTCAAAAGTTTTGTTGTCACCTTCGAGCCGCATGACGATGGGGTAACTGATAGTTTTCTGAAAATTAGTGACGAGAGCACGAGGATTTTTGACTAGAATGCTTGAGAGTTTACCGTGAAGAATGCCGATTGGCACATCATTTGGATCGGTGGCATAATAATAACAGTCTTCTTCCATACGACGCCGCAGGATGCTAAGAGCATCACCGCCAAAGTCACTGGTGACGAGTTTACCACTGAAGGTAAATGGGCTACCAAAATTAAACTGATTGCCAGGGCTGGGCTGGCCATCAGAGCCGAGATGTTTGGCTCCCCCGAAGGCGATTTTAGGGGCCTTGGCTTGCATGGAGCGATTATAGTGGAAGTTCCGGCAGATACGCTCGAGTTCTTTCGCGAGCTGTTCAAGTCTTTTTGCTGGTTCAAGCTCCTTTGCCGAATCGGCACGCAGAAGCGGTCGAAGTCGCAAGGAGACTTTTTGCTTGCGCTCGACGGCGGCCACCTCCATAAGTTGTTTAAGATTGTATGGTAAAAGCTCAAGATAAGAAACGGCTTGAGTATCGTCGGGATAGAAGTCACAAGCGAAGAGAATAGCGCCACCATCTTTGTCGATGTTGGCAAGATCAGCGTAGTCGAGGCGCACACGGGCGGAGTTCTTCTTACTTTTAATATTACGACCCTTGACCTGAACTGGAATGCGAAACTGATAATTCTCTTTCTTGGCAGTGTCAGCGTTCCGGTAGAACAGGATTTCGCCATCCGTGGTGATGCCTTTGTCGGTTTCATGAATGTCGTGGGTAGCAGTAGGGATACCATCAAGTATCGTTCTCAGGATAGTGATGGCTTTTTGCTCGGTTTTGTTTGTGTCTAGGCGGGACATTCCGATTAGGATCCGACCTCATCAACAATCTTATTAAACATTTCAATTAGCAACGACAGGTCTAGTTTCTCGGCAGCAAGCTTAGAGGCGGCATTATTTTCAGTGCTAGTCACTCGACTCCAGTCAATACGATACCCAGCGTCCTTCGCGACACGGTTCCAGAATATGCGCTGAGAACGGCCATTTCCTTCGAGAAACGGGTGAATATAGTTCAGTTGATCGTAGAAATATGCAAGGCGCTTAATAAAATCGTCGCGTTTGAGCCCCTTTAGGCCATCTTTAGCTTTTAACTCACCGAACACATAGTTGCTACCAGTCGGAATGCGAGAAACTATCAAGAAATATTCTGATCCGTCTTCGCTTTTGCGAATATCTACAGTGCGTGGTTGACCCGCCCAATCATAAATTTTTCCGAATACAGCCTTATGAATAGCACAAAGCTCACAAAAATCATTAGTGCGAGCAATATTAGTAAGCTCCAGCTCCGCAGATAACGCGGAATCTGCCTCTGCCGCATAGAGTTCATCATAGCTCTTTGCACCAACAAGGTTTCTAAGAATGCCTGTTTGCCGATCTATGTAAGGGTCGATAAAAGTCGACATTATTTAATCCCGTAGCGGGCACGGATCTGCCTCGCCGCTTGCTTAGCAGAAATTTTTCCAGCAACGTAATTGCTAGCCACTTGTTTTGCTTCTTTGGAAACGGTAAGCCCCTCCAGCTCTTCGTTAGCAATGGCTTGTTTTACAGCAAATTCGCGTTCTTTTCTTGTCATAACTCTATTATACCCCAATACCCCAGACGAGAGAAGAGGAACGAGTAGATATATAAATTAAATTGAGGCTCAAATTGATAATACCAAATGGTTTTCTCGATTGAACTAATTTAGTGTTCCTCCCCAGATCATCTAGGGTATTGGGGAGCCCTAGGGCGATATTCCCTAGGGCTCAGCCTTTTGCAAAACTTAGACTGTGTTAAGTTTCGTTGTGGAGCTATTTACGCTTCCTTGCCAGCACGGCGAGCATTGCGGTAAGCAACGACACCAGCACCTGCAGCAGTGAGAGCTGTAGCGATACCAGCAACGATAGCTACAGTAGAGCTTGCAGTGCCATCAGCAGCAGCGAGGACACCGGCTTCTGGAGCAAGGTTTACACCACCATCCTGAACGATGGCATAGAGGCTAAAGTGAGTGGTGCTAAAGGAAATCTTACCGTCCTTGACGTCAGCAGCAAGCTTTTCAACTTCGCCTTCGGCATTCACATAATATATGCCAACTCCCTTGGAGGCGTCGATGTTCTCAGGGATAGTCATAGTAACCTTAACCATTCCTTCAAACTCAGCCTTTTCGCCCTTGTCGTCTACGATAGTAATATCATAGAGAGCATATGGGTTGCTACCGAAAGCTTTGATTTCTTTGTCAGAAGTAGCGGCACGGAGGTAAACGGAACCCTTAAATTTGCCAGTAGCAGCGATTGGGTCACCACCAAGACCATTTACAACACCTTGAATAGTGGTTTCGGTAGTAGTGTCACCAGTACCGTCGCCTGGCTTGTTCTCGCCTTCACCTGGAGTAGAAGGAGTAATATTGAGTTCAGCACCAGCGAACGCCTTAAAGTCGGTTTTGAGTCCCTCTAAGGCCATCCAGTTCTGATATTCACTCTGTTTACTGTAATCAGCATCAGCAGCAGCATTTACCTTAGTTTGGAGCGTAGTAAACTTAACACCCTCAGCAGAGCTCATAACATTATTAGCTAAGCCGCGAAGAGTAGCAATTGGAGTGTTACCTTTAACTGCATTTTCGATGGCAGTAGCTTGAGCAGTACGAGTTGCCTCATTAGCTTCGAATTCATTTACGGCTCCGAGAGTAGTAGATAGTGCTTTTACGGTGTCAACTCCCGTCTGCGCCGCACTAATAGCCCCGATGAGTTCGCGCATATTACCGAAAGTGTAGATAGTGCTTACTGCATTATCTGCGTTCTTAACAGCTAAATTTTCGGCAGTGCTAATAGCGGTAGCTATAGTTTTATCATCCATGTTGTAGTCTGGACGGATAGCTTGAATAGCAGACTTCAAGGCCTCAAGGGCAGGATCGGTAACGTTAGTATCAGTTACATTTTTTACTGCATTAGCTGCATTGTACTTATTCAACAAGTTGACCCATGCTTCGTAGTTGTACTTATCCGAGGTCTTAGCTGTGGTAATAATCGTAGCAAGATCATCTTCCGAACCATAATTTACCTTTAGGGTGGTCAACTCGTCAGTAAGATTCTCTTTCAAACTAGGCATATCAACAATATCGGCGAACGCACCGGTATCTTCGATAGCTTGCGCCTGAGCCTCAGCTAAGTCGTTGTAGGCAATATATTTATTGTATCGCTTAATCGTATTTACGGCTGCAAGAACATCAGTACTGCTTGCCTTTTGTTCTTCAGTAGTACCAAAACTGCCGTAAGTCTGGATACCACCTTCAGCATACGTATTCGCAACCGGAGCAACGACGCCCAGGCCCAAAGCGAATGCTAACGCTAGAGCAGCCAAAACTTGACTTTTCTTCATTATTGTTCTCCTCAATAATTTTAATGATAACTAGTTCCATTTTACGCAATAAAAAAAAAAATGTCAAGCATTTTCTAGAAAAAGTGTGGGTTTTTGGGCCGAAAAATCGACTTTTTGAGCGAAAATTTGACAGAACTACCACTAAATTAGAGAATTTATCTCCTCCCCAGCTGGAACTAGAGAGGAGATTTTAAGCTAGTTTTAAGCTTTTAGCGTTTGGCCTTTGCGGTAGTCTTGGTCGACTTAGCGCGGGAGCTGGCCGAGCGGCTAGTAGCCGAGGCGGCCTTTGCCGAAGTTTTAGCTAAGCTTGAACGGGTAGAAGCCGTCCGAGTAGAAGCCTTAATGGCCGTGCGCGCTTTGGCTGGTTTACTAGTTTTAGCAGCCGAAGCGGACCTAGCCCCGCGACCGGCGGCTTTCGGATCTTCCTCGAGGTGATGGCGCGAAGTAAAGCGATGGAGCAAGAGAGCAGCGACGACGAGAATACCAGCAATGATCGCAGCGGCCGCGCTCTTCACGGCAGAGACTACACGCGGCGAGTAGATCTCATTATTGAGGCCGGTATTTGGCGAGCTGCCACCCGGGACGCTTGGTTTTGTAGAATCGCCCGGTTCGTCTTTGTCGTCGTCTGGATTCGCCGGGTCGTCTTTTCCGTCATTGTCACCAGGAGTTGGTGTAGAGGTATTACGGATTTCCCAGCTACCGTTTACGAAGACAAGATCTTGGTTACTGGCGAGGTAAGCCGCATCAACTTTAGGATTGTAACTTCCGCCCTTCAGGCTGACTAGTTCGGGGTCAAGACCCTCAATGACCTTGCCCGCACCGGCGCTAAAGCTACCGGAATTGATCGTCAAAGATTTAAGCGCACTAGGGTTAGCCTCGCGCGTCACTGCCCCGTACTCATAGAAGACATCACCATAGTTGCTGTGATAGTTGCCATTGTTGATCGTTATTTCAATATCTCCAGCGTAAACATTAGCGTTGTCTTCGATCTGGAAAACTGCGCCGCTTTCATCAATGCCATCGTTCCCTGGCGTGACCGAAGTCTTTTCGCCATTAGTGGTGATCTGAGTATTGCCGTCGAGGATAAACTTCCCAGCTTTCATGCCAATACCAGTGTCGGCGTTGATATAAGCGTCATTAATCTGCCAATCGGCATACCCAGCAGCATAGATAGCGGTACCCCGAGTTTGGGTCTGGATTTTGGCGCCATCAAGCTTAATGACCGGAGCGCCGACTTGGTCCTGGATATTACCATTGACCGTAATACCATTAAACCCGTCGATCTCGCCCTTAAAATCGATATTGACGCCGTAAGCATGGTTGTTTTTGTGTGAGACAAGAATCCCGTAAGCGTAAGAGGTAGTCTTAGCGCGCAATGTCACATCGCGACGGACCGTAAGCGTTGTGTTATTAGTGACATTAGAGTCATCTGAGCCATAAACCCGTATGGCAATTCCGTCGTTATTGCTCGCATAAATTGTACCCGAACCAGTGATCTCGAGATTGCCACGATAAAGGTCGAGGGCACGGGCGTTTTCGCTTTCGACTTCAATATTGTAAGTGTTTAGGTCGAGCACGAGCGGCTGGTCGGTCGGACGGTCAAAGGTAAAGTTGGCCGTAGACTTAATATCTTGCGTCAGCGTAATCAGGCTGACATTCTTGCCAGCGATAGTGTTACTCAGAGCGGCCTGAAGTTCGGCAGCATCAACCGGGCGAATTTCCCCCTCCTGGAGCTCACCAAGGCCGTCTTCGGTCTCAGCTCCTTCGGTAGTGTCGCCACCTTCCGGAGTCGAATCCGAACCGCCGGTTTCCGGAGCGGTCTCAATCTGTTCGGAGGCGAGAGCGGCGTTCCCTACCGCAATGAGGTAAACGACCGACGGAGTTGCGACCCCGAGCGCCATAATCAGAGCGAGAATGGCCAAATGATAACTTTTTGCGCGCTTTTTTGCCATATTTGTGCTTTCTTTTTGGTTTTAGTGTTGATTTTAATAAACTTTAGCTCTATTATAGCACAAATCAGTAATTTCTAGCAAAAATGGCTCAGGTCGGACAACTTGAGCCATTATAACACTTGTTATAATAGAAAATTCGTCTAGGCACCGACGCGGTCTTTAGAGTTCTTGCGGGGGGCATTCTGGAGGATATATTCGATAATCTTTTCCGCAACGTTGCGCCCAGTGACTTTTTCGATGCCGAAGCCCGGCGAGGCGTTTACCTCAAGGACGAGCGGACCACGGCTTGAGCGCATTAGGTCGACACCAGCGATATGGAGCCCCATAGCCTTTGCCGCCTTAACGGCAATACGACTTTCTTCTGCAGTAAGCTTAACACTCGTTCCCTCGCCACCTTTGTGTAGGTTACTACGGAAATCATCGTCAAGCGACTGGCGCTTCATACTAGCAACTACGCGCGAACCGACTACGAAAGCGCGGATATCGGTACCAGCCGATTCTTTAACATATTCTTGCAAAAGGATGTTAGTACCGTCTTCGTTATAGAGATAGAAGGCCTGGAGAGCGGACTTGGCAGCTTTTTTGGTTTCGGCAAGAACGACACCGTTGCCGTGCGTGCCCGAAGCAAGCTTAATAATCACCGGAAGACCAATCTGTTCCAAGAGGTCGTCGATATCGGTCGTATTGCGGGAAACCAAGGTTTTCGGAGTATCAATACCAGCCTTGGTTAAGATCTGTTGCGAGCGCAATTTGTCGCGCGCCCGCGTAATCGCAATCGAGCTCGAAGCCGTCCAAACGCCCTGCATCTCAAACTGGCGCACTACCGCACAGCCATAACGCGTCATATTATTAGAAATCCGAGGCAAAATTGCATCGAAACCGGAAAGGATTTTTCCATGATAATGCACACTCGGATGCTTCTCGTCGAGAGAAAGATAACAGTTCTTATATTTAACGACTCGAGCCTTGTGGCCACGCTTCTCTACCTCTTCGACGAGACGCTTGGTAGAGTAGTTTGCGTTACCGTTCGACAAAATTGCGATCTTCATTATTCTATTGTATCACACCTTAAGCGTTTTGTCAATAGGTTTTAGGCCCGTTTCGTAATTAACGCAGCAAGGTTGAGCCCAGTTCGTTCCGTATAGCGGAGAAACTGCGGTGAACGGTTTGCTTCGATAACTCGGTACTTATTATCCGGAAGGATGGCAATGTCGAACCCTACGACATCGAGGGTACATTTTTCCATAGCTTGGTGGACAAAAGTCACCTCGGCCGGCGTGAGTGAGCGATCGCCGATGATTTTTACCTTACCTGAGGATTTGCTACTTTTAATACTGGCTTGCTCTAAAACATCGCCACAGACCACATAAACCCGCAACTCTTCCTGGATATCGAGCAAGTCCTGGATAATCCAACTGTCATCAATCGTCTGACCTTCAAGCGAAAAGAGGATGTTTTTTGCGCGTTGCGAGACCCGAGGTTTCGCTAGACAGCTACCGGGGACAAAATCTTGCTGGCTAGGCAACCAAGTACGCGGATAGAGCTCGGCATAAGCCTTCGACTGTAAGTATTTGTCCTCAAGCTCGAGAATATCCTGGAAGCTCGTGATATTGTCAATGATTTGTGCACCTTGGTGCTGCGAAATTAGCCAGTCGATGCGTGATGGGTCAGGCTTATATTCAGGGTCGTTAAAGGGGTCACGGAAGTAGACCAAATCGGCCGGCTGCGGTTCGATAGGTTGGTCATAATAACGGACTGACCAGCCGGCTTTCTCAAAGTTTTCTACCGAAAGATCGTTATGAGTAGTATAGATTAGCTTCTGCATAGTCGCTATTTCTCCTTCTTCATATATTTTTGATGGAATTTTTGCGGGTCAGCTTTAAGTTCTTCGTTCAGTTGGCCATTAATCGGGCGAGGCGGATATGGCACGCCAAGTTTAGAGACGTCAACCAAAAACTTACCGTTAAGAGCACGCCGGCCAATCAGAACCGGAAAATCATTACGGCTACGGTCGGAAAGAGTATAACTAATTCGAATTCGTTTACCGTTAATCGAAGTCGGGAGTGTAACCATATAGCGAATCGTCTCTTGACCCGTAGAATTACGGACATTGCGGACTTTGTATTCATCTACACGAATACGTTCACCGGTGTAAAGTTTATAGCCCGGAGCAAAAAGACAAAATTCTAGCTGATTATCCGGCAGTAGAGCAATGTCGCTCGCCCACACCGACGAAACCGTTGCACCAGTGTCAATCTTCGCTGGGATTTTTTTGATACCCGCAATAGAAATCTTGGTGCTATTCCCGATAATTGGCAAATCTACCGAATGCTGACGACTAGAATCAAGTTTTTTAGTTACCATACTCTCATTATAGCACACTTTTGTAATTTTGTCTATGGTTATTATATCTATGCCAAGAGTTTAGCCCCAGAAGCCACGTTTTTTGCTCTTCGGATCACGGAACTCTTCGAGGAGCTCTTTCTGGCGTTTGCTGAGATTTTTCGGGGTCTCGACAATGATCGTGACGATGTGCGGGCCACGGTCGCCATCGGTGCGCATCAGTGGGACGCCATGGCCAGAGAGCTTGAACGGTGTACCAGACTGGGTACCAGCTGGGACTTTCATACGGACGTTGCCATCGACGGTTTCGACATCAACCTCAGTACCAAGCGCAGCGTCAACCATCGAGATAACTTTATCAGAAAGAATAATATTCCCTTCGCGAGTGAGAGTTTTATGGGGCTTAACCCGGATAAAAACGTAAAGATCGCCCTTCGTACCGCCTTTGGGAGCAGCGCCGCCTTTACCAGATAAGCGAATCGACATACCATCGTCAATACCGGCCGGAATCTTCACCTTAAGATCTTTGCCATCGGCCGAAACGACTTTCGTTGTGCCAAAAACTGCTTCTTCGAAGCTCAAAACTACGGTCGTACGATAGTCGGCCCCGCGAGTCGGACGACGTTGGCCGCCGCCAAAGCCGAAAATCGAGCCCAGAATGTCATCCAAACCGCCACCACCGCCAAAATCAAAGTTAAAGCTTTGGCCGTTGAAGTTAAAGTTGCCGTTCCCAGCGCCGCCGAACGGATTACCGCTAGGGCCGCCTGCGCCACCAACACCGGCATGACCGAATTGATCGTAGCGAGCACGCTTTTGCTTGTCCGACAAAACTTCGTGAGCTTCGGAGATCTCCTTAAACTTCTCTTCGGCTTCCTTATTGCCCGGATTTTTGTCCGGGTGATACTTGACCGCAAGTTTGCGATAAGCCTTTTTGATTTCGTCATCAGAGGCGTTTTTTGATACACCTAGAATTTCGTAATAATCTCGTTTTGCCATAACCTATTAACTTCTTCTCTAGTTATTTTATGTCCTAACGGTCATAAAATAGCGCGTCACCTCAGAAAAGCCAGAGCAAGCTCTGCTTTTCGCTCGGTTCCTTCTATTTTAGCACAAATCAGTTGAGAGTGCTAGATAGAATACCCGATTTTAGCGTTTTGTGATGATGGCGAGGGTATGGCGGACCTGGAGTTTGAACTCGGAGTGGGTACGGAGAAATTCGTCGACCGCACGAGCCGAGCCAGGGAGTTCTGGATTGTTATAATCGTGGACGATAACGATTCCCCGCTTAGCCAGGCGCGGACGCACGAGCTGAAGGCTAGTCTTAATCGAACCATAGAGGTCACCGTCACAAAAAGCAAAGGCGATTCGCACTGGAAGATCTTTGTCGGTAAGTTCATTAAACCAGGCCTTTTTGATAATGACGTTCTTGAGGCCATGTTTGCGGATTTTGTCAATTACCTCACGCTTAGTAACTAGCAGCTCGCCTTTTTGAAAATTAGCACCAGCGCCAGAGGCGTCCTCACGAGTTTTTTCAGGCAAGCCAGCAAAAGAATCGTAAATCCAGAGACGCCTAAAGCACGGTTGTGAGTTATTCACAGGATTTCCACAGAACGTTAGGGATTTCTCCACAGTTTTGTTAGGTTTTTGCACAGAATCTGCTAAGTTATGCACAACTTTTCCACAGACATTTTGATGGTTTTCCACAAGTTTTCCACAGGATGATACGGAGTTTTCCACAGATTCTACTCGAGGGGAGGCAGAGTTAGCAGCCTGAAGCTCCGCTTTAGCCTGTTTCTGGAGGAGCTGGCCAAGGAGGACAGAGGTATCACCCCGATAACAGCCCAGCTCGACATAATCTCCTTCTGCGATGAGCGCTTGTTCGGCAAGCCGAAGGATTTCGGCAGTTTCTTCCCTAGTAACTTGGTCATTCATAGAAATATTATAACATAATTGTCTAAAATATGAGTCTGTTCCTGTTGCACTTATTGAGATTTTGTATTATAATAGGAACATAAGCTGCTTCTAGGTGGCCGCTTCGTACCAAAAGAGGTGAAAAGATGTTTCACTGGGATTCTGAAGATGAACTGCCCCAGCGTTTTAGACTAACTTCCTCCACGAAAATCGTAATTTTGACAATTCAGATCACTGCTCTTATTGAAGTCCTTCAGGGATGTGCGCTAATGGTGCTAGTCCCGCCAGAGTATAACATCTGGCGTATCTGGGGATTTATCATGTGCATGGCTGGAGGGATTACGATCAAGTTAGATCTGCCACGGCTGGTTCTGAAGTATTTTATCAGAGATTGTGCCGACGACCCTGAAGAAACGACCGTAATTAAGCATCATACACACATTATATATTCACGTAAACCATCGTTAAAGCAAGCACGCCGAGGAAAGTACAAATAAACCAACTCCACCTAGACAGCAGCCCTAAAAATATCAGGCGCCATTCGTGACGCCTGTTTTCTTGACCATAATGACATAATATCGTATAATTATTAGGTAAGTTGGCAACGCTAGCTCAAGTAGTTTAGAAAGGAGGGGAGCCAATGAGCAAGCAGCCAAAATGGAAAATCTGGCCGAAAGAGATGTATAAAACCTTCGTTGCGATCGGAATCTGCTCGGCCCTACTGGGTGCGATACTACCAATCGTGAGCACAGAGATAGACAGCAAGAAAACTGCAACGATGCTACACTGGGCCGGGATATGCTTCGCGATTGGCGGAGCGCTTGTCTTGGCGATAGCGGGTATAGGCTTCGCGTTGGAACGCTGGCAGAAAAAACATTAGCTTCATAGGAGGTGGGCGTATGAAAGCACGGCTACGAGCATTCTGGGCAACAGTTTGGCTACTCGGAGTTTGCCTGAAAATCCGTCTCGTCGAGGAGATCGAGATTGCTGCAGATATGCTCGAGCAAGAGAGCGATAATCGTTTTCGTTTGGCGGTAGCACTCGGGTTCATTTGGGCATTCGGCGGAGCGCTCTGCGCGCTGGCCAAAATACCGGCCATACACGGAGCTGGCGACCTTATCGGGGCGATCCTGATTAAGCTTGTAGCGATCGTACTAATCCCGGCGGGTGCCGCAATCCTAATACCGGCCGGTGTGGTCTGCGCGAGAAAATGGCGCGGCAAGGACGACCCCTAAACTTTCACAAAAATCCCTCAGCTTCAACGCTGGGGGATTTCTTTTTTAGATTTAGATTACATTAACCTAAGGCCAAACCTTTAGCTACTTCTCAAGTAACGCGAGCGCACGATGGATCATTTCACCAGTTTCGTCGGTCTGGATGACATAAATTGGCTTCGAGCCGGCGGCTGCGATATTGCAATGGCGATTGTCGCCAAAGCCGTCATCGTTCTTCGTATCATTCAGCTTAAACCCGAGGTAGCCGAGACCGGCGACGATATCGCGGCGGATTTCGGAATTACGCTCGCCAATCGTAGCAGTAAAGACGAGTGCGTCGACACCCTGGAGCGAGGCCGCCATCTGGCCAATCGCGCGCTGGATGCGGTAAATATACATATCGTAAGCCAATTTTGCTCGTGGATCGCCATCAGCCCGAAGACTCAAGACCTCGCGCATATCATCAGTTTCGCCAGTGACACCCTTGAGGCCACACTGTTTGTTAAGATATTCTTCAAGCTTTTCGCCCTCGAGACCAAGTTCGCGACCGATCGCCATCGCAGCAGTAGCATCAATATCACCACAGCGAGTCGCCATCATAACACCTTCGAGCGGGGTGTAGCCCATAGTGGTGTCGAAAGATTTACCATCTTTGAGAGCGGTAACAGAGCTACCAGAGCCGATATGGCAAGCGATGACCTTTTCGGCACCGATTTTTTCAGCTTCGAGATAGCTAGAAATCGAGCCCATGCTAAGACCATGGAAACCATAGCGCTTAATCTCGGCCTTATCGGCAAGTTCAGTATCAATCGCATAATAAGTATGGGTGTCGTCACGCGAAGTATGGAAAGCGGAATCGGAGATAATCATGACTGGGGTACCGTCAAACTCCTTGACACAGGCTTCGATTTCTGCCGCAACTACTGGGACATGGAGTGGAGCGCGTTTCTTACCAATCTCGAGATTTTTTAGACATTCGTCATCGACGAGATGATCTTGCGCAAAATAGTCGCCAGTCGCTACGACCCGAGCCAGCACCGCACTCAACACATTGTTTTTGTCGAGATAGCCCTCGTTCGTAAGGATATCTTTGACATATTTAACGGTATCGGTAAGCTTCTTAAAGCCATCAGTAAGCTTTTGTTTTGAGCCGTCGGCGCGCTTCAGAGTGCAGACAACATCCTTCCCTTCCATCTCAAAATGCAAGGTACAAACCGCTTTGTCGCCTCGGTAAAGGGCATATTTGCGTGAAGACGAACCAGGGTTGGTAACAAGAAATAGTTTTTCCATGAATAACTCCTTTTTCTAAGTATAGCACATTTCCAGAGAGACGGGCAGATGGCGATATTTGTACGGACAATGTATGGCTTTTGACTGGCTTTTGTACAGCTAGCACAAGAAAAGCCCCTGACACAAGGCCAGAGGCAAGGCGGCTCAGAGCTTACGCCACTCGTGACGGTCAATTCGCGATACGAGCGGATCAGGATCGTCACGTACCGTGAAGGGTGGGGTAATTCCAAGGTCGGTGAACAGGCTGGGAATGCCGCTCTGGTCGCAGCTATGAACCATGTTGCGTTCATCAACATAATAAAATCCGGTCATAGCGTCGGACCCATCCGGTCGATTCCAATTGACATAGAAGGTGTCGCCTGGTTTCGCCTGGACGACCAAGGTGAGCCATTGGCCGGTGCCCTTGGGAGCGATGCCCCGTGTGATAATCTTGATCTCTTCTTCTCGGCCGCGCGGGACACGAATGTTACCGACAAAATCACTGTCACTCGTCAAACGCGAAGTTATGATCATGAAAGTACGCGTATCCTCTTCGGCGACGATGTGCAAAGGGCCGCGCCCTCGTTCGCGTCCGATGGTCAGTTCCGGGTACAACTTCGCTTCGACGTGTTTCTTGTTGGCAAACCCAGGTGGCAGCTTCAGCAGATGACGATACTCGCGCAGGTTCTTGCAGAGGCCGATGGAGATACCGCATTTTTTGCTTTGCAGGTTCGGGCTGGTTCGCTCAATACGGAACGGCTTATTAAAATAAAGCACATGGTTCCCTCCTTCACTGTTTTGATGTACTTGGATAATGTTATCCAACTAAATGTCTAGTAGACACTTCTAGTATAGCATACGGAACAGAGGTAAGTCGAGAGGTGATCTCTGTAAAATGGCCTTTAATACACAAGAAGGCAAAAGCCCCCGGTTTTACCCGGAGGCTTTTTCGACTCGCCTTAATTCTGCTTGGAGGCTTTGGCCTACCATTAGAATCCGCCGTACTCGTCTGCATAATACAGATCATTGTCGTAGATTCCGAGTTGACCCTGGAAGAACTGCTTTGTTCTCATGGGATAGAGCATGGCCATGGCCTTAACCTGCTGGACAATGAATTGTGGTGGGTATTTGAAATTAAGATCCCGATACATCTCGATGATGAATTCACAAGTTGTGCTTTCACCCTCACCAACGAAGCAAGGTATACCTTCGCCCCAGATGCGATAATACGCTACGGGCGTCGTGTACTTACCGACCGCATAGGCGTATGTCAAATACGACCCGGCGTGGTAAAGATCCCTCACGATAACCTTAGCATCGGGGTGCACCGTCCGATACTCCTGGCAGGCCTGTTCAAGTTCATCTCTGCTGTCGCAGCGATGCTTTCCGCTGAAGCCAAACAGCCAGGGGATACGCTCTCGGAGGATGCGGGGCGGGGTCACCTCATGCAGCTGCAAAGCGGACTGATTCCGACGCTGCAGCAGATAGCAGGTGTCCGGCTTAACTTGGAAGGACGTCACTTGCTCGCCACTGCGATCAACGATCTCTACATAGCCTTCGTCACTGTTCCATCCCTCATATTTATACATGAGGTTCTTAAAATTCTTCAGTTCTGCCGGCCGGTCGGTGTCGTGATCGAAATAGATGTACTCCATAGCCATGTGTAGCCTTTCCCTACTCACGCCTCGCGTGTTCGTTCCCAGAATTCTTCTCGGCTAAAGTCGAATCCTTTGCTCAGTTAGCGGGGCCTTTTAGTATTTTTGCTGCTTGACAGCGTTTACTGTTTTTGACAGCGCAGAAAGAACCACTCTTCACTCTGTGCTGCCAAAAACTGGCCAGATTTGCTAAACTAGCAAAGGTCTTTAAAACTGCTTAGGCGCCATAGGCCTATACCTCTATATTATCACAGATTGCTTAAAAAGTCAATGGTGCTTATGCTTATTTTGCAATTATGCAAGATTATTATCTCTGGCGACGGAGACTTTGCTTGCCTGATGGAGTTCTTGTCCCAGAGAAAGAAACTAGCAAAAATTATAACTCCTACCGCAAAATATTCAAAGCTTCTCAAGCCTTACGAAAAATATATCTTACCGCTAAAGGAGATCTCTAACAGTATTATCATGCCAAAGAAAAAGAAAGTCAAATAGAATCATCAAAAAACCGGCATTCGCGGTCGGTACAATAACCTTAGGCTAGTCCGGTCATGGTGATACTGCCATTATACATCACGTATGTCAAATTGTCAATACTTATTTATCTTTTCTTACCTAGTCAGAAAGCACCCCATTTCTGAGGTGCTTTCATCTGGCAGATCTTAGGCCAGGTTATTCCTTATCGACAACCTCTCCTTCGACGGCATCGCCGTCATCGGACTTAGTATCGTCAGATTTGGCGTCGGAGCCGGCGTTAGCATTGGTCGTAGTGTTCTGATACATCTTGGCACCGATCGGCATGAGGACATTGTCAAGGGCCTTCACAGCCGCTTCAAGAGCGTCCTTGTCCGCGCTGGCGTCGTTCAAAGTCTTCTTAGCCTCCTCGACAGCTTCTTTGATAGTCTTAACGTCGTCTTCAGAGATTTTGTCCTTGAACTCATCTGGCATTTTCTCAGCTTGATAAATCTTGTTCTCAAGCTGATTCTTAACATCGACAGCTTCGCGTTTCTGCTTATCTTCTTCGGCGTGAGCTTCGGCTTCCTTTTGAGCCTTTTCGATATCTTCCTTACTCATGTTGCCAGAGTTCTGGATGGTGATAGATTGTTCCTTGCCGGTACCCTTGTCCTTAGCGGTAACGTTCAAGATACCGTTGGCATCAATATTGAAGGTAACTTCGATCTGCGGAACACCGCGAGGAGCTGGGGCAATACCATCAAGAACGAAACGACCGAGAGACTTGTTGTCGGCGGCCATTTCGCGTTCGCCTTGGAGGACATGGATCTCGACCTGCGGCTGATTATCGGCAGCAGTAGAGAATACCTCGGACTTGCTGGTCGGGATGGTAGTATTGCGCTCGATCAACTTCGTGCTGACACCGCCCATAGTTTCAATACCGAGAGAAAGCGGAGTAACATCGAGCAGAAGAACGTCTTTCACGTCACCTTGGAGCACGCCGCCTTGGATAGCCGCACCAACGGCGACAACTTCGTCAGGATTCACGCCCTGCATCGGATCTTTACCGAAAATCTTCTTAACTTCTTCGACGACAGCTGGCATACGGGTCATACCACCGACCATGACGATTTCGTCAATATCTTTAGCGCTAAGTTTAGCATCTTTCAAAGCCTTCTGAACCGGCTCAGCGAGACGATCAAGGAGCGGTTTGACTAGCTCTTCGAGTTTCGCACGGGTAAGCGTATACTCGAAATGCTTCGGGCCGTCAGCATCAGCGGTCAAGAACGGCAAGTTAATTTCGACGGAAGTGGTCGAGGAGAGCTCTTTCTTAGCTTTCTCAGCCTCGTCTTTTACGCGCTGCATCGCAGCGGCATCGTCACGGATATCAATGCCAGACTCTTTCTTAAACTCGTCGAGGAGGAAGTTTACGATTACGTTATCGAAGTCTTCACCACCGAGGTGGGTATCACCGTTGGTAGATTTTACTTCAAAGACGCCGTCACCAAGCTCGAGAATCGAAACATCGAAAGTACCACCACCAAGGTCGAAGACGGCAATTTGCTCATCCTTCTTGCTCTCAAGACCGTAAGCTAGAGCGGCCGCAGTTGGCTCATTAATAATACGTTTAACTTCGAGACCGGCGATTTTACCAGCATCCTTAGTTGCCTGGCGCTGCGAATCGTCGAAGTAAGCCGGGACGGTGATGATAGCTTCGGTAACCTTTTCACCAAGGAAAGCTTCAGCATCAGCCTTGATCTTCGAGAGGATCATAGCAGAGATTTCTTCTGGGGTGTATTCCTTGCCATCCATCTCGACAGCCACGCCGTTGCCCTTCTTAACAATCTTGTAAGGCATGATATCAAGGTCGCGCTGGACTTCTTTATCATCAAATTTACGGCCAATCAAGCGTTTGATGCCATAGATAGTGTTCTTCGGGTTAGTGACGCGCTGGCGCTGCGCAACTTTACCGACGAGACGGTCGCCTTTTTTCGTGACGGCGACGACCGACGGGGTCGTGCGATCGCCTTCACTATTTGTAATGACCTCTGGCTTACCAGCTACCATGTAGGCAAAAGCACTGTTGGTGGTGCCAAGGTCGATACCAATGATTTTTGACATATAGTTCCTTTCTTAATGATTCGGCTGTTAATATCTGCACTACCATTCTTTTTAGGACACGATGTCGCGTCCGCCCGCCGTTGCGGGGGCCGCGCATCTTCGTCCTCGCTCGTAAGCTCCGGAGATTCCTAAAAAGAACCTTAGTGCAGATGTTAACAGACGCATTTTTAAATCAACTCTAGTCTATAGTTTCAGTATAGCTCGTTAGCACTCGTATGTCAATAGTGCTAACATGAGTTTATTGTAGCAAATTGGCAGTCGTGTGTCAAGAGTGCTAATACGCTCTTGCTGGATTTATGGCGTGATCCCTTAACTGGAATCGTTTTTCTTATATTAAAACTGGGGCGATAAGTATGTTATAATAATGATAGCCATGACAGATGAACGAGATCCTGTGATAGAAAGGGATTCGACACGAAAAGCACGAAGACGGCTAATTTTTAACCAAATTGTGCTGATTTTTACGATTGGGTGTATTTTTGGGACGTATTATGAGGAGATTATTACACTCTGGAAGAATTTTTGGGCGTCGGGCGGAGAGCTGATTTGGCAGTCGCGACGCGGGCTGGTTTATGGGCCGTTTAGCCCGGTGTATGGCATGGGAGCGGTGGGGATTTATCTGTTATTCTACCGCAAGAAAATGAACTGGCAAGCGTGCTTCTTTGGCGGCGCGTTACTAGGCGGGGTGTTTGAGTATATCCTGAGCGTACTGCAAGAGTGGCTATTTGGGACAAGATCATGGAATTATAGCGACCGTTTTATGGATATCGGCGGACGAACGACAGTGCCATACATGCTGTTTTGGGGGCTGTTGGTGCTTTTTGCGGCGAAATGGCTGTTCCCTCTCTTAGAAAAGGGCTACCGAAAACTGGAAGGCCAGGGGCTGAATATCTTTTGCGCAGTCCTAGCGACCTTTTTGGCGTTTGATGTCGCGATGTCGCTCGGGGCAAGCCTGCGACAAGCGCAGAGGCGAGCGGGTGACCCAGCGAATAATCGGATAGAGCAGTTCTTTGATGAGCATTTTTCGGACGAAAGATTGAAGCGGACTTATGATAATGCGGTCTATGTAAAAGAGTAGATTGATCCTAACTTTAGGATCCTGTTAGTTACTTTTCGGGACACGATGTTGCCGCATCCCGTCGTTACGGGTGCGGCGCATCTTCGTCCTCGCTCGTAAGCTCCGGAGATTCCCGAAAAAGCAGCTAAAAAAATCCTAAAGTTAGTATACATCTTATTTTTCTTTATCTTCCCTTGATTACTCTATATGGCTAAACAACGGAGGGAGAAGCCCCAATACCTGGCCGATGGGTCACTAGTATCTATCTCGGTAGCAATCTCTAAGTCACTAATTGCGCTTAGACCGCGAGCTGATGAACTTAGAATCGTTTGACGATAGCCACTATGATGCAGGGCAAGCATGCCGGTCTTTCGCACAAACCCGCTGCGGACGAAGAAGGGGTTAGTGTATAGTCCGCAACGGAAAAACGGAAAATACGATTGACAGAAAGCAGAACTTAAGATACAATGAAGATATACAGATATTGACCGACCTGAAGAAGGCCGGGCTTTTTATTGAAAGGAGTAAAATGGAAGGTTTGGATCTGAAACAATTAGCCGAGATGGTGCATATGATTGCCGAAGAAAAAGGCTTGCCGGAAGATGTCGTGCTAGACGTGGTACAGATGGCAATTGCGGCGGCTTGGCGCAAGGATAACGGCGACAAAGAGATGAACGTGCGCGCAATTCTCGACACCAAGACCGGCAAAGCGACAGTCTATGTGAGCCGTGAAGTAATCGAAGATGGCTTAGCCTACAACCCGGCGACTGAAATCCCACTCACGGAGGCTAAGAAGATTAAAGAAGATGCAGAGGTGGGCGATGTGGTTGAGGAATCGACTGAAGTAACACACTTTGGCCGGGTGGCGGCGATGTCGGCAAAGCAAGTCGTAATCCAGCGCCTACGCGAAGCTGAGCGCGATGCAGTCTTGTCGGAGTTTGAGGATAAAATTGGGACCGTAGTGGCCGGCATAATTTCCAGAGTGGAGCCACGTGTGGTAAGGATCGACCTAGGGCGTGCGAGCGGTATCATGCCACGTAGCGAACAGATTGACGGTGAATATTATACTGTCGGCGAACGGATTAAGGTCTACATCAAGGGCGTCGAGCACGATGATGCACGAGCGCAGCTGATTCTCTCGCGCGGTAATGCAGAGTTTATCGAATATCTCTTCCGCCAGGAGGTACCAGAGCTAGATAACGGTTCGGTCGAAATCAAGGGTATCGCCCGCGAGGCTGGGCGCCGGACGAAGATCGCCGTGATGTCGACCGTACCGGGGGTAGACCCAGTCGGTACTTTCGTCGGTGGACGTGGCGTACGCGTGCAAGCGATCATGAACGAAATTGGCGACCGCGAGAAAATCGACATTATAAACTGGAGTGACAACCCATCAGAGTACATCCGAGAGGCTTTGAGCCCGGCAGAGGTCGTTAAGGTGGAAATTGATGGCAAAAAGGCAAAAGTCTATGTCACTGAGGACCAACAATCGATTGCGATCGGCCGCCAGGGACAGAACGTACGTCTAGCCTCGAAATTGACCGGTTTTGATATAGATATTGAACTAGCTAAAGCACCGGAGAAAAAGAAGCGCAAAAACGCCGAGGATGCCCTGCTCAATGCACTAAGCGAAGCTGATGAAGAGCCTTCAAGCGAGCTCGATAAGACCGTCGAGGTAAACACTGACGAAGAAACTTCGAGCGAAGTAGAGTAGAAGCAAAAACAATACCAACGAAATCGGCCCCTCACAAGGAGGGGCCTTTTTCCGCTAAGGGTAAAGATCTCAAGTAAGATCAAAATAGTTAAGACCGGGGTGTGTCGTCAGTAAGAACACTGGGATTATGTTCTGGGTCGTCACTTTTAAGGGAGGTATCCCCAGGGTCTACTTTGTAGGACTCCTCATCGATATAAGGAGCTTTCGGCTGAAAATCCCCCTTCGGGACGTACTCCGGGATGTCTTCGACATTCATACCACCACCAGTTGAGGCATTGCCAATATAAGCGGGGTCGGACAATACAGAGGTAGCACTGTAATACACTACCGTATCTGTGCAATCCGCATCGGGCATATAGCCGGTAACTACGGTCTTGCTCGGAACATACCCTTCGATTACGGGGGAGATAATTTCGTAAGCAGAACCTTCGGTGCAGCGCGCTATATAGCTGGGGAGCGCGTTGGACCCGCCTTCGAACAGATATCTGACGATCAGGATATGTTCTTGGGCCTCGTTGGACTCAGTGTCGGACACTTCTTCCGCAACCGTTTCGGTCGGGAACAGATAGTGCCGCAGAAGGTTTTCGGGCGACCAGGGTAAACGCGCGGAGATCACACAAAGTGTGAGCACAACCGCCAAAACAGCGGGTTTAAACCATCTGGTCTGCTGGAAACGTTCCCACAGCGTTGGCTCGTAGTCAGGTTCCCCGTCGTAACAGGGTTCGTAGAACACGGTAAGGCCAAGGGAGTTGCCGTTTTCCGGCATCGTTCCAGAGACGCTCCCGTCAAGGGTATAAAAACCGGGGATTTGCGGGGACTGAATGTCGAAAGGCTGCCCAGGTTCTAAATCGGCGCAGAAATCATCGGCCAGCCGCCGTCCGTCGCCGGACAAGCGGTAGCTAATGGTAAGCTGCACGGGCTTCCCTTCGCGCTCGGGGGTCGGGAGATGCAAAACCTCCTGCTGGAATACGGTCTGGGAATTCAAATTTGCCATTTTTATCCTCCTCATTCTGTCGGTCGAAACCGAATATGGTTGCAGGTAAAGGGACATCGAACTATCTTTGATCTTTTAACTTGCCAAGAATTGACGATATTTGTATTACCGCCATTTCTCATGTCCATTTTAGCACAGTTTGTGCGTTTTGTCAATAGTTTTTATGCTTAGTACACTGGTTTCGCAATGTGACTTTAGCAATGCTAGCTCGAATTTGTCAAGCATTTTGTTATTTTCTTTATCATGTTTTTCTTGACAGTTGTCAACTTGATTTTTTGGAATTGTGTTTCGTTAGATTTTCACAGGTGTGGAAAAGTTGAAAGAGGAGTGTTCGGTTTTAGGCTGCATCCTTTAACGCTTATGGCTCGAGCCGTTATTTAGCTGTCCACTCTCATTGTTCGTGACAAGAATGGAATAGGTAACTGCATTAGTTACCTCTGTTTTAAGTACAGGAATGATAATTTTATCTTGGAGTTCTTGACTTAGCTCGCTGCCTTTGCTATTATTGAGACATAATTAATTAGGAGGGACAGAAAATGGACGATGCAAGTCCTAAACCAGTACAAAAGAAACGCGAACGCAGCACAGCTTACCCTGCATGTTCATTAGAAACATCGTTGAACGACATCATGAATCTAAAAGAACGACTAGGTAAGGGTCCCTATTCACGAGAGGAGGCCGCAAAAGCCTTGGGGTACAGCGGTATCAATGGGATTTCGGCCGGAAGAATCGCAGCATGTGTGCATTATGGTCTGCTGGCACGCTCCGGCAGTGCTTATGGAATCTCAGACTTGGCAAACCGAATTATTAGCCCCACCTCTGAAGACGAAAGGCGATCAGCAATTATGGAGGCTTTTCGAGCCCCAGCTCTGTACAACAAATTAATTCAAGCCTATATGGGTAGCGCATTGCCAACGATGCTACCGAATATTTTGGCTAGAAATTATGGTATTGCCGATAAGGCGGCCAGCAGTGCCGCGCAGACTTTTAAAGAGTCGGCCGAGTACGCCGGCATGCTAAAAAGTGGTGTCATTATCCAACCGGAAATTACTAAAGTCGAACATATAAACGGGGATGTCGGCAACGCTACAGGCGGCACCAATACTGAACTGACTGCGGCTATGTCGAATTCACAACTAGGTGAATCTTGCGACCGTCCACAGTTTAAAGAACGGAGCGTCAACGAAGCTGGGGACGGATGGGAGCTAAAAATTGCCCTAAGATACGATCGTATACTACCAAGGAGTATTCGCAAAAAGGTGACCGAGCTATTTGATGAGGTCGACGACATTATCGACGAGCTGAACAATGTTAGCGACCGTTCCCATAATAAAGAGGGCAATGATGAGTAGCAAATACGACGTTATTGTGCCGCCAGATTTGAAGCCTTACCCAGATAAATATGAAATGATAGTGGCTAAAATTTGCGCACTATGGTTTCATAGCGATATAGAATTTGTTCTTCGTGGGAATAGGACGACTCCAGACATCAAAGTCCTGACGAACGGCCAGGCCTGGGAGATTAAGAGTATTCGGGGGAACAGCAAGTTTACCATCCGTGACAATCTTAAAAAGGCTAGTCGGCAATCTGATTATGTCATCATTAGTTTACTAAAGCCTACAACGATGACCCCCGCTCAAGCAGAGGCTAGGATTAGGTACTTTTTAGCCACAACAAAAACCAACATTCTACACGTTCTACTGGTTACGAAACAGAAAAAGGTTATTGACATCGAAAAATAGTATGCTAGAATGGAATCATTGAAGACGCATGCGTCCTTTCCCAGGACAATAGGGCGGCTTCTTTTTTTGTTGATATGTTTTTGGGTTTAAAGTAGGAGATTGTCGTAGGGTAGGCTTTTAGGTCGGAATTCTCATAGAGCAGGATTGCCGGATCGGGTTCTAATATAGTTTTTGTGCCTGTGATAATATGGTATGGCACCAAAATAGCGCCAGATCGGGGGGGCGATACTGACGCTATTTTGGTTGCGGGAGTTGGATTTGAACCAACGACCTTTTGGTTATGAGCCAAACGAGCTACCAGGCTGCTCTATCCCGCGACGAATTGTGCTCTAAAACCGCACGTTTTAGCAAAATTTCAGGAATGATACCTAAACTTTCGCGGTGTATTTTGATTATAACGCACATGCGGTGAAAATGCAAGGGGTTTTGTAAAATAAGGAAAAGACAAATAGACCTAAACCTGTAATAAGGACTTAGGCTAGCTTTCAATCGAAGGTGGAACTTTTCTCATAGACTCGCTTACGCTCCCTAAATCGAAAAGGTTCCAGCCTCAGAAGTCAAGCTTCACGATTTCTAGCTAGCCTAAGTCCTTATTACTCCTCTCCAAGTTAGCCTATTTATCTTTGCCTTATCCTTCTTCCTCCCCCTTGATTACTCTATGGCTAGACAACGGAGGGAGATGGCAAAGTAACGCCCGAGAGACTCCTGTGCTGAGGGGTACGAATCATCGCCATTGAAAGCAAATAAGTGCATTGATGGTTCAACGGTATTAGTAGCGGTTGACGAATAATAATCACCAACCCAGTCGCCAAGTTGCCAGGGCAAAAAGATTGACGTGTGCCCGCTGCGGACGAAGAAAAGGTGTGTTTCGTCCGCAGCGGGTGGGCAGATAAGACCGGAAAAGCTGTCAATACTGCTTTCAGTGGATACGGATGGTCATCCGTAGCGAGCCCTAGCGTGAAAAATGTATTTTATCTTAGGTTCGACAGCGCTAATCTTAACAACTTAAATACCTATAATAACGAACGGCGCTTTGGCTTTCCCCTTCGTTGTCTAGCCATATAGAGTAATATAAGGAGAGGATGAAGAAGGTTAAGCTAGAGCCGTTAGGTGGCATACTACTTGCACACAATAAGAAAAAGCATAAAAAGTATTGACATTTTTGATAATCTGTGCTACAATGGAAGAGTAAGATAGCAAAACTGCTATTTCTAGCACATTACCAGATTAAGAGATAGTGATTTTGCTGAAAACATTTCTGGAGAGAAAGGTAAGGTAAGAGCATGTCTGAGAAGATGAAGACTACCCGGAGTTTCGTCGGAATCCTGGCCAAAGTCGCGTTCGCGCTCATCCTCGTCGTCGCGAGTTTTCACATCGACGATTTGAGGACTGGGAGGATCGTCGATAAGACAATCGCGGAGGCGCTGGCAAAACAGCATGCCGGCTATTCCCTGCCGACGCAGGCTACCACTCCGAGAGAAGGGGCGTTGTTACCCAACCCGGGCAAAGGACCCGTAGCGGAAGTCCAGCCGGAAGGCAGAACGGACCACGGCGACAACACCAACTTGGAGGTAAGTAATCTGCTGGCAGTATCGACGACCAACGCTACGGCGAAAAAGCTGTTGGAAACCGAGGCGTCGTGGAACGTGAAGACCACAAGCTATCCCATGTACCACTCTGACGAGACAACGACAGAGTGGGCGGCCGATACGGCCTACTGCGTGCGGGTGGACATGCCGCGAGTGATGTTCCAGGATCTGGAGCGGAACGTCGTGGAAGTGGTCTACCCCGAGAGCGTGGAAGAAGGCGAGGAAGGCGTAATCGTCATCCGAGTCAAGAACAAGGGCTCTGGCGCAGAGTTCATCGCGCGAGCGACCTTCACGGCGACAGACGATTTGCGAATCGTCTACGGTTCGAGCCACCCGCAGACCGCCTATGGCGGCGAGCTGAATTATGGCAGCATCGGCGACGGAAAGAGCTTGGAAGTGAACTTCTATACCGGAGCGACTGACGAGCACTACCGTAACCGCCATGATCACCATAGCTTCAGCGGCGCGGATGGTTATGTGGACGTGGACTTTTACCGCGTGCAGACGACCGCCGAGTATGCCACTATCGATTGATCTGACAGCAAGGCCGCCTGGAAAACCAGGCGGCCGTTCCCTTTTTGAGAAGTTTTATGGAATTTTGGGGAATTTTGTTACAAAGGGCTAATCGTCGACTAGATGATGTAGGCCGCAACTTTTGGCGCCTATTCATCAACCAGGCGATGCGGGTCTTTGGCGAAAATTAGGAAGAGGAGCGGAGGCATGAGGTAAATCTGAAGAGCGTTCGGAAGACCGGAGAAGAAGTTGAGCGTAATAAGATACGCGATGATAAGCGAAATGAGGAGCGGCAAAGCTGGGTGCGACCAAAAAACGCTTTGGCGTAGGTGGGCTTTGAGGGATTTTTGTTTGGCAGCGTCTTGGGGTTCGGTACGTCGGCCGTCAAGAAAGTGGCGCGAAAAGAGTGGCGCGAAGAAAGCTAAGAGGAGACTAAAGACAACTAGCGAGACACCGACCAGGCCGAGCTCGAGGAGGAGGCTGATAGGCTCGTTCTGAACGATAGCATTCGGGAGGGCGAGCTCGTGTTCGGGGAAAGCGCCATTTAGAGCGAGGCCGGCACCGCCGAGACCTACCCCGAAAAGGATACTGGTAGGGGTGACAGCCGTTGAACCGAGGCAAGCCTCGCTGTAGGTCTGGCCACAGTTCGTGCCCATCCAAAGTTCGGGGTGACCCGGAGCATGCAACCAAGTGCGCAGAGCGAGGTCGTTTAGGCCGAGGCGAACGTTGGTCGAGGCGGGGATATAGCCATCAAAGATAGCTTCATTATCGTCAGAGCTTTCGCCAGGGTTATCATCGGGACTTCCTGAGACAGTGGAATTATTAGTAGAATTTTCATTAGGAGCATCAGGACCCACGGACGATGTAATTCCCTGGGGACGAATATCAATAATTCCTAGAGAAAGCTGATGGACAACCTTCGCGACGCCGGAATAAAAGGTGTCGTTAGTCGGGCTGAGGGCAGAGAAAGTTCCCTGTGCGGCTAAAGTAAGGCAAAACGTGATGATCGGAATAATAATATAGTGCCATTTTGCATGACGAACAAGTGCAAAGATAAAGAGAACTAGAAGAGCGATAGCATAAGCGTAGATGGCGCCGCGAGATAAGGTTAAAAATAAAGTTGCTGAGAAAAGTAAAGCACATGCAGTCAACAACCAACAATTCTTCTTTCCAGGACACGATGTCGCGTCCGCCCGCCGTTGCGGGGGCCGCGCATCTTCGTCCTCGCTCGTGAGCTCCGGAGATTCCCGAAAAGGAGAATTGTTGGTTCCTAGTGTATGCGCCTTGCCTGTCCCGGGGGCAACTTTATTTTTAACTTGCATGCTCAGGGCGTTCGGGAAGGCGAGGAGGAAGAGGACGAGGAGAGTAGGGGCGAGGAGAAGGTTGCCCATGAACTGTGGCTCGATGGCAAAACCAGAAGGATGCGGAAAACCGAAAGTCCAGAAAGTACAACCGGCACAAAGAAGGGTATCGCTGCGCGAGAGACCAGCGAGATCAAGCACGCATTGAACCCAACAGAACACACAAACGAGCGCGGTTGAGAGAAAAAGTGATTTGAGGAAATACTGGCGCCAATTCGGGTTAGGCTTCAAGAGCGGAAAGACAAAGAGGAGCGCGAAAACTGCAAAGAAAGTGAGCCAAAGAACGCCTGCAGTAAGAATGGCGCGGATAGGGTTCGGCGACCAAAAGGCCGAAATCGTAGCATAAAACGGAAAAAGCGAAAAGAGGAAGAAACGTTTATCCGAGATTCCCGACAGTTCCAAACCCCAAGGGCCCTTCTGCGATTTTTTTGCGAGGATTTTTTGCTTGCGCTGATAGTCTAGCAAGACAATGAAGGCAGTCAGATCAAAGATGACTAGCCAGATAAGCGGGAGCGAAAGCTCAAAGTTCATAGTGGCGTCGTTCCCTAGCGAGATTAGCGGATAATAAGAGAAAAAGAGAACTGCCGGCATAAGGTATGCCAAAATAAAAAAGACTTTCCGAAGTAACTTCATAGAATTATTGTAACATGGCCGTACTGCACAGACGAAAGAATTACAAGAAAGTAAGCGGCTAAGATGGAGCTGGCGCGTATGCTATAATGAAAGCATGAAAGAAGGTCAGAAGGTGCTTTTTGTGTCACATACGGCAAACTTTGCGAAGTTTAACCGGGCATTTATGCAAGATTTGCGCAAAAAAGGGGTCGTAGTGCATTACGCTTCGGCCGGCGAAGAAGAAGTGCCAGACTGCGACAAGCATTTTCAGATCGGGTTCGCACGATCGCCGTTTCGGTTGTTGAAAAACTGGAAAGCCTACCGAGCACTAAAAAAGTTGTTAAAGAAAGAAGACTACGATTTAATTCATTGCCATACGCCAGTGGGCGGAGTGCTAGCGCGATCGGCGGCGCGAAGCTTGGTTAGGAGACAACGTTACGACGGCCAAGACGAGGGCATAAAGCGACCAAAAGTAATCTATACGGCACACGGTTTTCACTTTTATGAAGGGGCGCCGAAAACGAACTGGATGTTGTACTACCCAGTGGAAAAAAATCTAGCAAAAGATACGGACTGTCTGATCACGATTAATAGCGAAGATTATAAATTGGCACGAAAAAAATTCCAAACGAAGAAGGTAATAAGGCTAGACGGGGTAGGGGTAGATCTCAAGAAGTTTGGGCCAATCAGCGCGGCGGAGAAAGAAAAATTGCGCGAGAAACATGGTTTAGACAAGAAAGATTTTGTGCTGATTTATGTAGCGGAATTAAATAGAAATAAAGATCAAATGTTTCTAATAGAAGCACTACCAAGACTAAAAAGGGAGATCCCACGGCTCAAAGTGCTGTTAGTCGGCAAAGGAGCGCAAGAAGAAAAGCTAAAGCGCGCGGTGCAACGTCTAGGCTTAGTCGATACGGTGATGTTTTTGGGGTATCGCAAAGACGTGGCGGAACTATACAGGCTGGCCGACGTCGGAGTATCAACGAGTCGACGAGAAGGATTAGGGCTGAACCTGATTGAAGAAATGGCGAGCGGGCTACCAGTAGTAGCACGAGACAACCGAGGGCACCGAGAGGTGATAGCAACGGTAGAAAATGGGCGGCTATTTAGCGACGAAAAAAGTTTTCGTGAGGCAATATCAGAAATGTACCGTAGCCCAAAATTACGCATGGAAATCGGCAACTATAACCTCGAGGCGGCAAAAAAGTACAGTCTAGAAATCGCACGAGAGCGAATGGCCGAGATTTACCGCGAATATCTTCGAACGAGGTAGTTCCCTAACGGCTATTTAGCGCCACGGCGAAAGATAACGGCGCCGATAGTGCGGAAAATAATGCGAAGGTCGAGCCAAGGCGACCAATTCTGGATATAATAGATGTCGAGAGCGCGCCGCTCCTCAAAACTAATATCGCGACGACCAGAAACCTGAGCCAGCCCCGTAAGGCCAGACTTCACCGAAAGCAAGAGCGAGCGGTCGCCGTAATGATGAAGCTCGCCCGGAACAAGAGCGCGCGGGCCGACTAAAGAGATGTCGCCACGAATGACATTAATAAGCTGCGGAAGTTCATCGAGCGAAGTCGAACGAAGGAACTTGCCGAGCTTCGTAATGCGAGGATCATTCTTAATCATATCGCCATTATCACGGTATTTTTTGATGAGGTGAGGCTTGCCCATCTTGGTAAAAGCTTCTTCAGGAGAAAGCCCGCAATATTCTGGCTTCATAGAGCGGAACTTATAAATCTTAAAGTGCTGATTATAGCGCGAAAGACGAACTTCAGAATAAACGGCGGGGGATTTCGGGTCGGAAAGTTTCTCAAGCAACCAGATAACCCCCATTGGGATTGCGGCGACAATAAGAATCAGTAACCCAAGAACGATGTCGCAAACTCGCTTGAAAATCCGAGCGCCACCAACAAGCGGAGTAATTTTCACAAGGATGGCCGGGGTATTACCGACAAGCTCAAGATCACCCATCTGGGAGGTAAGCGCAGCGCTCGACGGAACGTAATAATAAAGAAGGTGACGATTTACGGCTTGGCGATAGACATACTCAGTACGCTTATCGTCGGTCTGGAATATAACATCCGGCTTCGTACGCTTTAGGGCTTCTTTAAGCGAGGAATACTGCTTGCGGCGGAGGTCCTTTGGGATATACTTCGCACTAGCAACCACGCCAGAAAGCCGAAAGCCAGATTCGGGATAAGCCGCGATATAATCAGCAAGGTATTCGGTATTTTGACTGTTGCCAATAATGACAGTCTTCAAGGTGGCACGGCGATTATGTTTTAGGGCGACACCGCGCGCAAGGCGAATAGTCTGGCGAAAAAGGCAAAGGAAAAAGAAGCAAGAAACAACCGAATAAAGCGCCATAATACGAACTGGAAAAAGGTCAGCCTCAAAGAAAAAATCGTAACTAATGATCGCCATTACGCCAACGATCGAGGCGAGAAAAAGACGGCCAATCTCAGACCAACGGTTGCGACTGAGAAAAATCGTTTTACGATAAAGACCGAAAGCGGCAAGAATAACAATGTAAATTGGTAAAAGCCAGAGCATCGAAACGACGAACTGCCAAGGGGCAGCCTCAAAGTAAAAGGGGCGTTGGTCGAGATGCGTGCGCATGAAATAGGCCACCAAAAAAGAGAGCAAGATCGCACAAGCGTCGCCCAACATCAGAAAGACGTGAAAAATGAGCCCAAGATCCTTCTTCATCTCTTGTATATTATAGCAGATTAAGGCGTGGTATAATAGGGGGCGATGATAGACTCAGAAGAGATATTTGGCGGGTATAGCGGGGCAAAGTTACTCAGAGTACGAACGGAAAAACAGGATTACTGTGTAAAAATTTTGTCAGAACGACTAAGCGAAGGCTCAGCGGCACGAGTCCAAGAAATTTGCAAAATCTACCAAAAGGCTGGGATTGATTCCCTGTCGCTAAGGGGGTATGGCAATCTTGAAGCTGAAAATCGACACTTTTATATTTACGATTTCATTGAGGGAGAAAGCTTTAAAGAGTATAGTAATCGGGAGTTACTCCCGGACGATATTAGAAAAGTAGGCAAAGAGACCGGGCGGAAGCTGCAAAGCTTAAAATTAGATAAAAATTTAGCAGATTCGACAAATTTAGCCACGGACAGCATTACTAAGCTGACAAAATACGGGATAAAAAAGTACCAAGAACTCCTAAACGAGGCGACGGTAGCAAGACTAATGCGGAAATTTTTCGATATGGCGCAGATCGAAAAATTGATGCGAGAGTTCGCGGAAACGGAGAATGTCTTTTTGAGGCTGGAACCAGGATTAATACACGGGGACCTGAAACGATCGAACATGGTACGCGGAAAAGATGAGAAAATCTACCTGATCGATATTGAATCAATGCGCAAAAGTTATGATGTGCTCAACCTGCGATACCAAATGACCTGGATCATGTTCCCAGAGGCGGGAAAAGAGCGAGCGTTTGTAAGTGGAATTTTTGACGGACTATATGAAGACGAGCGGCCAGAGAAATTTAACGAACAATTAAGATACGTTTTGATGCTAAATTTCGTAGAACATACGGCAAAAGCGTTGAAGCGCGGCGAAGATGTGCGAGAGTATTTTATAGAAATGCAAAAAGTGTTCCGAACGATACAAAACAGTGAGCGGGAAATATTATAGATAGAGTCTGTTATAATAGAGAAAAGGCTAAGCAAAATTAGCGGAGGAAGAATGAGCAAAGCAAAAATTTTGGTTACCGGTGGGACTGGATATATCGGGTCGCATACGGCGGTGGAATTGATTCAGGCGGGGTATGATGTAGAGATCCTGGACAATCTATATAATAGCAAAGTCGAGGTATTAGATCGGATTAAAGAGATCACCGGCGTAAAGCCGCGGTTCTATGATGTGGATTTGCGTGACGCTGAGGCACTAGCAAAAGTTTTTGCCGGGAGTAAGTTCAATGCGGTGATCCATTTTGCAGGCTTGAAAGCGGTAGGCGAGTCGGTCGAACAACCTCTGCGCTATTATGAAAACAACGTGGGCGGGACGGTGAATCTGCTTGAGTGTATGGAAGAGTATGGAGTAAAGCAAATCGTCTTTTCCTCCTCGGCGACCGTTTACGGTGTTCAGGAGTCGCCAAAATATGTCGAAACTATGAAAACTGGCGGGGCGATTTCAAGCCCTTACGGCAGAACGAAATATATGATCGAGGAAATCCTAAAAGACACGGCGACCGCAGACCCAGAATTTTCGGCAACGATTTTGCGCTATTTTAACCCGGTCGGAGCACACCCGTCGGGACTGCTCGGCGAAGATCCGAACGATAAACCAAATAACTTAATGCCGATTATCATGAAGGTGGCAACCGGAGAAATTCCGGAGCTTTCGGTCTACGGCAACGATTATCCAACGCCAGACGGAACTTGCATTCGCGATTATATTCACGTCGTCGACCTAGCGAAAGGCCATCTCGCAGCCCTAGATAAAATGGATAAAGGTGTGCAAATCTATAACCTAGGTTCTGGGCGCGGGACATCAGTCGCAGAAATCATAAAAGCGTTCAACAAGGTAAGTGGAATCGAGCTTCCCTATCGAGTAGTAGCACGCCGCGCGGGAGATCTCGCAGAGTATTTTGCCGATCCGACTTTGGCGGCGGAAAAGTTGGGCTGGAAGACAGAGCTATCGATCGATGATACAATGCGCGATACGTTGAACTACCTAGAAAAACAAGGATTAAGTCTGCGGAAGTAATTATCTTATTTATTACGCTTTTGTTTAAAATAGAAGCGGCGCGCAAAGGTTCCCGTTTTCCCGGGAACCTTTGCATTGTGGATTTTGCTTCACAAAATCCAGTTCATAGTATTATGTCAAGACTTGACCTATCTCTTAGTCTCATATGGGCTAGATAGTAAGATTACGAGTACTAATACGACGGATAATAGTCTAGCGAGCTGGAACAGTGGAGCAATACAGAATACGACTTTGCCAAGTGGCTTTGTAGCAACTAATGGAATTGCTAGCAATTATAACCTGACCAAAGATCAGTTTAACATTGCCCTTAATCCTCTTTTCTTCGTCCGCAGCGGGTATGTCAATGATAGAGGTCTCATTTGGACTTCAGCTTTATGGGGGCGCCATTGGTCAACTACCGCGATGGGAAGGGACCAGGTTTACGATATACACGCTTTCGACTTCCAAGGTGAATCATCTTATCCGAATGGTGTCGGTAGTGGTTACTGGGGCTTCTCCCTCCGTTGTCTAGCCATAGAGTAATATAAGGGAGGATGAAGAAGGTTAAGCTAGAGCCGTTAGATGGCGAAGAGTAGAACTT
>CAYOLY010000011.1:0-34577 GCA_964404945.1 uncultured Candidatus Saccharibacteria bacterium | reverse complement strand
TGGAGGAGAGCCAGGAGAACGAGAACAATCAAAGGATAGAAGGCAGTATCTGCCCAAAGGGGTGGGTATTACCTACTAGTGGCGCAGCATACAATGAAACGGACGGTAGCTTCTATAATGTCTTAAAAGCATACGTTGGAAGTTCACTAAAAACTGGCGGAACGCAAAATGGCGAAAACATCGATGCAAATAATGGCAACAATCTATTAGATGAGCAAGTTGGTGTGCCGAACGGCTTAAAAATTACATTAGGCGATTTTCTGACAGGTTCGCCATTTAGATTGTCCCGAGTAGGTAGTGTGTATATGGAAGAATACCATGAGTTTCGCGATCTGGGCGGGTATGGCTTATTATGGTCATCGGTAGCAAGCTCTAGCAGTATAAATTCTACTAACGCTTACTCCTATGGCATGTATGTTCCGTACGTTAACGCTTCGCGATCACATGCGAAATATCTTAGTTTTCCGATCCGTTGTCTCATAAACACCGCTGAATAGGCATTGTAGTTTAGCACCTTAATATCTCCGGGGCGCCAAACGCCGTGTTGTCACTAGGGTAAAGTTTAGCTTCATAGCTAAGTACCTTTACTGCTTATTGTAATACTCAAGTTGGTGACACGGCGCCTGGTGCCCCATCTCGAATCTTAACCTTCTTCATTCTCCCTATGATTACTCTATGGCTAGACAACGGAGGGACATACCGTACCAAGGCATGTTGGCATTATTTGGTCGTATGTTATGACCAAAATCGTCTAAATGTAACACCCGTACTCCTATGAAGCTAATACGAGAATAGCATGCAAAATAGCTTCCCATATCATAAATCATGCCACCAACCAGATATGAGTTATTGTCATTAAGCCATCCGCTGCGGACGAAGAATCACTTCCTCAAATACCTTAACGCGTCTGAGTTGTCTTGCAAATGCCGTTTGAGCGCGGCTTGAGCTGCTTTTATGTTTTCAGCCTTGCCCTTCCAGGTCTGCATAACTGGATCCTGCAAAGCTTGCCCAAAAGCAAAGGTAATCGGCCAAGGGAATGGTCCATTCTGACAAGTCGCGGCTAAATTTTTTGTAGCCGTTTTTGACTCTTGCCCGCCACTTAGCAGTAACACTCCGGCCAGATACTTCGGCACTGCATGTTTTAAGATTGCTGCCGTAGCAATACCGACCTCGCTATTCGTTGCTGGTATCACGGCATCCTTGCCAGTCATTACCATATTCGTCTTCAAGATACAACCGCTTAAATCTACTCTCCGCTCGGCCAAACGCGCAAAAATCGTGGTTAATACTCGGTCGGCGACCTCTACGCTACGCTCAATCGTATAATCGCCGTCCATTGAGATGTCTGATTCTACGACCGGAACTAAACCGGCTAGCTGGCATTCCTTCGCGAAGCTCGCTAATAACTGTGCATTTTTATCAATCGCGATAAAGGTTGGCCAGTCCTTGGTAATCTCAAACTTCGCTCGCCACTTTGCAAAGCGAAAACCCTGTGCGTAGTAATGTCGTAATCGCTCCGAGAGACCATCCATCCCTAGCGTCATAACTTCGCCAGTCTCGGCCATTTTCACTAATCCTTCGTCAACCTTAATTCCTGGAATTAGACCACGGTAGACTAAGTGTTCAGCGAACGAACGTCCTTGGCTGGTCTTTTGCCGAGCTACTTCGTCTGAAATAATCACGCCACTAGCATAATCCTTTAGCTCCGGAGTAGTTAACAAAATTTCCATGAAGGCTCGTCGTTTCTCAGCGTTCGCTGCAATCCCTGCTTTCAGCATCCTCTCAGACAGGGTTTTTATTGATTGGTCAGCAGCTAATACCCCCCTGCCTCGCTCAAGCAGTGACTGTGCGATCAGTTTTAAGTTTGTTCGCTTTTCAAGCTCGGCCTTAGCTAACTCCTTGAGTTTACGCGCCGTGAGAGAACCTTCTAGCGTCGCCTGTTCCGCATTTAGCCGTGCCCAGAGAATTGCACTTTCAGGCGACCCACCTACCGAAAGCACGCCTAGTACTGTTGCTACGATCGTCGAGTAAACCGTCAAATGCGTCAGCATATCAGTTCGATTTAGATTCCAACTTTCTTCGGCTTCTCCTAACGAAATTTTACGCGGACTAATGTGACAAACCAGCTGTGTATTTGGCTGGTCGAGCTCCATTTTGTCGACGATTTTCTCTTCGGTATGGACGGCTGGCTCGTCCTCAAGAAAGAGTACGTCCGCCATGTCGGCCAAACGCTGTCCGACCGGCGTCATCTTTTTCTCGGCGTGTACTGCAAGCTTAGTCGCTGGCGAGAACTTAATAAAATTCTTGATCTCATCGACTAGCTTTTCTGAAACATTGGTCGAGCGGTCAACCAAAATCCACTCAGGAGTGCCGTTTGGCATTGCCCAGTCCGTTAGCTTGCGCTTGCTTGGCACAAAATAGGTAATCTCTCCCTCGCGACAAAAGATATAGCGATAGTCTGATGGCTGGTCGAGCCAGACGAGCTCGCCGTTCTTAAACTCAGTTTTCGAATTTAAAATCCCCGCATCCACGCCTAGTCGGCTGAGTACCGCGAGCGATACCGCCGCTCCACCATACACGCTCGTGCGGTGATAAAAAGTATGCGCCGCCCCATTAAAAGCAAGATCGAGCCAGCGAATGTCATTTTCATCAGTTTCAAAATCGTTTTGCGGTCCGTCGTCTAGCTTTAGATAGACGTCCTTTAGCACGTTCCCAATAATCAAAATCTTGCTCATATCTATATTGTAGCATACTTTTCCTTAGCATAAAAACTATTGAGCTGCTTGTCGGACTATCTTTGCTTGTGCTACAATAAGAATGCTAAATCAAACAGTTTTATCCAAGCCAATTATGGTTGTAATGCGGCTATTTACGCAGTTTCCGTAATTGGTGAGCTGTTTGGTTTAGCGACTAAGTAAATAGTCGCATTTTTGTTGCAAAATGCGGCATAAACCCAATGGAGGTACCTATGAAATATAAAACTTTTATTGTTGCCGCAGCGCTTCTTGCCGCTGGCTTTTGTGGGCTTAGTCTTGCCCGACCAGCCTCTGCCGTTAAATGCCCTCCAGGCTCAGAACGTAACAAAACTGGTACTACCGATGTCGAAGTTTCTGACATTAGTAGTGTCGCACAGTGCAGTTTGCCAAAAGAAGGGGCTAAAGATAGTCTCATGACGAATGCTACGAAGGTTATCAATACTATCCTTAGTGTCCTTGGTATTGTTGCGGTAGTCGTCATCATAGTCGGCAGCATCGGATTCATTACTTCGCAGGGTGATAGTAGCAAGGTTACTAAAGCGAAGAATACTGTGCTCTACGGTATTATCGGCCTAGTCGTCGCCTTACTCGCCTACGCTATCGTCAACTTCGTTCTAAAAGGGATCTTCGGTGGTGCCACCAGTACACCACCTACTTCATCGGTAGTCATTACGACAGACGTGGCTTAGAAGCTGAACACATTGTCGCCAAAAAGCCGCCAGCCTCAGCTGGCGGCTACTACAACTATTCTAGCGAACTTCAACGCGCACGCGCGGTACGTTGCGTCCCGAGAAGTGTGATTTCTTTGTCTTTACAAAAGTGACAACGCCATCCTTCGCCGCATGGATTGTAAAGTTACGGCTCATATAGGTGCCCGGACCAGCAATTTTGGTGCTACCAGTTTGGCGTACAAGAACTTCGCCGTTCTTGACTTTTTGACCACCAAAGCGCTTTACGCCGAGACGTTGACCAGCATTGTTATGGATATTTTTAGCGGTACCGCCAGCTTTGACATGTGACATACTATTTCTTCCTTAAAACTATTATTTCTCGGGCAACCACCTGCCCTTCACGGTGATAAAGCAGGTCTCTTTGCTCCAAATTCTTAAAACTTACTACATTATAGCGCAGATCTTTAATTTCGTCAAGCAAGTTTAGCCTCTCGTAACGCCCGTCTGGTCTTAGCCATGCTGGCACCGCAATCACTACTGGCGTGTCCGTCTTGATCTGTTTGGCCAAATTCTTCAAAAACCCCAGAATAATACCTCCACACTCTTGCTTTTCTTGTTTTAGCTTAATTTCGGCTGGCGGTTGCGACATTGGTTGACCCAGATAAGTCTCGCAAGCTACTAGATCGATCGACTCTGGCCACTCAAAGTTTGCCGCGTCACCCTGCGCAACGTAGGCTTCTCCGAGTTTTGGGATGTTGTATTTCTCGCCAGCCCATTTTAGGTTTCGTTTCGTATATTCCACCATCCGTTCGCTCAGGTCTGACCCGATTATACTATATTGCATCAGTGCTGCCTCTTGCAATACTACGCCAGTTCCGCAAAATGGATCTAACAATACTGATCCAGCAGGTTCATTTCCGCAGAGATTTATCAAAATCTGGGCTAGCTTTGGCGGTAACATCCCGACTTTTGCGTCACGCGCTGGTCTTGCTTGATCCCGTTCAACGTACGAATCAATATCTTGCACTTCGACTACGCGGTAATATTTGTTACCGTTCTTTATTAATTCAATGCGGGTTTTAGTATAAAGTCGATTGTGTAGGCTGGTGGCACTCGAAAGCGCAGCAGTTTTGTTGGGAATTACCCGTACATTTCGGCCGCCCTTCCCGATCACGCGTTTCCAGCGTAGGGCTTCCTTTTGGGCGAGGTAGGGGTTTGTCCGTCGCGAATAGTCGGACATCCCCAGCACAATCTTACCGGTTTCAGGCAACTTCTTCCAAAACTCTGACAACGGTTCGTTGATCGGCTCAGCAACTTTTATCGTTCCGCCTAGGCGCTGAATTGCTGGATAATTCTCGGACTCATCGCGGGGTGATTTTGCGTCCATTTCGAATTCCGCCAAACTTGGTCCTATTTGGCGCACATTATAATATAGGCTCTCCAACTCTGCGAGCGAGATTTTAGGTTGGCGTCCAAGTACGGCGAGAAAGCGTTTCATTGTCCTTCCATTATAACATATAACATGCTATAATTTTCCCATGACTAAGACTAAAACTGAAGCCAAAAAGTTCAAAATCTCCTTTCGTACCATTCTCTCGTTATTGACTTTTGCACTAATCATTTATGTAATCTATAAAAATTTTAACGACATTAAGGAAGCCATTGGCCACCTCAGCGAAACTAATATTTTCGTCCTGCTCTTGCTAATCCCGGAGCAACTTTTTATGTATTTTTGTTGTGGCCAGATGTTCTTTTCTTATATGCGCGCGAAGAAAGATGCTCAAAAGATTTCTACTTGGACTCTAATGCGGGTGTCGTTAGAACTAAACTTTGTGAACCACGCGGTTCCGGCCGGTGGCCTTGGCGGTCTCGGCTATATCACTTGGCGTCTTAAACCCTTTGGGGCTACTCCGGGTCAATCTAGTTTTATGTATGTTTTACGCTACATCATTACTATCTGTGCAAACCAGCTCCAGACCATTGTCGCAATCTTAGCTTTACTTATTTTTGGTACGGTGCCGGAAGCGGGCGCTTGGGTGATTTGGGTGACAGCACTCCTTAGCGTAGGGATTGTGGTTGCAATCATGATAGCTGTAGTTATTGCTAGTAGCAAAAAACGCATTGCTTGGTTTGGCAAAACCGCCACGAACCTTATTAACTGGCTAGTCGATAAAGTAACTTTTGGGCACAAGAAAAATATCTTACAGCGCGAGTTGGTCGATAAGTATCTTGATGACGCTCATGACGACCTTATGACTGCTCGCCGTAATAAGAAGATGTTGCTCTGGCCGATTATTTGGGGAATCATTTATAGTTTTCTTGAAGTTGCGACTTACTGGATTGTTGCTGCTAGCCTCGGCCACCCAGAAATCTTGCCGCAGATCATGATCGGCGAGGCAATTGGCTCGGTAATGGGGGCGATTGTCCCGTATGGGCTATATGAACTCGGTATGGCTGGCATCATGGTTAGCCTTGGTGTGCCGATTGCTCTGGCTGGTACGGTCGTCTTGATGACGCGCGTTATCGTCCTCGCCAGTACGATTCTTAGCGGTTACGGTTTTTATCAACACTCGATTTCTAAAATTGGTCGCAAACAAAAAGCCGAAGAAGGTGAGTAACCGTGCTTGACTAGTTAGTTGCATTAGCTAGGCGAAAGGAGGAGGTAAGAATGAACTTTGACGGATTTGACGGATGGTTGCGTATTGACGAAGCCGGGCCTAACTTCCCGATCGAAAAGCCAATGTCAGTCTCGGAGTTTATCGAGCAGTGCAATTTTACGCTTGAGACTGAATATGATAGTGTTCTGGTTGAGGGCGAGGTGGCTAGTTTTAAGGTAAATCAAGGCAAATGGGTCTTTTTTGATCTCAAGGAAGAGGATAGTAGTTTGAATTGTTTTATGCCGCTAGGTCAGCTCGGTATTGCACTAGCTGATGGCATGAAAGTCCGCGTTCGGGCTACTCCTAAAGTGACGCGCTGGGGGCGGTTCTCGCTTACCGTGCGCCAAATCATGCCGGTCGGCGAAGGGAATATTAAGAAAAGTTTCGAACTTTTAAAGAAGAAACTTACCGCCGAGGGCTTGTTTGATCCGGCTAAAAAGCGACCACTTCCGGACAATCTGACCAAGATCGGCGTCATCTCTTCGGTTAATGCGGCTGGTTATGCTGACTTCCTCAAGATCCTTGACAATCGCTGGGCGGGGCTCGACATTAAGACCGTTAATACTCAAGTTCAGGGTATGACAGCGGCCGAACAAATTGTTCGAGCTCTCGCTTACTTTAACCAACGTGCCGACATTGAAGTGATTGCGATTTTGCGTGGTGGCGGTAGTGCTGATGACTTGGCCGCCTTTAACGATGAGCATCTCGCGCGAGCAATTGCAGCGAGCCGCATACCGGTTATTACCGGTATTGGGCACGAGATTGATGAGAGCCTCGCTGACTTGGCTGCAGATGTGCGTGCGTCAACTCCGTCTAATGCAGCCGAGCGTTTGAGCAAGGACCGTCAAGAAGTCTTGCGTCACCTCCGTCTTCAGCTTGATAATTTGCGCCGCGAACTATTAGGTCGCGTTGATGCTACTATCTCAGAAAACCGTCAACAGCTGCAAGATGTTAAGCGGGAAATTGTCCAACGCGTTGAACATAGTTTGCGCCATCTTATCGAGACGCAAAAGGTTCTCGCGAGTCTTAGCCCGGAAAATGTTTTGCGCCGTGGCTACGCCATCGTTACATCAGTCCCGCCAGGCCAGCCGATCGTACCTGGTACCAAAATTGTAATTACTACATCATCTCAAACTCTAACCGCGGAGGTCAAAAATGTCCAAGAACGCCACTAATAACTCTAAAACTATCGAACAGAAAATTGCCGATCTCGACGCCTCGGTCGAATGGTTCTACGGCGATGGTTTTAATCTTGATGAGGCTCTTTCCAGATATCAAGCCGCAACCGATTTAGCTACTACGATCGAGAAAGATCTTAACGAGCTAAAGAACAAAGTTGAGGTCCTAGAGGACTTTACAAAAAATTGATTTTTGAAGTATAATAAGGATATGCAAGATCAACCTTTGCCTAATGGCAGCATCGTCGATCCCGTTGCCACCCAGCCTTTCGGCCCGGCGGCCCCCGGCTCAACGCCGGTGCCCACGGGAGCTCCGCTCTCGTCCGCGCGTATGCGCGTGCCGGGCGAAAAAAAGTCTCATGGCAGCATTGTTGAGACTGTTATTTTGATTGCGGTGACAATCGTCGCGGTTATTTTTATCTATCTCTATATTCAGAAATACATTGAGTGGGAGAATATTTCCACTGACGTCAACGCTCAGATCGATTCTGCGGTGGCGATGGCGCAGGCCGAAACTGCTACCAAGATGGAGGCGGAGTTCGCCGAGCGCGAAAAGTATCCGTATAAAACCTTCACTGGCCCGGCAGATTACGGTAGCCTCAGTTTTGAATACCCTCAAACTTGGAGCGTCTACGTCGCGCGTGATGCCGCAAACGGTGGTGACTTTGAAGCCTACCTGAACCCAGTCGAGGTCAATCCGGTCAGTGCGCAGACGATTAATGCTTTGCGTGTCACGATTCGCGATGTTGCCTTTGACAGTGCCGTTACTCAGTACGACAATTACGTCAAAAATGGCAGTCTCCAGTTTAGTACCCGTACGGTCGGCGGCATTTTAGCAAACGTCTATACTGGCTCTTTGTTGAATGGTATCCAGGGCGCATTAGTGATCTTTAAGCTACGCGACAAGACAGTTATGCTCCAGACCGACGCTGAGCTCTTCATTGGGGAGTTCTATAAGTTGCTTGATACTGTGACGGTCGTGCCCTAAGCTTGATATTAACAGGAATCCTAAAAATCGACCAGTTCTGGTCGATTTTTCCTAGGAGCTAGCAGGGGTAACACAAAATAAAACTACCCTACTCTTTCGCTAGGCCCGCGCTTCGCGTTTTCGCTTCACTGGGTCGAGTTGACGTTTACGTAGGCGCAACGACTTTGGCGTTACCTCAAGTAACTCATCATCGAGCAAAAAGTCAATACACTGCTCCAGCGAATACTGGGTGTAGGGCGTGAGCTGGATTGCGCCATCGCTCGCGTGCGTACGCATATTCGTTAGCTGTTTTTCTCGGCAGATGTTAATATCAAGATCATCCTTTTTGTTCGATAGCCCAACGATCATCCCTTGATATACTGGCACTCCGGGCGGGATAAAGAGAATTCCGCGAGCTTGCGCCGCATCCAGCGCATAAGCGGTCGAAGTTCCTGCTTCGAAAGAAATTAGCGCGCCATTTCGCTCGGGCTTATATTTGCCTTCCGTCGGGCGGTATCCTGCCGGTAGGGAAGACATAATCGCCGTACCTTTAGTCGCGGTAAGCAAATTATTACGCAGGCCGATCAAGGCTGCCGTCGTAATATGATAAGTAAAGCGTGTACTTCCAGCGCTAGTTAGCTCTTGACTTACTAATTCCGCTCGGCGTACGCCCAGTTCCTGCGAAACCGCCCCGACAAATTCCGGCTCTACTTCAATAGTCAGCTCCTCGACCGGTTCGCATTTCTGTCCGTTAACCTCTTTGTAAACCACCTCCGGGCGGCCAGTTTCTAGCTCATACCCTTCTCGCCGCATAGTTTCGATCAACACGCTAAGGTGCAGCTCGCCACGTCCAGAAACTTTATAACCTAGTCCATCTGGCACTATTTTCAGCGCGATATTCGTCTCAAGCTCGCGCTCCAAGCGCTCCGCAATCTGTCGCGAAGTGGTAAACTCGCCCTCTTGTCCTTTGAGCGGGCTAGTATTTGGCCCAATGTAGATGCTCAGCGTTGGTGGCTCTAGCTCAATCGTCGGTAGGGCCTCCGGTACTTCGCCGGTCGCAATCGTGTCGCCGATGTTAGCCTGAGCAATGCCGGAAACCGCTACGATGTCGCCTGCCGTCGCCTCTGGTACTTCCTCACGCCCCAAGCCTTTATAAACAAAGACATTCTCTATCTTTGCGCTGCTCGTCTCGAGCTCGCCAGTTTCCACGTTCGTGTGTAGAACCTTTACGTTTTCACCTTTTTTCAGCTTGCCGCGGAAGATTTTTCCGATCGCGTATTTACCAAGGTAATTATCTGCTGCTAGCGCCGCTACGAGTAGCTGGGCGCCCTTAGAAGCATCCTCGTCGATCTTTGGTGCTGGAATATCATTAATAATCGAGTCAAAAATCACATGTAAATCGTCATCAAGATTGGTTGTTTTGCCGGCTTTGCCGTCGCGTGCGATCGCGTAGTAAATCGGGTAATTTAATTGTGATTCATCGCTAGCTAATTCTAGGAACAAATCTGCAATTTCATCTTTCACCTCGTCGATTCGTGCCGCCGGTTTGTCGATTTTGTTAATAATTACCACCGGGCGCAACTTCAAGCTTAATGCTTTTTGCAATACGAACTTCGTCTGTGGCATCGGCCCTTCTTGAGCGTCGACGATCAAAAGTACTCCGTCCGCCATGTTTAGGGTACGTTCTACTTCGCCCGAAAAGTCGGCGTGGCCCGGTGTGTCGATAATGTTGATTTTGTACCCCTTATAATCGACCGACGTCTGCTTTGCGGTAATCGTAATCCCGCGTTCATGTTCCTGATCCATCGAATCCATGATTAGTGTCTGGGACATTTCGGCCTGATTTTCTCGAAAAGTGTGCGACTGTTTCAAAAGGCCGTCCACCAGGGTTGTTTTGCCATGGTCGACGTGCGCAATAATTGCAACGTTACGAATATTATCTACCATATCTTCTCATTTTATCACAGATTAGTCAAAAAGTCAATACTAGAACACCTGCGGCTTGCGCTGTTTACGCTGCCGCCCGCGTACAATTAACCAAAATGTCCCCATTGTGACAAAAACGATTACTCCGATCGGTAACCAAGTTGGGCAGATAAAGACGACCTCTTCGGTCTCAAACTCCTCGTCGAGGAAAGTGATCTTTTGACGTACTCGGAACAGACCTAATTTCGGCGCCTCTTCCCAGACTAAGGTGCTTGTACGTGAAGTCCCAGGAAGGACCGTGAGCTGCTGCGCTGCAATCGGCTCACCGTTCTCACCCAGCGAATCCGGCGTGACTACCTCTTGACCGTTAAAAAAGTTCAAAATTGTCATCATCTGACGCATCTTGAAGTCAACATTACCGGTGTTCTCGACCTTAGCCGTCAGTTCAAGCGGCTTATCAAACAGGGTAGTTGGCAGGGAATGTTCGACCAATGTGCCTTCTTTGCGTTCTTCGCCGCCGATTACGTGGCCATAAACCAAAGATGCTACCTGCGTCACGACTTTGATCGTGGCGCCCTCGTCGACACTGTCAGTCGTCCGCACCATGATCGCTGCGTATTGACCACCGCCCGGGACATCCGCTGGCACCTCAATCTTGAAGGGGACTTCGATTGACTCACCCGACTCGACGTGATAATTTGTCTCGGCGAATCGGATCCAGTTGTGTAGCCGCGTCGAAGAATCAATCGTGGTAAAATCCGGATCGTAGTTGTCGTTCGTTACTCGGAACGGCGAAGCTGAAACTTCAAAGTTGAACCCTAGGCGCCCGTTATTCGTTACTTTAACGGTACCATCATAAGTTTGCCCCGGTTCGATATCGAAATCCTGCTCCGACGGTCGTACCGAAACGACAACGTCGCCCGCTTGGAGCGCAGCGACCGGCGTTGTCAAAAATAGTGGAGCGACCGTCAAAGACAGGAGAACAGCGATAAATTTCTTCATATTTCCTATTTTACCACAAACTCTATGCTTTGCGCATCCGAGCCGGGCAAAATGGGGCTAGTTTGCAGCCGTAGCCGTGACGACTACTGTAGCCTGATAAATACCGGAAGGTAAGTTTGGGCTTGCGGCAATACCGACAGTGAAATCATGGCTTGTCTGAACTGGCGCAGTTGTCATACTGGTGAAGTAAGTGACTGGATCTGGAGTGATAGCCGAATAAGTTCCAACTCCTTCGGTTTCGCCGCTAGTCTTGATCCCCCAGCCCGCAGTTCCGCCAACTAGGTTGCTGCTTGCCGGAATGAGACCGTTCTCGTTCGACTCGTGCTGCATTGAAGTCTCGCCATGATCAGCGCTGAGCGCGAGCGAATATTTGGTGTTCGCGGTGACACTAGTCGTGATTTTGCCTTCACGAATCACGGTCGGCGAAAGCACGATCGGACCAGCACTACCCTCTACGCCTGGTGCCGCCAAAGCGTCGATTGTAATCGTCGGCTGGACATTGAAGGCAACTTCCATACCCCGGCTACAAGGCACAGTCACCGGCGTGCCATCATTGCTTAAGTTATCGTCATAACAGTGCGTATATCCTACGCCTGTTTCTGTCTGGACGTCTCTCGCTGTCCCGGCAGTGCCCTCTTCGGTAATGATTGCCGCGTGCGTCGCGAGCGGCGTCATCGCTACTGCCGCACTGAGAACCAAACCAGTCCCCACGAAAAGTTTTTTCGCAACACTTTCCAAGTTCATTTTTGTTTTGCTCCTATTTTTGTATTATCAAAATAATACTTGTTTATTTTTATAAATACATGACTTTTATGTCTCTATATTACACTAACGTTTATAAAAAAGCAATAGTTTTTTGCAAGATTTTTGTGGAAACTCTGCATTTCTCTGAAAAACTATGGATATGGCGCTGGTTCGAGTCTAGTTAGGCATGCCTAACAGAACTGGACTCGAACTTTTGTGCCAAAAAATCGCCTGACTAGACAAGCCACAAAAATAAACCCTTTGCAGGGTTTCTTCTTGTGACTGGTGCGCCTGACTAGACTCGAACTAGCACAGCTTAAAATCGCCACTACCACCTCAAGGTAGCGTGTCTACCAATTCCACCACAGGCGCATAAAAGAACTGCTCTTATTATACCAAAATCCCCCAGAAAGACAACCCCGAAACCACCAAAAAGAGCTCCGGACGGAGCTCTTGGCGTCAATTCTGGCCCATGAGACCAAAACCGACATTTTTATTCGGCGATTTTGTCTTCTTCGTCGTCTTCAGTAGCCTTCTCTTCAGCGGCCGCTTCGGTAGACTTATCCGACTTTTTCAGACCGAGTGGAAACGCCATCCGGTAAAGTCCATGCACCGCATAGACAATCCCTAGCGCAATTATACCGGTAAAAATCGTATATCTCTCGCCCGGTTTAGCCGTGCTATAAGAGATAAAGGTAATAATCCCACCGGCCGCAGCTACGCCTGCACCGATCAAAAACTCTTTTAGGGCCTTCTTGCGCCCTTCTGCTTTATCATTGTTATTTGTCATGCCTTAATTATACCATAAAATTTCCATAATTTAGCTCTTTACGGGTAAAGCCGCCCCCGAGGGAGCGGCTTCGCTTTAGATCTCTTAATTATGTCTCTTCGTCACTGCGAAGCAGCATCAGGTAGTCATCGCGCTTGATGCCATCCAGCGTCCGAAGACACTCCGCGATCCGCTGATAATTGGGGCTTTCCCGCTTTTCCGCGCCGGAGCTGGAGGCCATTCCGTAAACGTAATGGCGCAGGAACCCTTTCAGGTTCATCATGGCGAGAGGTAGCAGCTGGTGTCGCACGAAGAGTGCTTGCGCGAGGGCGCTGAACCTCGGTAGCGACAGGTAGCTATCCTTACGCTTCTGCGGGTAGAAGTTGCATACCTGCCAATTGTGCGGAGGCTCCGCCTTTGGCCAGAGACCCGGCAGGGCTCGCTGGCGCGGCTCGCGGCAGCTCTCGTCCATCTCGCGGTAGCTGTTTAGCCAAATCTGCGGAAAGAGCTCGTCAAAGCTGCGCCCGGTTGCTCGATCGTCGTACAGCATGGACGTAATCAGCTCGACATACCGCTCGACCAGATCCGGGTCGCCTACGACCTGGTAATAATCGATGGTAGTGCCCAGCCCCATCAGCTTCCGGAGATTCTCGTGGCATTCTGCCTCGCTGATTAGCGTTCGGGTGTCATTCGTCGCGGCGGTGCGGATCTGCTCATTCATCATATTCTCGGCCATAATTCGATTCCTCCTCATTTTTCGGTAAGATCGTGCAGCCTAAGCCCTTCTCGGTAAAACTTATCGTCTAAGAGATCTGAAGGTGCTTAAGGCTGGTTTTGAGACAAAACGGCCCTATCTTTTCATTATAGCACACATACTTATTTTTGTCAATACTTTTTATGCTTTTTATGGCTTTTCGCAAAAACGTGCTATTATGGATACATGAATCACGATATCGTCTGCCCACATTGTCATAAAACTTTCTCTATTGACGAAAGCGAATATGCTAGTCTCCTAAACCAGGTTAGCCGTCAGGAGATCGACCAAGAGATCCACGAAAAGCTTGCTGCGGCCGAACGCGAGCGTACTAAAGAAATCCAGCTTGCGGAGGCTAGGGTTCGCGGTGAGCTCCAACAGACGCTTTCTGACAAGGACGCAGAGCTAGCGAAACTCAAATCCCAAGCCAGCCAGAAGATCGCCGAGCTTAAGATGCAAAATTCCGAGGAACTGGCTAAGCTCCAGGCTCAGGTCGCTAACGCCGCAACCGAGCGGGAGCTGGCCGTGACGAAAGCAGTCTCGGCGGTCGAGAAGGAACGCGATGGCCTTGCGAACAAGCTTGAGCAGCAAACCACCGAGCAAAAGCTGCGCGAAACAACTTTGCGCGAGAAGCATGAAGCGGAACTCCGTAGTAAAGAAGAACAATACGCCTCGGAGCTTAAAAACAAAGACGAAATTATCGCCTATTATAAAGATATGAAAGCGCGCATGTCGACTAAGATGATCGGCGAAAGCCTTGAGCAACACTGCGAGATCGAATTCAATAAACTCCGCGCCACTGGTTTTCAGCATGCTTATTTTGAAAAAGATAACGTAGTTTCGAAGACCACCGGTAGTAAGGGCGATTATATTTACCGCGAGTGCGACGAAAACGGCAACGAGATTATTTCGATTATGTTTGAAATGAAAAACGAGAACGAAACCACCGCTACTAAGCACAAGAATGAAGACTTCTTAAAGGAACTCGACAAGGATCGCCAAGAGAAAAAATGCGAATACGCCGTGCTGGTCAGCATGCTTGAGGCGGACAGCGAATATTATAATACTGGCATCGTCGACGTCTCGCACCGTTTCCCGAAGATGTATGTGATCCGTCCACAGTTCTTCATCCCGATGATTACTCTCTTGCGCAACGCCGCGCTTAATTCGCTCCAGTACAAGGCTGAGTTGGCGACCGTGCGCGAGCAGAATGTTGATATCACGGATTTCGAAGACCGGATCGATAAGTGGAAGGACAGTTTCGCGATCAACTCTGACCGCGCGACCAAAAATTTCAATAAGGCGATTAAAGAGATTGAAGATAGCATTAAAAAGCTCGAAAACACCCGTGATGCCCTAATTCAGACCGTGAAAAATTTCGAGACCGCCAATAAGAAGCTTGATGATCTTACAATCAAACGTCTCACTCGTGGCAACCCGACCATGACCGCCAAGTTCAAAGAACTCGAAGCTAGTAAAACCGCCGGCGCTTCGGAAAAGTAAGACTATTTCTTTAACTCTGCCACTGTGGCGCGGACTAGCTCGGCTAGCTTTTCGGTATCATCAAGTTCCTCAACGTAAAACATCGTGCGTTTTGCGCTGGTGTAGGGAACTACTTGTGGTAAATTATATTTACGTACACTGTCTACTTCTTTCAATAATAGCTTTTCGTCATATATCCCACCAAACAACGTGCCGTCCTGATAGAACAAAAACTCTCCCATCATCGGCCGACAGGTAACATTTTCTAGGCTGCTTAACTGTTCTATGACGTAATCTTTGAATTCTTTGCTCGTGCTCATGCGGCTATTATACCACGTGAATCGTTTAGCTATGCTACAGCTTTAGAATACGGATGATTATAAAGATACTTTTTGATTACGTATAGGTAAGCATGTGTGGCTCTGCGGAAGTTTTCGAGTTCATCCCCTTCAAGTTTAAAGTATTTGCCGGCGGCGACTTTCTTGTAAACCCCCGAAGTCCGAATCTCGTAGCGAATAGTTAGTTGATGCTCATGCTCGGCTTCGTCGACCCAATCTTCGTGCCAGATCCAGATATTTTTTTGATCGTGAAAGAACTCGCGGCGATGCCCCGCCGGAATTGCGCCAAAAAGCTGGCTGCCGAGGCGCGACTCAGCATTTATTAGGTCGGCGCGGGTCGGTTTCGCATTGCTCCGCCGCTTGAAAATTGTTGATGGCATTGGCCGAGCGGCGCCGGTCGCTTTTTTCACGGTTGCCGTGCTAATCATTCCTGGGATGTCGGTTTTCGGGGTAAGTTTAGCCGGTTTTGCCACGGTTTTTGCGGTTGCCTTAGTGTGCTGGTGGGGGATTTTCAAGGTCTGCTCGGTGATTTTTGCGCCTGCACTGGCCGACGCTGTGGCGGTCGTAGCTGTGCTAGCTGCTTTTGCGCTGGTCTTCGCTGCCCCGGCCGCGCTTTGCGCAGCCGCTTTCTTAGCGGCTAACTTCGAGCTGCGGGCCGCTTTGCGCTCGGCTTTGGCGGCACGGTAAGTAATCTTTTTCGCAGCTAGCTTGGCCTTTTTCTGTACGACGAGCGCTTTTAGTTTAGAATTTTTGGGTTTCACAGCGGCTTCCGGGGCTGTGGCTAAAGCCGCCTCGGTTTTCACTTTTTCGCTATTCTGTGGCATTTCAGCTGCTTTTTGGGCGATTTTTTGTTCTGAAAGTTGCTTTTCAGCCAAAATTTTAGCTTGTTTTAAGCTTGCTTTATAATCTCGGTTATGTTTTAGAGAGACGCACGGCATAGCTCAATCTCCTGAGCAACTGCCATTAGCTCTTCATAAATCCCAAGCGAATCCGCCGTGCCAAAGTCGAAGTGATTGGCCCGAGCGAACGAGGGAATTTCAAAGGTGGAATAGTTGTTTTGCATTTTTGGTAGTTTGCTCCGCTAAAGTTTCTATCGCCACACCCATTTTATCCGCGAGACAATCCGCAATCGTGCGGACCATCGCTGGTGAGTTTATTGTACCACGGAACGGAGCAGGAGTCAAGAAAGGAGCGTCGGTTTCTAACAACATTTTTTCAAGTGGCGGTAAAGGTAGGGTGGTATAGGTTGCCAGCCCGTTTACTCCGACATAAAATCCGCGCTCAAGCACCCGTCTCAAACATTTTTTCGATCCAGTAAAGCTATGCACGACGCCAGTCATCTCTGGAAAATTATCCAGCACCCCGAAAGCATCATCAAACGCTTCGCGGATATGCAAAGATACGGGTAGATTGCTATCTTTTGCGAGCTGTAGCATCTGCTCAAATAGCCGAATTTGGCGCTCGCGGTCGTAACCTTCGTAGTGATAGTCGAGCCCTACCTCACCGATAGCGACTAACTTTTTATGGTCGCCACTTGCAACTAAGCTGTTGTCTAGCCCAACGCTGGGATGGTCGCTAGCGTATTCCGGGTGGATTCCGTAAGTCCAGAATACTTGTTTGTGGGCCAGCGCAAATTGTTTTGCGGCGGCAGAATCGCTTGGATCGGTCCCAATTACGATAACTTGCTCAACACCTTGAGCCTCCGCCTGCTCAAGAAAACTTTCCGCCTGCTCAGGCGTGAACCATTCCCGGTCGTGTAGATGGCAATGTGTATCAATCAGATAAGACATAACGATATTATAACACGAAAGCGTCAATGTCGGCGCTTGGGGGCTGGGCCTGCTGACATGTCGAGACCGAAACCGAAAAATGCCGGAAGGGCGGATGGCTCTTCACAGAGCGAAGGTTTTGTGCTAGAATGATTCCAGACGCCGCGATAGCTCAGTCGGTAGAGCGCATCCATGGTAAGGATGAGGTCCCGGGTTCAAATCCCGGTCGCGGCTCCACATTTTTAGCCTTTAGAACCGCTATTAACTTATTTTAGAGTTGGTAGCGGTTTTGCTTTTGGAAAACATCAATAGGTTGCAATTTCTTAGAACACGCTTTGGCGGTGGTTTACGATGATACCACTATCAAAACGCTAAGGGCCGTCCCGAAGGACGACCCAAGCGAGATATGAGACTTGTAGTCTTAACCGCCTCCTTTTAGTGACCGTGGTGCTTAGCATTGCGCTCCGCTTTCATCAGCTTCCGTTCAGCACGCCTAGTAGACTTGCTCTGCTCGGCCTTGTCGTAAAAGACCGTAATGTCGTGATCAGCTTCGTGGGCATATATCTCGACGATCGCTTCGCCGAGCTGGCGGTCTGGGCCCTGGTAAACTGCACGTATCACTTCAGAAGTGATAATGGGTTTGATTCCTAAAGCTTTGAGCTTATCGACTAGGGTATCGGTAGCTAGCGCTCTAGGCACACCACAGCTTACTCGCACCTTTCTCACCTCGCTTTCTAAAGTACTTACACCCATCATAGGACAAAACCTTTGCCCTGTGAAGAGCCATCCGCCCTTGACATTTTTGATAATGTGTGCTACAATGGTGGTATGTAGGTCTAAAAACCTGCATAATTCACCCATAAATGCCCCATTTTCGGGGCCGGTTTTCGGATGCCTGGGTGCATCCGCGTATATTAAGGAGGAGTAAAAACATGGCAAAGAAGAAACTCGAATGGCCGGAGGGACTGTTCTATAACCTGACCCATTTCCCGGTCTACCGCCGGACTTTCCGGGGCGCGTTCATGGCCGAACTGGCCGAAGGTAAACTCTTGGCCTACACCTTCTTCAGCGCAGTGGCCGTCGTCATCGCCGTCATTTTGGCGTGGGTAGGCGTCAGCTGTATCAACAAGCAGTCCTACTTCTTGGGCGTTTTTGCTTTGGTGGTGGTTCTGGCTTTGGCCTGGTTTATGCTGGTAAAGTATATCCCTAGCAAGGCAACCAGCTTCAAAAAGGCAGTTTGCGCTGCAGACGACGAGGCCTACAAAGCCCAACTGAAGCACGAGCGGGACAATCCTGACGAATACCAATAAGCTCCCGGCTCTGCCGATCTCCATCCCCCTATGGGCGCTGCGTTCTGCGGCGCCTAGTTTTTGTCTTAAAATAGTTTTAAGATGGTGCGGTGGCTATTCCGGTTGGAAAGATGGTATGTTATAATTATATAAATAGTTACGATTTTGTAAGGAGGGAACTTGAAAAAACCACAAACCGCGCAGATGGCCGGTATTCTCGGGATATTTTTAGGCTGGGCTGGCGCTCATGATTGGTATCTGGGGCGCAAAAAGCCGGCGATTATCCATGTCTCGCTAGCGGCCGGGAGCATTCTCTTGGCAATTATTGCTGGTTTAATCATTCAAAGCGTTCCTACTACGGCGCGCCTCTTTGGCCGAACTACAGCCGGCATGCGTTGGGGATCGACTTTGACTATTCTGAGTTATCTCATCGCGGCCGGGAATATTATCTGGGGTATTGTCGAAGGAATTATTTTCTTGCAGCGTGGTGATAAGGCGCTCGTGCCGAAGGTGCCAAAAACGGTAGCCGCGGCAGTCGCCGCACAGCCGACGGCAGGTGCTGCTACGGCTGGTTCGGATTCCGATTCGACCGCCGCACAGCCGGCAGCGATTATAGCTACGCCAGCGCCCGCAGCTCCAGCCGCCACGGCGGCGCCGACCGTAGTTGCACCTAAACCGCCTAAACCGCCGATGAACCCAGCCACCAAAAAGAAGATCATCCTTTGGAGCTCACTTGGTGGCGGTATCTTGGTGCTCGGGATTATCGCTTGGATCGCGATCGCTTTGGTCACGCGAATAGACTATGGTGATACCTATCGGGTGGCCAACGAACTTCGCGCGAAAATCAATAGTATTTACCAAGATTACGGGTGTAGCCGAGCGGTTGACTATGCCGATTCGACTTGGGTGAGTGAGCGTACCTATAATTCCTATGTTTCGGATTGCAAAGAAGTACTTGATGGCGTTGACGACATGGTGAAGAAACTCAGCGAAACTTCCGGTGTGAAACGTAACGAGAAAATCTCGAACCAGTTTAACAGCTTCCAGGAAGCTTATCACGCTGCTATCCCGGACATCCATACGGTTAATGAGAAACTTGACTTGTATCAGGCCTGGCACACTTTCACTGTTAAGGTCGATGATCTAACCGCTAAGAGTACTGATGCGGAATTCAAATCGGCGGCCGACATCCTGGCGAAGAGTGGCAATCCAACCATGGCAGCCTATGGTGAAGGTTGGCTTGAGCGCACTTTGGCCTATGCGCACGCTTATCAAGCCTATTGGGACGCTCCGGCTGACGCCGAAAACAAAACTCAATTACGCAATGACATGAATAATAAGCAATCCGAACAGCGCCTTTGGATCTCGGAAAATCGTCCTGACGTGACGGAGCTAGTGGGCCTCGAATTTAACAATACCAGCAAAATGTATAACAGTTACCGCACTCTCTTTAGCACGATTGCGGACGCCTACGAGAGTCATTATGACTTTGGCAGCGGCGACTGTACCGAGCTTTTCGACGACGTTGTGATCTGCGAGTAGACTGCGAGTATTTTTTACATACCCCGCCCCTCCTCTCCGCCTCTATGCTATAATATACTCATGAGAAGTGAGGTAAACGGTATCCTGGTTGCGGCGCATGAGCTCAAAACTCCGCTTAGCCTCATGCGTCAGCTTGCTCTCTCGCTCGACGACGTTGACGATGCTTCGACGCGCGCTCGTATTCAATCCCAGATCATTAACGTTTCCGAACGCGCTATACGCCAAGTTAATGACCTTACCAAAATTGCTCGTCTCGAGGACGGCTTCTTCGAAATGGGACCAGTCAGCGTCCGCGGTGTTTGCGAATCGGTTTGGCGAGAGCTTCAGCCCCTCTTTGGCTACAAGAACAAATCTCTTCATCCCGTCTATACCAACCGTTCGCGGTTAGCCGTAGCCAATCCAGATTTGCTACATAGTATCGTCTATAACTTTTGCGCTAATGCGATGCATTATTCACATTCAGATACTGTAAGCGTATTGTCGGTTTCGGATGTATACGACAAGAACGCCAAGAGAAGACCGAGCCGGATTCGGATCGGCGTCCGTGATTTTGGCCCCGCGTTGCCGGCGCCGATCTGGCGTGAATTTCGGCGGGGCTATCTTGACCGCCCGACCGCGATCGCCATGCGCCCGGGCAGCTCCGGGCTTGGCCTCTACATCGCCTCCGAGTTCGCCCGTCATATGCACGCCGAGCTCGGCGCCGTCCGTCATCGTGATGGCACTAGCTTTTTTATCGAACTACCGATTTCTAGGCAAGCTAGCCTTTTCCAGGCGGAGTAAGGTGTATGAATATAACTAAAAAACCGCGGGTCTTTATCATCGAAGACGAACCAATCATGGCTGAATGCTTGGAACGCTCGGTTTGCCGTGCTGCGAGAGCGGAGGTCCAAGCTTTTCCGAACGCTATCTTTGCGATGGCGGCCCTAAATGAGCATTTACCGGATCTGATCCTGCTCGATGTTTTGCTAGACGGCCCGGATGGTTTTACTTTCTTAAACGAGCTGATTTCTTATCCTGACACTGCGCGGATTCCGATTATTATCGTTAGCTCACTCGATTTGGCGCGGCGAGATTTGAGCGGTTATGGCGTGGTCGCGACGCTCCATAAAGATACTATGACGCCGAACGAAATTACAACCACGGTCCGGCAGGCGTTGGCGAGGAATGGCGATGCCTAATGACCTGCGTACTCGTGCAATCGTACTGCGTCGTACGAACTACGGCGAGTCCGACCGTATCTTAAACATGCTTACCCCGGAAGGAAAGATTGCGGTTTTGGCGCGTGGAGTTCGCAAAGAGAAGTCTCGTCTTGCTGGTGGAATTGAGCTTTTTTCCCAGGCCGACATCGTGGTTCATCGGGGTCGTTCCAGTTTAGCCACTCTCACTAGTGCGCGGATGCTTTGCTTCTATCATAATATTCTTACAGATTTGTCGAGATTAGAATTGGCCTCAAGCTTTTTAAAGCGGCTTGATCGTGCCGCCGAACAGTCGGACAATCCAGAATACTTCGATCTGCTTGAGCAGTCGCTTGCCGGCTTAAACCGGGGACTGTCGACGGATCTTATATTGACCTGGTTTTCTTTTAACCTTGCGCGAGCTTCTGGCGAGCAAATTAATTTTCTCTGCGATGTCGCCGGCGTTGATTTGCGACCAGATCAGCGTTACTTTTGGGATATAAACGAAGCCGCTTTGCGCCTTGAACCGCAAGGTACAATCGGTGTCCAAGAGATCAAGCTAGCGCGTCTTCTCCTAAGTTCCAAGCTAGCGACCATTAGTCGCGTCGAAAGTGTTGAGGAGTTGATTTTTCCGTTATCGACCATTGCACGGTCGCTTTCCTAGCGTCCTCAAAGCTATTCTGGCAAAAGTTATTCTCGCCTCTATTTCTTAACCTATGGTTAATTGCAGGTGTCTGCTAAACAGATTTGGCTAGTTCTCTAGGCTATAGTGGTCGTAGGTGGAAAAGGAGAATTTATGCTAAAAATTGTAGTCTTTGATGGCGGTTGGGGCGGGGAACTAGTTGCAGACTATTTGGCGGAAGAGCTACGAACGATAGAGGTCGAGCGCGTTATTGATTGGGAACACGCGCCTTATGATAACAAGACCGTGTCGGAAATCGAAGGTCTTTCGGGAGACTGTTTACGCCCGTATGTTGGTAAAGTAGATTTGATTGTGCTGGGCGGCTACGCAGTTTCTTTAGCTTTGGAATCTCTTGAACGTCAATATCCAACACAAAAGTTTGTTGGCATGGGAATTAATTACTACCGCATCCTCAAGTCACGTAGTTACCCTAGCCAAATAGCGATTTTTGTGGATAGCATTCTAATCGAATCCGATTTTTGTCAAGAAATACGCCAAAAATTACCCTATTCCACCATCATTGCTCCCGACTGCTCTGGCTGGGAAGATCTGATTAATATCGGCGAGATGTCAAAGGAAGTTTTATGCTTAGAGCTTTGTGACCACTTTCGCTTAAAGGCTCCAGAGACCAAACGTCTTCCTGCCAAGCGTAGGTCGACGCGCGGTCGGCCGAGCCGAGAAACCTCCTATAGATCAGCTTTGCCGCTACTAGAAAGCATACGCCGGCCAGAAGTCGAGAGTAATAGGGGATCGCTCCCTGCTGAAGCGCCGCCAGACCAACAAGCCTATCCGTCAGAAAAGCGTTTTCATCCTGATGTTGTCCTTCTTCTCAACACGCACTTTTGGGAGCTGCGCACCGATTTCGAAGAGTTATTTGGCTACGGCGTACGCGTGCTCGACTTCCGTCAGAAACTTCTGCACGATACTTGTAGCGCGCTATCGCTCCGTGGCGTAGATGGCTGCCGGAGCAAATAGCTTTCGGCTCTGCGTAAGGGGATAAAACATTTGTTCAACAATGAATTCTTAACTTAGCTACGGCGAAGTATGCTATAATATACCTGTGATTGCCCGAATGGCGGAATTGGTATACGCGTTCGACTTAAAATCGAATGGAGAAATCCATATGGGTTCAAGTCCCATTTCGGGCACCACCGTTTTTTTGGAGGAATTATTTATATGAAGAACTCGAAAATTACCCACAAAATTACCCAAGGTATGTACATCTTGACGGTGCCGGGCGGCGGTTGTGTGGTCGATGCGGTTTCGCGCGTTGGCGGTAGTGGCGACCAGGCCTTGATCGCAGTTGCCGTCGCAAAGACCAACCACTCGCACAAGCTACTCAGCGAAAACGATAAATTTGCCCTTTCGGTGCTCGGCGAAAATGCGGACCCGGAGCTCATCCAGACTTTTGGTTTTAACTCTTCAAAGGACATTGACAAATGCGCCAAATGCCAGACTGAGGAAGTTGCTGGGGTGCCGGTAGTAAAGGATTCGCTTGGCTACATGGTGCTCGAGAAGTTTGACACGATCGACAACGACACACATACGATCTATATCGGAAAATTGGTCGAGGCGGACGTCTTTGATGACAAAGCCGCTCCGATGACCTACGCTTATTACCAAGAGCACAAAGACGAGCTCACGAAGACTACCACGACACAGGGTAAGACCGCCTGGGTTTGCACGGTCTGTGGCTATGTTTACTATGGCGACGAAGTGCCGGACGATTTTATCTGCCCGCTCTGTGGTCTCGGCAAGGCTTATTTCAAGAAAAAGGAAGATTAATCTCTCGCAAAAGATAGGCAAGCCGTCCAGTCCTGGGCGGCTTTGTTGGCTAGAATCCCTCAGAACTTAGAGGTCCCAAGACCGAGAGTCTCTAAACCGATCCAAAACTATCTCAACCAGTCCAAAAACCATCAAAAAACCTCTGATAAACCAGAGGCTATTTTTTATTGCACATTCAACCACCCAGTGCTTAATTTTACGAGCTGCGGGCGACCCTCAACGTCAGATCTCGTCCGAACTCTTATTACTATTTTATCACGCCCATGTTTATCGTCAAGCTTGTTTTTTCGCAAGAATTAGTCCTAATTAAAACGATTTTTCCACAAATTCACCCCTGTAAAACTTCAAAAACCGAACACCCACCTATTGACAAAAAGCATAAGCTGTGCTACAATGAAGGTATGCGCATGGCAGCGTATTTTTCGCCATGCGCATGGCTCTTTTAGAACTAGCAAAGTTTGTTTCGCAAACTAGTCATTTTAGCATTTTCCAGACATAACTCTATGACCAAGACACCTGAAGACGAAAGGAGCACATATCATGAATCTTTTCTCCAAGAAGAAAAAGGGCGACGAACCGTGGAATAGCGTCGAAAAGACCAGCGCCCGAGTACGCGATGACAAGGTCAGTACCCAAGTACGCGACTCTGACTGGTGGCCGACTCCGGAAGATGAGGCCTGGGTTGAGAGCGTTCTGGGCACACCGGCTTTCCGTGCGCGCCTGGACAAAATCCACTGCCGCCTGGAAAAGAATAAACCCGATAGTTGGAAATTTTATACCGAAACTGGGCGGGAATTATGCGACCTGCGGGACTATGATGGATATGATCCGGACGTTATTGCCGAGAACTTTGTCCGAGATGTAGTGCGTGCCGTCGAGGGGATAGAGGCCCTACGGGGTTTCGAAGCTCTCTATCGCCGCGCAATCGCCCTGGGCTGGGAAATGATGCTTGAGGATGTCGATCCGGCAGACTCAGCTGAGACCTCAGTAGAAGTCGAGCGCCCGGTGGAGTATGATTTCGGCTGCGACGGCGACGATTACCGGGCCAATGTCACCTATCCGCTCAGCACGTCCGGCTTGCGCCAATTCGTACTGGACCTCACTGATGAGGAGGTCTGGCGGAGCCTGACGCCGTACTTTGACGACATCGATCGGCTGGGCTGGCGCATCGTCAAGGATACCGGTAAGTTCGTGCTCTACACAAACCTCGCCCGCTACGAGCAGGTGCTTCATTCGGACCAAGTCGAGTGGCTGGCCAAAATGGTCGACACTAAGGGCTTGAGCGGAGACCTGCTTGGCACTATGCTGCTGACTCCTCCTGGCCAGCTGTCCGATCGCCCCATTTAGGCTGTAACTTTGCTAGCCCCGCCCCGGTTCCTTGTGAGCCGGGGCATTTTTTATCTCAAAAACGGGCAAAGAGCCCCAATCTGGCATGGTATAATAATCTTATGAATCGAGTTCCTTTAGCGGAGCGCATGCGACCGCAGACTCTTGACGAGGTCGTCGGCCAAGACGCGATTATCGGTGATGGCAAAATCTTGACCGAAATCGTTCGCAAGGCCGAACCGGTAAATCTGATCTTCTGGGGCCCGCCGGGTACCGGCAAGACGACGCTTGCTCGGATTTTGGCTCGTGAATATCAGGCGGATTTTGTTGAACTTTCCGCGGTTACTGCTAAGAAGGCGGATATTGAGCAAGTTGTCGAGCGCGCTCGGGTGAACTGGAATCTCAAGACCCGCACCGTGCTCTTCGTGGACGAAATTCACCGTTTCAACAAGGCTCAGCAGGATGCTTTCCTTCCGCACGTCGAGTCCGGCTTGATTATTTTGATTGGCGCCACCACTGAGAACCCCAGCTTTGAGGTGATCTCGCCGCTGATTTCGCGTTCGCGGGTAGTGATTGTCTCGGCGCTAAAGAAGGCCGATATTGTCGAAGTCTTGAGGCGTGCGATCAAAGCCGAAGGCGCTGAGAAGCGTGTTTCGGACGAAGCGATTGATTATATTGCCGAGCTATCAAGCGGCGATGCTCGCTCGGCCCTGGGCGACCTCGAACTTTCCCTTAGTCTCGCGAAAAAGGTTGACAAAAAAGTCGTCGAGACCGCCGTGGGCAAGAAGATGCCGCTCTACGATAAATCTGGCGACTATCATTATGATAATATCTCGGCCTTTATCAAATCTATGCGCGGTTCCGATGTTGACGCCACGCTCTACTACCTTGCGCGTATGGTCCAGAGTGGGGAAGATCCGAAATTTATTGCTCGGCGCATGGTGATTTTTGCCTCGGAGGACATTGGCCTAGCCGCTAGTGCCGCCCTGAACCTTGCTGTGAGCTGCTTCCAAGCGATCGAGCGGGTCGGTATGCCGGAAGGCGGGATTATTTTAAGTCACGTGGCGGTCGTCTTGGCGAAGGCGCCAAAAAACCGCGATACCTATGACGGCTGGGCTCGGGCGCAGGCCTTGGCCGAGAAGAGCATGGGTGCCCCAGTGCCGACTTGGCTACGTAATGCTCCAACTAAGCTGATGAAAGACCTTGGTTTTGGCGAAGGACAAAAGTGGGAGGCCGGTTTTCATCTTGACAAATCCTATCTTCCTGACGAGGTTAAGGGCCAGAAGATCTTCGGCCAGCCCTCAAATTACAACCATAACGAGAAGTAAGCCCAGTTGCTCTCTTGACAAAAACGATAATCTGTGCTACAATGGAGTTACGTGGTGATACAGTCCACCACATAGAGTTAGACTAGAGTCAACGGTTTCACCCGTACGGGTTTCTTTTGCTTGCGCAAAAGAAACCTCATGATTAAAGGTCTATGAATCTTCACAAAAGACTTGCCAACTAAGAATCTCCCAACTTACCCGTCGAATGTCAATCTCAGTATTAGCTACGAACATGTGAAAGGAAGGTTCAAAATGAACGAGGCTAAAAAGCGCATCACAGTTTTTCTGGGCGGAACCTGCAATGAATCGGTCTGGCGCGAAGAACTCATGGGAATGTTGTGCGCCGATGTCAATCCCTTCAATCCGGTTGTTGACGACTGGAATGTAGAGGCGCAAGCCAACGAGGATTGGCACAAGGCCAATGACGACTTCTGCCTCTATGTCCTGACGCCAGAGATGGCTGGAGTCTACAGCATCTTTGAGGTTGCGGACGACAGCAACAAGCGTCCGCAACGCACGGTTTGCTGTTTTCTGAAGGAGTACGGCGGCCGCAAGTTTGACGATTCCATCTGGCGCGGATTCGACAAGATGAAGCGCGACCTGGTTCGCAATGGCGCGACCGTCTGCAATACTCTGCAGGAGGTTGCCGATTTTCTCAATGCCGCTACCCAGTAAGCATCGCAACAACATCGCAAGTCATTTTTGGAACAGTCGCCGGGTTCTCCCGGCGGCTTTCTTATGCTATAATAAGTTCATAAATAAGGAGTTATTATGGCAGACTTTAATAAAATTTTGAACCCTGGTGACTATGAAAACGGCGAAATCAACGTCGTTGTTGAAATTCCAACTGGCTCGAACCACAAAATCGAGTGGGATCGCAAGAACGCTTGCTTTATGCTCGACCGGATTGAGCCAATCGCTTTTGCAAAACCGACCAACTACGGCTTTATCCCACAGACTCTTGATGAAGATGGTGATGAGCTTGATGTGCTTTTGATCACCGACCAGCCGCTCACGACCGGTATTTATACCAAAGCTCGCGTACTTGGTGTCATGAAATTCGTCGATGATGGCGAAGTTGATGATAAAATCATCGCTGTGGTGGCCGATGATCGTAACAATGGAGACGTTTATCAGACCCTCGAAGATTTGCCAAAGCGCCTGATCGAACAAATTAATTTCCACTTTAATCACTACAAAGATCTCAAGAAGCCAGGCACGACCGAAGTCAAGGAATTTGCTGGTCTTGATGAAGCGAAGAAAGTTATTGCCGATTCGATTAAACGTTGGAATGATCAATAATACAGCATATATCAATTAGTAAAAGTGGCGGCTATTATCGGTGGCCGCCACTTGCGTTTTTTGCGGTCAAGATTAAGAGGAGTTGAGCAGTATTTTAAGCCAAAATTAACATCTTTCCGCTATAATGCATAGTATGAGGATACTTTATGTCGAAGATGAAGCATATCTCGCCTCGGCGGTGATCCATTTGCTAAAAAAGGCAGATATCGCGGTGGACTGGGTGGCGAACGGGGAAGAAGGCCTAAAATTGGCCGTCAAACCGGGCTATGATTGTTTGGTATTAGATATTATGCTGCCGGGTGTTTCTGGTTGGGATATTCTGAAGGAAGTGCGTGGCCAAGGCTTAACCACGCCGATTCTGATGCTTTCGGCGTTGGCGGAAGTAGACGACAAGGTACGGGCGCTGGAGGCTGGTGCTGATGATTATTTGGCTAAACCTTTCAAGACGGCCGAACTCATTGCCAGGCTAAAAGCGCTAACGCGGCGCCCTCCGCTTCAGACTGATGAGATTTTGCGTTATGCCGATCTTGAGTATGACCTAAGCAATCGCCTTTTGAACGGTACTCCGCTCACGGCAAAAGAGGCTGAGCTTTTTGAGCTCTTAATCCGCCACCCCGAACAGATTCAGCCTAAGGCGCAGCTGCTCGCGCGAGCTTGGGGTAATGAAGCGGCTTCGTCGGATAATTATGTCGAAGTTTATATGAGCTATCTGCGTAAAAAGCTCGAACAACTGGGTTCTGGCGCCACGATTAAAACTATTCGCAATCTCGGCTATAAGCTAACTAACGAGAAAGATGTTTCGTAATCTCCGTAATCGTTTTATCGCAATCACTATGCTAGTCACGGCCATCGTGCTCGTGGTGGCTTTTTCGGCGATTTACGTAGTGGCGCGTGGAGCGGCCGAGCGACGGCCTTACTTAATTGAGGCGACTTTTAGCCTTGAAAATAATCAGACTATGCTCCAGACGATTCGGCGTCAAGTGCAGGCCGAACGGCGTGAGGCCTCAGCCTCATTGCTGATTTCGCTATTGATCGTTGGTGTTTCGATCGAGTTTGTCGTGGCGATCCTTTCCTATTTTTTGGCCGAGGCCGCGATTGCTCCGGTTAAGGAAGCTTACGATGCGCAAAAAACCTTTATTGCTAACGCTAGCCACGAGATTAAAACTCCGCTAGCGGCAATTTCGGCCAACCTTGAAGCGGCGGAGATTGTCGATAATCCCTGGATCGACAATGTTTCGCATGAGGTCAAAGCTTTGACGACGCTCAACCAAGAATTACTCGCGCTTAGTCGGGCCGACCAGGTTTTCGGTACTTTGCGGCAACCTTCTGAGGAAGCGATTGAATTGTTGCCGGTGATCGATGAAGTGATTGCACCTTTTGTTTCGCGCATCGAGCAGAAGGGAATTACCTATCAGCTACATACTCGTCTCAAAAATCCGAAAGCCGATCTCTCTCGGGCTGACTTCGTGCAAGTTTTGACGATCCTCGTCGATAATGCTGTCAAATATTGTGACAAGACGATCACTTTGAGCCTCAAATCTCATTCGATTTCTGTCAAAAACGACGGTGCGACGATCTCTAGCGAGGATCTGCCGCACATTTTTGAACGATTTTATCAGAGCGACAAGAGTTCCGAGGGGGTCGGTCTCGGCCTTGCCATCGCGCAGTCGCTCGCCGAGAAAAACCATTGGAAGCTCAGTGCGAACTCAAATAGCAAAGGCACAACTTTCACGCTTGAATTCTAGAAATAAACAGTAGCGCCTTCACTATTCCATAAACGCGCCGCTTTGACGGCTCCAGAGATGATGATAGACTCCGTTTGGCTTCTCAAGCAAATCATGATGCTTGCCCTGTTCGACAATTTTACCATTCTCGAGCACTACGATACGGTCAAGACTAGCCACCGTCGAAAGTCGGTGCGCGATGACGATACTGGTACGCCCGGCCATCAGCTTTGTTAGGGCATCTTGGATTAGTGCTTCGGATTCCGAGTCTAGGGCCGAAGTCGCTTCGTCTAGTACGAGAATTGGCGCATCTTTCAGGATCGCTCTTGCGATCGCAATCCGTTGGCGCTGTCCGCCAGAAAGTTTAATCCCGCGCTCACCAACTAGCGTATCGTAACCGTTCGGTAGCTCCATGATAAACTCATCCGCGTTCGCCAGCTGTGCCGCACGCTTAATCTCTTCCGGAGTAGCGTCTGGTTTACCATAAGCGATATTGTCGGCAATCGAACGATGGAAAAGAGAAGTTTCCTGCGGTACGTAAGCAATATTCTCACGTAAGCTCTGCTGCGTAATGTCCTTAATATTCTGGTCAGAGATCGCTACCTCACCTCGCGAAACATCGGCAAAGCGCAGTAATAGTTTCGTCAGCGTAGTTTTCCCTGAACCCGACACCCCAACTAGCCCCACTCGCTCGCCTGGTTGAATTTTAAGGTTAAAATCTTCAAAAATTGGCGCCTTCGCGTCGGCATGTTGGAAGGAAATATTCCGGAAGTCTACACCAGTTTCTCGCATCACCAGCGGCTTAGCGTTCGGCGCATCGACTACATCGTCTACCGTATCAAGAATCAATGTCATCTCATGCGCATCGCCAAAGACCCGATTAAAATTCTTAAAGATTGAGTTGATACTCCAGAGCTCGCCCATCACGCCACTCGCATAGTTTACGATCAACACTAGAGTAGCTACTGAGATTCCAAACCACTCGTGCCCGAAAATCAAGAACACCAAAATCAGCGCCGTGATGCCGATCTGGATTAAGTTGAAGAGCAAGTCACGTCGAATGGTCGCCCCCATCAAACGGTTGCTAGCATTCGAAACTCCTCTCGAAAACCCTGCGAAGCGTTCGCGTTCATGCGCCTCACGGGCATAGGATTTTACCGAGATAATGTTGGAGATGGAATCGGCAAGTTGGCCAGTCTGTTTTGTATAAGCTTCAGCCTCTTCATTATTAAAGTGAGAAATTTTACTCATAGTTAGACCCGAAATGATCGAGTAGATAATTGTAAAACCAATGATGCCAATCGCAAACCAAGCAGCCTGTCGCCAGAGTACGATTACTACGAAAGCGATATAACAAATCATCGGCCAAGCGTCCCAGATCAATACGTCTATCAACCGTTCGAAAGAGCCTACAAACTTGTTAGTCTGTGAGACTAGCGAGCCGGAAAAGCGGTCACTATGGAACTGCATTGATTGCTCGGAAATGGTGTTGAAACACAAGTTTGCTAGATCGTACATCGATAGGACTTCCATTTTCCAAGTCCAATATAAGCGAAGCTCTTCTAGCACCATTTTGCTTAGAGTGTAAAAAACTAGATATAGAATAACATCGATTGCTGCGCTTTGGATCAGCTCATCGAGCGGTAAACCTAAAGAGACTTTTTCGATCAAATTTGCGAAAACCATCGCCGACAACACTGCTCGTACGAACACTACTATCGGGGTTGCCAAGAAGAAACCAATCGAGTACCACTTATACTTCTTCACTTCTTGCCAAAAATAATGTAGCGTGCGCCACGTTGTCTTCGGCTCTTCCTTCTTGCTGGCTTGTTTATTATCTTTTGACATACCAAACTATTATAGCATAGGAGAATTTAATTTTGGTTTTCGAAATCGTGAAGCTTGACCTCGATTGTCTAGCCATAGGAAATGAACAAAACCATGTTTGCGTGGTTTTCTGAATTGACGCCTGGCTGATAGTGACGATAGAAGCGTCGAAAACCAAAATAAGCTAATAGTATGCTATAATGAAAGTAGATAAGAGGTAATACACGATATGATCTAACACACTTTGGCGAATATAGTACAGTAAAACGAAAGGTATTTTGATGAACGATCCGATTTTTGCAATTATTGAAAAAGAAAAACAGCGCCAAAGTGAAGGTCTAGAACTAATTCCGAGCGAAAACTACGTCTCCGAGAACGTTTTGAAGGCGATGGGTTCGGTGCTAACGAATAAGTATAGCGAGGGCTATCCAAAACTCCGTTATTATGGCGGTAACGAGAACATTGATCAAGCCGAGACGCTTGCAATCGAGCGCGCAAAGCAACTTTTCCATGCCGACCATGCCAATGTTCAGCCGCACTCTGGCGCTAATGCTAACGAGGCGGTCTATTTTGCTTGGTGCAAGCCTGGCGACACTATCTTGGCGATGTCGCTCCCGGCCGGCGGTCATCTCACTCACGGATCTCCGGTCACTCGTAGCGCTAAGATTTATAACTTTGTTGGCTATGGTGTGACCGAAGACGGCGATATCGATTACGATGAGCTTGAGAAGCTAGCTCTCGAACATCAGCCGCAAATTATTCTCGTTGGCTATTCCGCTTTTATGAAAATCCCGGACTTTGATCGCGTGGCGAAGGTGGCGGCGAAAGTTGCTGAGCAGAGCGGTCATGAGGTGCTTTTGATGGCAGACATGGCGCACGTGGCGGGCCTGATTGCTGGCGGCGTCCATCCGAACCCGCTCGAGCATGGCTTCCGCGTTATGACTTCTACTACGCACAAGACTTTGCGCGGTCCGCGTGGTGGTCTGATCGTCAGTATGGGTAAGGTTGGCAATCCGCTCAAAAAGACCGAGCGCAAGCTCGAGAATATCCCGACCCTGATCGATCGTGCCGTTTTTCCAGGTACTCAAGGCGGTCCGCTCGAACATGTTATTGCTGCTAAAGCGGTTGCTTTCGAGGAAGATCTCCAGCCAGAGTTCAAAGAATATGCCGCAAATATTGTTAAGAACGCCAAAGCTCTCGCTAAGGCTCTGAAAGCTGAAGGTTTCAAGCTCCAAGGTGACGGTACCGAGAACCATCTTATCCTCGTCGATGTGAAGAGCAGCTTCGGCATCGACGGTAAGCTCTATGAATACGCACTCGATAAAATCGGCCTTACCTTGAACGCAAACGCTCTTCCGACCGATAAAGGTGCAGCTTTCCGCCCGTCTGGTGTCCGTCTCGGTACCCCGGCTATGACTACGCGTGGCCTCGGCCCCGACGAGATGGAACAGATCGCCAAATGGATGAAACAAGTCGCCGAGATTTGCGCCAAAGCTGGCGACAAGAAAGGCCTCGCGAACTACGATGGGGAATTAAATAAACTCCGCAAAGAAGTTAAAGAACTCGCGCTCCGTTTTCCGGTGCCGGGGATTGAATAAGCCAGATTGCAATATGGTATTACGCCCCAGGGTATCATACCCTGGGGTTTGGGTTGCTAAAAGTTAGCAAAACCGATTTTACTATTGACAAAATAGACAATCTGTGCTACAATGAAAAGATAAGCCGTGTAACGGCTCTATCTGTAGTGAAAACAGGTAGGAAAAGCACCTTTATAGTTAGTTATCCAATTTTCTAGGTGGCGTTTAGGCGCAAAATTGCCATATTTTTGCACTAAAAGCTGCCTAGAAAGCAGTAAAGGCTAGCGTGACGGGGAAAGCCTCGTCAATTTTCGGAGAAAACTCCGGCGCTAGTCGCGGTGAGAACCGCGTCCGAAAGGAAGGGTAAAAATGTACAGAAAGAACGACTTGTCCACTACGGAGATCCAGCACGCCATTACCAACGATTTTCCGGGCCTGTATGCCCACGTCGAGCTTAACCAACCTTGTGAGAACCGGTGGGTTAAATCCAGCAACGTTCATCGCATTTCCATTAATGGTTTATGCACATCGTTTTGGACCCCGACTGTCCTATTGGCGGAAGATGGAAATTGCCTGGACCCGATTCTGGGCGTCCAATCCAAGCAGCTGGCAGCTGATATCGGCATCAATACTGCCGATGACGAGCTGCGCTTTCTGTTCGGCGAGCTGGATTTACACTGCGATTTCTCCAATACGGTGGAGATGGTAACATTCAGGGTTTACGACCACCCCGAAGACGCACGATTTATCTATCACATTATGGCAATTCAAAAGTTCCAGAATCCGGACGACGAACCGACCGAACAGCCCTGGCAGGAACACGCCAAGCCTGAGGAAAACTCGACCAGATGGTGGACGGCAACCACTGACACTGTCAATGGTGTTTATTGGGAGCTGACGATTTTTCCGATTGGGTTCCGCTTTGTGGAGCCAGATGAACGTGGCGCCTTTCTCTGGGAAGAAAAGGGTCTTAAGTTCCGTAGTTACGAGCGCTTCCTGGGCGCTCGTAAGGGTGAAGTTCGTGAACTTTGCGGAAAGCTTCTGCAAGCGCGCGAAACCGGTACTCAAATTTCCGAGACGGTCGAGCCGAGTGAGCCGGTCAAAACTGACGGCGAACAGGCTTATGTCTGCTTCGACGATTCGACGTCGGTTCAAAATTTCTGCGAGCAAGTCAACAAGCGTATTGCTGCTCTGCGCAACTATGAGGGGTTGCAAAACCTCGAATCGTACACGGTTACTTATGTTGCGCTTCGGGCATACCTGCAACTGCCGGCCACTGGAGACAAACGGTATACTGTCGCTCAAGTCGAGCGCCGTATATCGCAGTTCGAACGGCTGGCGAGCCTGAGAGAAACCTATGCGTCTTGCTTTAAGCTGATGCAGAGCGAAATTGAGAGTGTTTGCGGATTCCTGAGCATTAATAATGTGCGTTTTGCCGAGATCGAAATCCCGGCTCGGCATTCGGTCCCTGGCGACAAACTTATGGAAGTTCATCAGTTTGCCTACACACCGCAGGGTGTGGTTGATGCTCATACCTGGCTATCCGAGGAAAAACGTGCCTTTAACGAAGGCAATAACTTTATCCGGAAGCACTTCCATTTGGAGTTGAGCGACGGTACGCTTCGGCCTGTCAAGGGCGAAGTCACGAATAACTCAGCCGCCTCCTAACGTCTTCGGCAATGCATGCCGGATAGCTAGCTATCCCTTTGGGGCCCAGATATTATCTGGGCCCCGTTCTTTTTAGCGGTACTTATGCGCAGTATTCGCATTGCTGCAGTAGTCCCACCGAGCTACTGCTGAAGCATCAGGGCCTTCCCAATTCCGAAAATGTGTGCTAAAATAAAAACGTTGGGGTAGTAGCTCATCTGGTAGAGCGCAGCATTCGCATTGCTGAGGTGGTCGGTTCGAGTCCGATCTACTCCACCAGAACATCCCCTCAATACGGTTTTTGTGTGGTTCTGTAGCTCAGTTGGTAGAGCAGAGGCCTGAAGAGCCTTGTGTCGACGG
>CAYOLY010000010.1:0-40157 GCA_964404945.1 uncultured Candidatus Saccharibacteria bacterium | reverse complement strand
TAGCTACTAGGCCTTATTACTTCAATTGATGTTATTTAAAAGTACTTCTTTTCCTTCTTTTCATGATACTTATGGTATAATGGGAATAACTTAAACAGGTGGGTTTGGTGAGCAAGCTAGCAGAGTATCTGAATCAGCACATTCTTGGCAATGTTTTTGATGGTTTGTCGATTCGCGAAACTTATTCCACTGACCGTTCTATCCTAAAGATGACTCCGCGTCTAGTTGCGCTCCCAGAGACTACAAATGATATTCGTAAACTACTGCGCTTTTCGAGTCAGTTGGCTAGCCGTGATTTTAAGCTTCCGGTTACCGTGCGTGGCACTGGTCTCGATAAAACTGGTGCTAGCATCGGCTCAGGTCTTATTATTTCGACTGAAAAGCTCAACCATATTGAGGAGATTGATGCACGTGGACGCTTGGTGCGAGTGCAACCAGGCATGACGCTCGGCGCTCTGAACGAGGCGCTGCGCCTCCAAGGTATGTGCCTACCGATCGTTTATGATCCGCGGGCGACTATCGGGGGGCTAATCGCGAATTGTCCGAACGACGATGCTTCCGAACGTTACGGCGGGATCTTCCATTTTGTCGACCGGCTCGAAGTTGTCTTGCCGAGCGGCGACCTCGTTCAGCTTTCGCCGCAAAGCCTACGCGCAGTCGAAACGAAGATCGCCTCGACCCTGCCGGAAGGTGAGCTTTACCGCAAAATCGATCATATTATTGACGAATCGGCCGATACAATCCTCGATTGTGGCATGCGACCACTTGACTTAGCGGGGTATCGCGGTATCGCCCAGGTGCGCGGCTCACATAGCCTAAATCTCTTACCGCTAATGTTTGGTTCGCAGGGGACTTTGGCAGTAATTTCCGATGTTATTCTTCATGTCGAAACGCTTCCGCCTGATCCAGAGCGTATGATGGTCTCGTTCCATGATTTGAAAGCGGCGCAGCGCTTCCTAAATTTCGTCCGTGATCTTGAGCCGTTTTTGCTTAAAGTCTATGACCTGCGGATTATTGAGGCGGCCGCCGAGCGTGGCAAGAAGCCTGACCTCTTTACGCGCAAGCTTGGTAAAGGCCTCCTCGTCATTGTTAGCTTCGACTATCGCCACTCGCGCAACCGCAAAAAGTTCGAGCAGTGCCTTGCCGTCTTGCCGCCGAATACTTTTTCAGTGCTTGAGTCTCCTGAGAATGGCGCTGCTTTTGATAGCTTATATAATTCGTTGCTGAGCTATTTGAATGATAATGGGCGCGGTGAACATGCTCCAATCATGGATGATGTTTTCGTGCCAAGCATGCATTTTGGTGACTTTCTTGACGGTCTGAAAGAGCTAGAAGACGAGCTCCGGATCGACCTACCCATCTTTGGCTCTTTTGCAACCTCGAGTTATAATGTACGACCGCGTTTCGATTGTACGTCAATTGATGGCCGCAAAGAAATTATCAATTTTCTTAAACGTTATAGTCAGCTGGTTTTGGACTGCCAGGGGTCGCTGACCGGCAATGGCCCCGAAGGCCAGGTTAAGGCACTCATGGCGCCCCGCACCCTTGGTGTTGGCGAGCGCCAACTCTACAGCAGTATTAAGGAGGCCTTTGATCCGCTCGGTATTCTTAACCCACACGTTAAGCTTGGCGCCGATATCAAAAACATTATTCGCCATATCCGCACCACTGAAAAAGGCGGTATCATTACCCCCTAATCCGTGGTATAATTAGGGGATGTTATGTACGCAGTGTCTATAAGAGAAAACTTGTTTTCTCGGTGACACAAGTTACATCATGTCTCTATTATAGTGTGCTATAATAGAGATATGAAGACTACTACGAAAAAATTATCCGACACTAGGGTGGAAGTGAAGGTGGTGCTTGATAGCGATGATCTGAAGATCGCTCGCGAAAAAGCTCTCGCCCGCCTCGCTGCGAACTTGAAAGTCCAAGGCTTCCGCAAAGGCAAAGCTCCAGCTTCGCTAGTTGAGAAGACGGTGGGCGCGAACGAGGTTACCAACGAGACGCTCGACATCGCTGTTCGCTCGACTATGCCGGCCGCTTTCGACCAGGCTAAGCAGGCCCCAATTGCAATCGAAAATGTTAATGTGACGAAATATATTCCGGAAGAGTCCGCCGAATACGTTGCAACGGCGCAGATTCTACCAGATGTTAAGCTTGGTGACTTTAAGAAACTTAAGGCCAAGATGGACAAAACCGAGCCGTCGGCAAAGGATGTCCAAGAAATTCTCGATAATATTGTTAGTGCATACGCCGAGAAGGTCGTTGCTAAGAAAGCCGCGGCGCTTGGCGACGAAGTCATTATCGATTTCGTTGGCAAGAAAGATGGTGAGGTTTTTCCGGGTGGTAGCGCCAAGGATCATCATCTCATCCTCGGCTCAGGCCAGTTTATCCCTGGTTTTGAAGATGCGATTGTCGGCAAGAGTGCCGGTGATAAATTCGATATTAAGGTAACCTTCCCGAAGGACTATGGCGAGAAGAGCCTAGCGGGCCAGCCGGCAGTTTTCGAGACCTTACTCAAACAGGTTAACGAAGTTAAAAAACCAGCCCTCGACGATGAGCTTGCTAAGAAATGTGGTAATTTCCAGACTATCGACGAGCTCAAAGCCGACATCAAGAAGAACCTCGAGACTCAGAACCGCCACCGCGCAATTGAGAAATACCGTGAAGATCTCGTCGCAGATTTTGTCAAGAACTCGAAAGTTGCGGCGCCAGAGATTCTCATTAATGATCAATTACGTTTTATCAAAGATGATGTCGCGCGTAACGCTGCTAGCCGTGGTATGAGCCTTGAGCAATATCTTGAGCGCGCTGGCCAGACCATGGAAGCTTGGGAAAAAGAGGCCCGCGCTGTGGCCGAAGCTCGCGTAAAATCTTCACTGGTTTTGCAAATCTTGGCTCGCGAGCAGGGAATCTCTGCTTCCGACGAAGAGACCGACGCTAAGGTTGCTGAGCTACGCGATGTCTATCAGAAGTCGAAAGAAGCTATGGCGAATCTTAAGAAACCAGAAGTTCGCCAAGATATCAAGAATCGCCTCACTATTGACAAGACGCTCGATTTCTTGGTTGCGGCTAATGGTGGTGACGCCATTATGAATAAACCGGTCGAAGGGAAGGCGAAAAAGCCAGCCGCGAAGAAGACCAGCGGCAAGCCGGCCACTAAAAAGACCGAAAAATAGTCGCTAGCTAGCGAACTCATTTGCACAAAACCACTCCATCTGGAGTGGTTTTATCATGACGGTCTTAAATATTTTTCGTCCGTTGCGAACATTTGATACCTGTAATCCCGCGTGCCTCTTGACTTTTAGCTGTATCTGTGCTACAATAAGAAAAGGACTTCCTACTTTTTGTCCTAAAAGTCGCTCTTTTCAAAGGTATTCCAATCTATTTTAAGGAGGTGAAAACGTGTTTTGCAATCCTTGGGATGATATTATGAAGATGCCCGATGCTGACTTTGAGAAGCTGCGCAGGATCGCGACTAGCAACGCATTTATCATGGTAGCATCCGGCGCCGATCGTGGAAATCGCTATACTTATCACGTGGCCAGGGAACTTCGTCGCTGCGGCGTCGAATTACCACAAGATCAGTTGATCGCGAAGACTCGGTTGGTTACGCAAGCCATCACTATGCGTGTTTGTCAAACTGCCAACAAGCTTGCCTAAGAATACCTTTCTATTTTTCCGGCCCGAGCGTACAAAGCTCGGGCCATTGTCGTATTACGCATTTCATGGTATAATACCAGCAGCACCATCGTAGATTCTTGCCAAAAGGGAGGAGAGTATATGCAATCTACGATCATTGTTATCCCAGCCGAGGGGGATTCGGTCGACACGGAACAGCCGTACATTAACGCACTCAAGGAGCATTATCACAAACAAGGGAAGGAGTTGGAAATTATTGCTTTTGAGCATACTAGCACTAGCTGTACTCCGAAGGCGCTCGTTCACGACATCAAAAAGTTCTTTGCTCAGCATGATTTTGCGGAGCGGGCGGAAATCCATGCACAAGGTGGTCTCGGCGCCAGCATTGCTTATCGTATGCTTATTCTACACCCTGAGCTGATTCATCACGTTTTCTTTGTTGGTGGCGCACCGAGCGATGCTATGACCGGCATCGCCAAACTGTTTCATCGCTACATCTCTCGACTCTGGTATCTTTCGCATATCCCATTTTTCGCGGACGATCCAAACCCTCGGCGCGATCCGGTTATTGACCAGATCCGTGCTTCGTCGACCGCCGCTATGCGTGCCAATCCCTTGCGTTATCGCAACCAACTCATCCATCTTGGCACCTGGCGGCTCTCGCCTGCCTGGCAGCTACCAAAATCCTGTGAAGCCTATTTTGTCCCCAATGGCGAAACCGTTCGTCCAACCTGGTGGGATAATAGCTACGATAATAGGTTGGCTGTCAAAATTTGGGCCGAGCACGGCGTCGGCAGCACGCGCCGTCCGGGCCAAAACTTCAGCTTTTATAGCCTGATGCCAGCCCACGAGCTGTTTCAGGTCATGGACGAAGTTCGCACCTTGTAATGCTTCTCAGTGCACTGCCACGACCCCTCGCGCGAGGGGTCAATTTTTATCAAAAAAGCTTGCTTTTTTACCCGATCTGGAGTATAATACTCCTAGAGTTTCGGGTTTGAGCGTCATTGCTGTAAACGCTCGGCCACAATATAATAAGTTAAAAGGGAATATATCGTGCCAACTATCAATCAGTTGATTCGTAAACCACGCCAGAAAGCCGCGAAGAAGTCGAAGGCTCCGGCGCTCGGTTCAATCGTTAATACTCTAAAGACTCGTCGCTATGAGCAGGCTGCGCCGTTGAAGCGTGGTGTTTGTCTCAAGGTGACCACCAAGACTCCAAAGAAGCCAAACTCCGCGTTGCGTAAGGTCGCGCGTGTCCGTTTGACTAACGGCCAGGAAGTCTGGGCTTACATCGGTGGCGAAGGCCATAACCTCCAAGAGCACGCCGTTGTGCTAGTCCGTGGTGGTCGTGTGCCAGATCTTCCGGGTGTACGCTATCACATCGTCCGCGGTACGCTCGATCTTCAGGGCGTCCAGGGCCGCAAACAAGGTCGTTCTAAATACGGTGCAAAGAAGGGAGAATAATCTATGTCACGCAAAGTTACTACATCTCTCCAGCGCAAGACTAACCCAGATCGCAAATATCAGAGTGTTTTGGTTCAGCGTTTGATCAACAAATCCATGCTTGACGGTAAAAAGCAAGCCGCTGAGCGCGCCGTTTACGAGGCGCTCGAAGGTGCTGCTAAGAAGCTCAAGAGCGAAGATCCGGTTGCTGTTTTTGAGAAAGCTATCGCTAACGTTTCGCCAGATTTCGAAGTGAAGTCTCGCCGCGTTGGTGGTGCTAACTACCAGATCCCATTCCCAATTTCTGGCCACCGCCAGCAACATTTCGCCTTTTCTTGGCTCGTCCAGGCCGCTCGTGCGCGCCAGGGCATGCCTTACGCAAAACGCCTTGAGGCCGAAATCGTCGATGCCTATAACGAGACTGGCGCTGCCTTCAAGAAGAAGGAAGACTGCCACCGTATGGCTGAGGCGAACCGCGCCTTTGCTCACTTTGCTCGCGCTTAAGTTTCGCTGAGCTCCGGATAGAAGTCTAGATTCGGACTAATTAATTAGCCCCGCCAGAAAGACCCCTCGTAGGAGGGGTCTTTTGGAACTGGAGATCTGTAGGAGACTTGCTCTATCGTGTCATCGTCGCCTAGATAAGCATTGACTTTTTAGCTAGAGTATGCTACAATGGTAAGATAAGACCGTGAAGGTAGTACATACTGAGAGGAGAATGAAAAAATGTCTGAAGTTTTATTCACTATCGCTATCCTTGCCGTAGTTCTGGTGCCGATACTGTTTCTGGCGGATCTTGCCGCTAAAGCTACGCGCCAGGCGTTAGAGGACGACGTCAAAGCTCGTCGCCATGATTACGAACAGCGCCGAGCCGCGCGCCAGTATCGCGAGCGCGAGTTTCAGCACTGGTATGACAGCTTCCGCTAACCACCATAAATCCCGCTTCACCCCGTAAAACGGTTTCTCCGCTAGTGCTAAGCCCCTCTGAGAGGGGCAATTTTATAAGATTTAAGATCAAAAAAGAGCCCCGACCGTAGTCGGGGCTCCCTCCGCAATTCGTTCCGCAGTAGAATAGTGAGGCTGGCAGGTTAATCGTCGTCGGCAGTATTTTCGTGCCAAATTTCGTACCAATTCTCAGCTGATCCTCTGTCGATCTCGAGTAGGCCAGTTGTGCCGTCGGAGTCGCAGTAGTTACCACTGATGACGGGATCGGAGATCGTGGCGATCTCGGTGCCGTACTTAGCCAGAAAACCGGACAGCTTATCGTGGATACCATAGGCACAGCTAAAGCTCTCCCAGAGCCCCTCGAGGTTATCAAGGGTACGATCGCCGACGCATACCACGGTGCTTTCGGGGTCGTAATAGTATACGCGCGGGGTCGCGACGTAGGCCAGTCCATCGTCGTCGCGGAATATTGCTGCGCCGAGGCCAAACCGGGCTTCGGCAACATTCTGTGCGATCTCGATATCTTTCCAACCATGGGATTCCCAGTAATAGTGCTCGGTCAAGACGCCGTCGTTGAGCGTCAGTGCACTGATGAAGGGAATGGCGTTATGTCCGGCGTCAACGACATGCTCGTAGACGACTTCGGTAGCACCGCCGGGCACCAGCTCCAAGAGCTGATCGTCGGCCAGGAGGAAGTTCGTGCCGATACGGTAATTAGCGCGGGTCGCCAGGAAAGATTGCTCCTTCACTTCGGCTTCCCAGGTATCGACTACCTCTCCCTGATGATACAGAGTGACGCCTTGCTGGTTCTGGACGAAGGTCCCTTCGCCCACCACATAGGAACTAACCCAAGTGCCTTCCGGCAGGGTTTGCTCGGGCAGGTCGACGTAGACCTTCTCGCCCGGCCACGTCGGCGGAACCGGCCGGGTACGCGGGGAGGAATCCTCCTCGGCGTCCGGATTCTCGGGGTCCTTGGTCATGGGCGGTACATAAGTGGCCAGCTGTTTCGCGAACAGCATCTCGCTGTCGTTGTAGAAGTTGATGTGCTCGTTCAGGGTATAGATCAGGCTGCCGTCCGCTTGGACGGCTACGCGGGTCGAATAATCTTCCGACCACAGCGGTTGGTCTGCCTCCCACTCGCCCGCCAGATAACTGGCAACGATGGAAGCAGCCTCCATGCTGTGTGTCTGTCGCGACCCTTGCACCGGGTAATTTTCATCCTTGGTGGCCAGAGCTAAAGCGTCATCGGGCTTGTTGCTGGTGTGACTCTCGGTCAGTCCGTTTTCCTCGGAGCCTGTGGCCTCATCGGCGGTGGAGCCGCTGGGCGTGGACCGGTCGTCGTTAACGGTCGCAGCCGGCGTAGTTGCGTCAGTCTGCGGAGCATTCTCGGCGGACTGGCACCCCACCAATGACAGCACCATTACTAAAGTCAGTAGCGTAGAAAACAGTTTCTTCATCACTCTTACACTCTCCTTTTCGGATTTTTGCGGGGGTTAAAGGGCTCAAATGTGCTAATCCCCCAACTTAGCAACATTGTCCTTTCATTGTAGCACACATGATTAAAATTGTCAATAGCTACAAACATAAGAAATAAGGAAACAGCTAAATAATGATCGAGCTAACGATTGGCGCGAGGCATTTTTAACATAAAAGGTATTGACATTTTGGACTATCTGTGATACAATGAGGGCATAAGGTCTGAAAACCTTGTCTGCATGATAATCATTCTTCTAGAATGAAACCATGAGTCCCTTAATAACCGCGTTTGTGGCTAACTTAGCATTAGGCTAATTTTGAGAATCGGAGTTAGTTAAACTTAGTGCTCGGTTAGCCACGAACGTCGAACGCTTGCGTTTGTGAGTATCTCTATTTTGGAGGCAATCTCATGACTAAAACTGTAAATATCCAGAAGACCGCCCGGCACGACGCCACCAACACTGAGCCCGTTTACACCACGCTGAGCTTCACCGGACACGCCGATGATTTCATCGACCGGTCCACCGGCAAGACCTACACCGGCATTCAGATCGCCGGCGTCATGTTCCGCGAGATCGTTGGCTGGAGCCACAGCCTGAACCGTAGCTTTTTGGGGCTGCACCCCCAGTGCGACGCGTCCATTAAGTTTGGGCGTGACCACAAGGAGCTCCGCCGCTTCACCACCGAGGAGGGCCTGCAGGCCTATAAGGCCTATCTGGCCAACCTCATCGCCGAAGCGGAAAAACTCACCCCCGGTCTCCAGCCCACGCTGGAAGACGCCGGGCTGGATGGTGTCGGTTTCAAGTATACCGTTCGCTCCGGCCATGCCAGCATTTCCGTCCGCCCCAACGCCAAGTGTGGCGGTTGGGATGTCTGCGGGACCATGCAGCTGAAGGAACCCTCCGCCGTCCGCATGAGCGAGAATCTGGTGCGTAACGGCTACTATGTGGAAACCCTCTCGGGGGGGGGTATGTAGAGGAGAAAGAAGTATCCTGACAATTTGTCGGGAACATCGCTCGGCCGCCTAAGGTCAATCCCCTCCAAAATCACACTCACTAAAAGCAAGCGAACAGGGAGCCTTTCGGGGCTCCTTTTCGCTTTTGCTTAAACGGATAATCTTGTTGTAAATAATCATAAACTTGCTAACTTCGCAAAAATAACCCCCGACCAGATAGCCGGGGGTATTTAGCATAAGGATCAAGACTCCGCAGACGAAGCGCCAGGATTAGAGATAGGAAGTAATCTTCCAGTCCAGCTTGTCGCCCAGCGCGTTGCCCTCAAACTGCTCGACGCAGGTTTCGCGCCGTTGGACACGCACACCATTCATGATCTCGGTAATCCGGACGTAGAGGAGCTTATCTCTGTCAGGAGCTGAGTTCAACTCCAGCGCGTCAACTTCTACGAACAGCGAAAGTAAATCGTTCAAGATAAACTCAGCCCGCAGGTGCTCCAGGTCGCTGATCCGTACCAGGTTACTCCGCAAGATCTCCTCTTCTCGTTTGGGGTCGTAAGTCTCCAGGAAATCCGGTCCACATTTTACGAAGCACAGGTGCAGACCATGTTCCAGGTCGAATCCAACCCCATAAGCCTTCCAGTGTTCCGGGTTCGGGTTATCCTCGAACATCCCCTCCATGACGCCGAAGTCGCGCGTCAGGTCGTCTGTGCATTTCAGGATGACGTTCATATCCTTGATTAATGCCGCGTTCAGGCCGCCACTCTGTTGGTCGATCAGCTCGGTCAAAGTACTGACACTGCTCTCAATCACCCGAAGCCGAATACCTGGTGTTGTGGCTAGGGAAATTGGCGACAGCTCGTCGCCGGTGATGTAATAGGTTTTGCCGCCGTCTGTTTTTCGCCGGCTAACCTCTCTGAGGAACTTTTTCTCGCGCAGGTTTTCGATAGTGAACATTTTTACCCCCTCCATGTGTTGTGATCTTTATGCCTAGCTGCTTAAGTTGCTACCCACTTCTATATTATAGCATAAAATCAAAGACATAGGAAGAGCAAAGTATGAGATAGCTATTTACTTTTTAAGTAAAGTGTGATATAATGGAAAGATAGACTCTATTTTGTCGTAGCTGTACAAGATCGTACCTTTAGATAAAAACTTCGGATAAGAGGGGGATTTCATGAAACGTTTTGCAAGATTTGTCGGAAAAATGCCGTTCGCAGGAAAGTTCTGTGTCAAGCGCGCCATCATGGACGTGGTTAGCAGCCGGACGCCAACAATGCGCTTCATCTCGGCGCTCTCTTGCCTGATGATCTTGACGCTCTTGACCCTTCTGCACGGCTTTCAGGCGTGGTTGGGGGTTAGGCTAATCATAGCCCCGGTCAGCTTGTTTGCTCGCGGCGTTGGCGCAATTTTCGCTGTGACTAACTTGCTCGTCACGGTAACGCAGGCCTACCTACTCTACCGGGTGGTAAAGTTCTTGATCCGCCGTCGTGGTAAATATCGTCGCCGGGGGGCGACTTACAGGAGCCACTTTGCGGTATGGGATTATCTGCTATCGTTTGCAGTGACACTTGGTGGTCAAATTCTGTTCTTGTCACAAGCGCGTGGGGTTGTTCTTTGAAGAAGCTATTCTAAACCGCCAGCAAAAATTGCTGGCGGTGTTTTCTATTTTTCGGTTTTCGTCCGCAGCGGAGCGACCTATCCTACTAATGGATATGTTGGAGCCAGTGGTACTTGTAGCTGGATTGCCTCTAGTAGCGCTTATAATCGTTATCGGCTAGGAATGTTATACATCGATTCTAGCTCCCATCCTAGCTCTCAAGATAGTACGATTTGGGGCTTCTCCCTCCGTTGTCTAGCCGTATGAGTAATCAAGGGAGGAAGAAAAAGAAGCTGGCTTTATGATTGTTCCTAAAGGTGAGTCTACTGTTCTCTACGAGAGGATCCGGAGTTACGACGAGGAGTAGCGCCAAGGCCCCGTAACGACGGGCGCCTTGGACGCGCCTCGAGAAGAGAATGGTAGACTCACTATTAGAAAGTATTATTTAAAACTACTTCTTTTCCTTCTTTTCATGATACTTATGGTATAATGGACATATTATAGGAGGCAAAATGGTAAGATTAGCTATTAACGGTTTTGGGCGGATCGGGCGCTGTGCTTTCAAAATCGCCTTCGAACGGCGAGATGCTGAGGTTATTGCAATTAATAGTCTGGGCGATCCTGGTACCTTCGCTCATCTTTTGAAGTATGATTCGGCGTATGGGGTCTATGATCACGACATTAGCTACGATGATAAGCATATCATCGTCGATGGTCATAAGATTCTTTTCTTGGCTGAGCCGGAACCATTGAAGCTTCCTTGGGACAAACTGAAAATTGATGCTGTCATGGAATGCACCGGCCGCTTCTGCAACCCGGCCGACGCTCGTTCACATATCAAAGCTGGCGCGCGCAAGGTTATTATTTCCGCTCCAGCGAAGGGGCCGGGCGCGAAGACGGTTGTGCTCGGCGTAAACGAAGAAGTCGTCACCGCAGATGATGATATTATTTCTTGCGCTTCTTGTACGACGAACTGCATCGCCCCGGCAATGAAGATCCTTGAGGACAACTTCGGGGTCGAAAAGGCTATGATGACCACCGTGCATTCTTATACTGCCTCGCAAAAACTAGTTGATGACGCCGCGAAGGACCTCCGCGAGGCTCGTGCGGCTGCGGTTAATATTGCTCCAACTACGACTGGCGCCTCGAAGGCTACTGCTTTAACCATTCCTAGCCTTGAAGGGAAGTTTAACGGGCTTTCGGTGCGGGTGCCGACCTTGGTGGTTTCGATGGCGGACATTACGGCGGTTTTGAAACGTAACGTTACGATTGAAGAAATTAACCGGGTCTTTGAGCAAGCCGCAGCGGAGCCTTACTACGAGGGAATCTTGACTGTGACACATGATGAGCTAGTTTCGACCGATTTTCGCGGTAACTCGCATTCGACGATTGTTGACCTGCCGTTGACGGACGTGGTAGGCGGTAACATGATTAAAGTTGTAACTTGGTACGATAACGAATGGGGCTATTCGAACCGTCTCGTCGAGCTTTCGGTAGACTTTGGGAGGTAAAATGGGACCACGTACGCTCTATGTCGCGGCTGACCACCGGGGATTTGAAAAGAAACAACAGTTAGTCGAAATTCTGAAGAATTGTCATCCTGGTTTCGTCCAGGTCAAAGATCTCGGTCCAGAAAAATACGACGCCGAGGATGACTATAATGATGCGGCAATCTCCGTGGCGAAGGCGGTGCTCGGGGACGAGCATAGTTTTGGAATTTTGCTTTGCGGCTCCGCCCACGGTGTCACCATGCAATCAAACCGTTTTCGTGGGATTCGTGCTGTGAACGCTGACAGTGTCGGGAGCGCAAAACACGCTCGAACGAACGATTATGCGAACGTACTCTGCCTTTCGGCAGACTACTTAGAACTGGCGGAATTAGACGAGATTATTAAGGCTTTTTGCCACACTCAGCCCGACCCGGCCGAAAAATACCAGCGCCGTGCAGAACGGCTTGACGAAGAGGTTTAACGATGACTGCCATTGTCCCGACCATCACTACCGACGATCCGGCGCAATTTGCCACGAACCTCGAAGCTTTCAAGGCTTTTTCTAAAAGGATCCATGTCGATGCGTCGGACGGTACTTTTGCCCCGACCACGATGGTCCCGCTTACGAGTATGGATTTTCCCGAGGGAGTTACGATTGATCTTCATATCATGTCGGCGCGACCGAGCGAACATCTCGCGGATATTTTGAACCTGAAGCCGGCACTTTGTATTTTGCATGCCGAGGTCGACGACGACCTGACCAGTATTATCGCGCAGCTTCGTAGTGCCGGGATTAAATTCGGCTTAGCTCTACTCAAGGGGACTTTTCCGCGCAAAGTCCAGAACCTAATTACTACGGCCGACCATGTGATGATTTTTGCCGGTGAGCTCGGTCGGCAAGGCGGCGCTATTGATATGCTCCAGATTGAAAAAGTACCGCTGATTCGGGCGATTAAACCAGAGGTTGAAATTGGCTGGGACGGCGGGGCGAACTTAAGTAATGTACGGGCGCTGGCGCACTCAGGTATTGACGTAATTAATGTCGGTAGCGCGATTTCGAAAGCCGCTGATAAGCCGGCTATGTACCAGTCGCTAGTGGCTGAATGTGAAAAACGTGGAGTACTAATATGAGCCGGATGGTGACGATTGGCAGCGCGAATCAGGATATTTATCTGATTGACCATGATGACTTTGAGAGCGTCGAAGTGGGCGATGTTTCGATCTTTGGCGGCTTGCCGATCGGGACGAAAGCCGACATTGATAAGGTCTGCTATTCGGTCGGCGGTAGCGGTATCAACCCGGCTGTAACTTTTGCTCGCTATGGTCACGAAGTGATCTTCATGGGGAATATCGCTAAGGATGCAGCTGGCGAAGCCGTCCTAGCCGGGCTCGACACGGAAGGGATTGATAGCAGCTATGTTGAAACTGTGCCTGGGCAGACTGGCTGCCACGTGGTCTTACTCGATGCAAAGACTGGCGCGCATACGACGTTATCTTATCAGGGCGTCTCGGCTAAATATGATAATCTGAGAGCAAAAGAGCTCGAAAATATCCAGCCCGATTGGCTTTACGCGACCAGTCTACATGGTGACATGGAAAAACTACTTGAGTTCTTTGAGCAGGCGCACGCGGTAGGCGCAAAAGTCATGTTTAATCCCGGCTCGCAGGAATTAGCCGAGAAAGCGAAACTGATTGGTTTGCTCGACGAAGTGGATGTGCTTTTGGTTGATAAAGCGGAAGCGGCAAAAATTGTGCCGGGCGTGCTCCTGACGGAGTTACTGGCACATCTGGCGAATTATTGCCCAATTGTCCTGATTACGGACGGCGTCATGGGTGCAATCGCTACCGATCGTAAAGATACCTATCGGTTGGGGGTCTATGAACAAAAACACGTGCGCGACGCAACTGGTGCTGGCGATGCTTTCGGTTCGGGCTTCCTTGCGGAGTTTGCCGAGACTGGCAAGTTTGAGCAGGCCTTGAAATTTGCCGCCGCTAACGCCGCTAAAGTTACGCAACATTATGGCGCTTGGGCGGGCATTTTGACTGGCGACGAGGAACTACATCCGATGCCAATCCAAAAAATCGAAGACCTTGCCGGTTGGAATTAAAAAGAAAGGAAAACATGTTAGACGAAGAAATCCTCAAACAACTTGAAGCGGCCGATATTGAACGTGCCAAAGCCTATGCTAACGACCTTGAGCGTGGTCTTAAAATTGTGCGCACCTATCCGCAGGGCGTGACGATTTTTGGCTCAGCGCGGTTGCCGCAGGACAATAAATATTGTAAGAAAGCTAGGGAACTGGGGCGGCTACTGGCCCAAAATGGCCATGCCGTTATCACCGGTGGCGGCCCTGGCATTATGGAGGCGGCCAACCAAGGCGCTTTTGAATATGGCGGCCGCAGCATCGGGCTAAACATTACCTTGCGCCATGAACAATTCCCGAATCCCTACCTGACTGATACCATGCAATTCCGATACTTCTTTGCTCGTAAGGTAATGCTAGCCATGTCGTCGAAAGTTTATGTGATGTTCCCGGGCGGTCTCGGCACCATGGATGAGCTTACCGAGATTACTATCCTCATGCAAGAGGGCAAGATGCCGAAAATGCCCGTCTTTTTGTTCGGCAAAAGCTTTTGGCGCCCGCTGGATAAGTTTTATCAGAGCAAAATGGTCCCGCTCGGCCTTATTTCAAAAAACGACACGAAAATCTATAAAATGACCGATGATATCAACGATATCGTCAAGGCCGCCAACAAAATTGGTCATCCTCCGATCAAGACTAACTATTACGACGGTTTTAGCGCAGCTTCTGGCATCCGCAGCCTGCCGGACGAAGAGAAGCTGATTAAGTAGTATAGCTGTATTTTAGCTGCCTCTGGCGCTATGAACGATAGAATGTTATAATATAAGAGCGAGACCGGATCCTTTATGAATATCATAGGAGGTGTAATGATGGTTGATCCGATTTTTACCCGCGAACGGGAAGCGATTGACGAAAAATATGCCAATTTCGACTTGCTTCCAGACAAACAGCAACGCGAGATCCTGGCGCAAGTGCGGCGCAGTTTGGCGCATAAAGACGCCCAGAAGCGTCGCCAGCTTGAGCGTGAGGCGGCTGCGGCGCAAACAGCCGACTCGTCGGTCAAACCGGCGACAACCGACATGGCTACCACTGGTGCGGCCGCCGCAAAACATCCCAAGCACTACAAGCCGAAGCTGTCTCGGTGGCAACGGTTTATCTCACTTTTTCATTAGGATCGCCACGAGCTCTTTAATCGCCTCGGCCTTTGTGCCGAGGCTAACTTTATGCTATAATATGATCTATGCAAATTACTTTACTACTGCATAATATCCGTTCCGTCTATAATGTTGGAGCGATCTTGCGCACGGCTGAAGGGCTTGGTGTCGCACAGGCGGCTTTTTCGGGCTACACTCCGCGCTACGACGACCCAAATTTACTCCCGCACCTGCGTACGAAGCTTAATCACCAGATTGAAAAGTCCGCCCTGGGCGCTGAAACCATGGTGCCGCAAGAGCTAGTGGATGACCCGCGTGCCTGGCTTACGGCTCAACGTACGATCGGAGCTGTGATCGTCGGGCTAGAGAACAACTTGTCGGCCGACGAGCTCTCGCGTCGCCTAATTCTTGGCCAGCCTTGGCCGGAATCAGCGCCTCGGCAAATCGTTTTGATTTTAGGTGAGGAAATTCATGGCATTCCGTCTGATTTGCGTGATCTAGTGGATTATTTTTTGGAAATTCCGATGCAAGGGCGTAAGGAGTCCTTCAACGTCTCCGTGGCGACCGGTATCGCGCTTTGGGGTTTGCAAAGTGCAGCTTAATCCAAAGTTAAGTAACTAAAAAACGCCACCCGTATTTTGCGGGTGGCTTGGTTGTCGCGACGGATGCGACGGGCGAGACGAGCTATTCTCTCGGCAGCAGGCTAAACGTAACCGAACCGACCAGCTCGCTGCCTTCTTGCACTGCTAAGCGCAAGTTATATGTTCCTCTGTGCCCGCTGCCACTGATCTCAAAATCCACCGTCAGATCAGGTTCGGGGCGGTGAATCACCAACCCTAACGCGGTGGCGCCGACGACTCGTAGGCTGATGTCATCGACGTTATTTTGAAACACCTTCAAGCCGTCGCGCGCCGCGGAATAATCGTCTTGGTAGCGATAGAAATTAAGGGTCACCAGCTGCGGATTAATCAGCACTTGCCAGAGTCGCCAAGGTGTCGCTTTGCTTCCTGCGGGCGCGGAGTCGGCGTCAACCGGCTTGGACAGGCCCAACATCTGTGCCAGCGCTTGCTGGAAATCTTCTGGATAGTTGTCCTTGGCCGCTGCTAGCATGATTTCATCGTTGCGGTAGCAGCCATAAGTCGACAACTCCAGTGGCGGCTGGGAATAGATATCCCGGAGCAGGATATTACCATGCGCATCGGGCTGGGCAATCGCAATCTCCAGGGGCGACTTGCGCAAATTCGCCAAGTCCATAACATCACCTCTCTAAATATTTTCCGTCTTAAAGAACAAGACTTTTCCATCATAGCATAAAAACTTTCGCTCGGAAAGCACCCCTGGTCAGAAGTCGGCTGACGGGATTCGCAAGACCTGGTTCTGGACCATAATTTTACGCCGTTCGGCCAGGGCCTGCCTGATAATGTTGTCGGCGCTCTCGTCGTAAAGCGAATCCAGAAGCTTGCGCGCCTTGCTCATAATTTGAGTGAAAGGATCCTTGTTGCGGTATTTGCGCTGGTTTTCGGCAATCAAGTATTCTTCGATAATGTCTCGCTCTGAGCGGGCCTTGTGCCCGCGCTGCTTTATTGCAAAAATCGCTGATGGCACCACTCGACGCGCCACAATCTGCTTCGTGCAATCTTGTAAAGAGGCATTTAGGCATTCGTCCACCGCATCGATCTGTAGCGCTGCGGCGCGGATTGTTTTATTATTCTGATTTTCTGGTAACATCGCATAGTAAAGCATATTCTGCTGGCGGATTTCCGAAAGTATCTTGAAACGCATCTGTAAACTAGCTGGCGAATTTGGCCGAAAAGCGCTCAGATGGCTCCGGGTGGACGGATCGGACTGGGTGCTGCCCCAGATTTCTAACACCTCGTGAAAATTAACCCCTATCACGTAGCGGATTAGTAGCGGCTTGACGCCACGATGCTGGCCGTCAAAATAGTAATCAAGGTGCGAAAAGCCAAAAGGTAGCCGCGCCTGATCGCTATAATGTCGGGTCAGTTTATCAAGTACCTTATCTGGCGCTCCGCCCACAGTTACGTCAAAACCGATCGTAACTTGTTGCAGGGCGTCCTTGCCATCGTGGCTATAGATGGGCTGGCGAAAAGCCAAGTTCACTACTGTATCAATCCGATGTGAAATGTCGTCATAGATTGCAGCTGGCCAAGCCCGTGCTTGATAAGCATCGCCGTCCCCTAGCCACCCGCCCACATTCACGCCTTCGATAAAGATCGCTTCAAGATGGCCCGCAGTCAACTCGCCTTTTTGCTTGCGCCCAGTGACCCGCTCGATTGTATATCGCTGATCGGCAATAATCTTTGACGGAGCATGTATGCCGAGAAAATCAGACATCCGGACATGCTCGCCAAATTTCGATCCGAGCGTCGCGTCATATGCTTTCATGAAGCTGTTTTGCATACTCGTATCTGGCTCATTCCTTTCTTAGGTATAGTAGGGCCAAAATTGATCGTGCGAACTTTCGTATAGCACGATCCCGGTCCGCCCCCTAGGCCGGTTCGCTGTACAAGGTCTCGTCGAAGCTCGGCGACGCGATGCAGGTCCGCGCTAGCTCCTCGGCGACTATTCTTGCCGCCCATTCCAGATCGAACGCTTTAGAATTCGGCCGCCTATAAAGCTGGAGCAAGCCAAATTCCAGGTCAAGCTCTCTCAAGCGGATCATCCCGGATGACTCCTGATCGACCCTGGTGCTGGCGCAACTCAAAACCTTATCGACGTCAACCTCGGACGGTTTGAAACTAAGTGTCGCTGATGCTTCACCCACGTCGCAGAGCTGTACTAAAGGTTTGCTGGAAATGTTTTTCAACTCTCTCACCTTCCTTCGATGTTTTTAAGCTTTAGTCTATCTCTGAGGTACGAAAGTTTACGTTTAGGAATTCCTCCACTCGATACGCAAACTATCACTTTCCATTGTGGCATATCTGTCCAGAAATTCAATAGTTAGCTAAAGTCTAAGCCGACTGGCGCTCTGATTCTGCGTCGTTAAACTCCAGCTTCTGGTTTTGTGCCATCACGTGCCGGCGTGCTGCTACCTCCGGATAGTTTTCATCGTCATAAGCTGCCCGCTCAAGTTCGCGCGCACAAGTTAAAATCTGTACATAGGTATCATCCTCTTCACTACTCGGAACATAAGAAACTCCATTTCGCCGGGCAAAGTCGCGCTGATTTTCGACGAAACGTTCGTGGCAAGTGGCGAGGAGATGGTCTTCAATCGTTTTGCGCACACTTTGCGCTTTGCCGCCTTGCTCGATTTTTGCGATAACATCTGGCGGCAGGCACTTGCGTCGCACCATTTCGTTCGCGCAGACGATGAGTGCTTCGTTGAGCTGTTGATCGGCTGCTTCAAGATAAGCGCAAGCTTTACGCATTTTTAGATCCGTACTTTCGTAAGCGTCGTCTGGCAACATCGCTTGGAACAAAACGTTTTGTGCACGGATCTCCGACAATACCTTGAACCGCGTATGTAAGTTCTGTGGACTAAGCAGACGTGGAGGTAATGAACTACCATTTGGGGCGCGGCGCAGGAGTTGTTCGCTTACACCTTTTGCCTCCTCGCTACTAACTCCAATCACATAGCGTGGCAGAATTTCGCATTCGCCGGCGGTGCGCCCATTCGTATAATAGTCAAGATGGGTGAAGCCAAACGGTAGCTCGGCGTCGTCATTATAACAGCGCGTTAGCTTTTCCATGATCTTTTCTCGACTTGAATTGATAGTTACATCAAATGCTAGCGGCAACCCTTTTAGCGTGCCGGTTTCCGTATGTATTTTCTCGGCAAACCTAATCGTCGTGAACGAATCGACGCGGTGGCGATAATCGTCGTATTTAGTTGACTCAAAAGTTTTCGTGATGAAGGGCGGATGACCGGCTGCATCAGGTAGATTACCTAGCCAAGCGCCGGTCTGGACGCCGTAGATGAACAACTTTTCAAAGGCTTTGGCGGCTTTGCCGCTATCTGGGTCACGGTTAAAACGCTCGTCTAGACGATCCACGTATCTTTGGTCGCTGCGGAGCTTCGTCTCTGGGTAAACACCAGCGAAGGTCTCCAACGTCAAAGCCGTTGGCGGTCGCTGTTCGAGCAGCTTCTTGCTTTTGGGCTCGGGCTCTGGCTGTCTCATAGCATCACTGCCTAACTTTTGGTACTGCTCACGCGACAACTGTTTCGAGCTATCCTCTCCCCTCTCAAAAGTTTGAGCAACTCGTTCCGGATTCATCTTACTACCTCCATTTCCTCTAGTATAGCATAATCTTTTCAAAAATCCGTCACTGGTGAGCTTTTTCACAAAAATAGCCGTGCTCACACGGAACACGGCCGACGGGCAAGATAGGGAATTAGTGGTTGTTACACATTGTGGGGTCGTAAGAGGGGTGGCTGCTGGCGGTTTTGCGGAGAGCGTTTTTGACCATTTCGATCGCCTCGTCGAAGCTCATGTCGATTTCGAGCGGGTTAAACACCGCGCTCAGACGGATTTCGACTAAGCCATAGGTCAGGTCGTCCAGTCGGAGCGAAAACGCGCCCGACGACTGTAAAAACAATTCCTCGTTGGTTCTGCTCATTGCTTCCGGGCTGGGGTCGCACTCTTGGGTGCTGAACCAGATTTGCTGGATCTGTTGATTCAGCGGGACCACCCTGAACTTGGGGCAGACGTCATTTTGAACCATTTTACATCACTCCTTTTGCTATTGTCAGAAGAATGTGAAACTTATGTAATATCTTGCGAGGGTTAAAGGGCTGGCAGGCTGCATTTAGCCAGGTTTTGGGGCTAGAGCAGAACTTTACCTCTGTTGATGCTAACCATTAAAACCATAAGCTTCAAAAGCCTACACTTTCCATTGTATCACAGATAGTCTATTTTGTCAACCATTTTAACACGGGATGCTTACAGTAAGACGTCCATATTGACTTTTATGAGTATATGTACTATAATATAGAGATAGACTCGATCTAAGCACTTTGCCATCTTTCTAGATAACAGGCTGTTTGGTAGCGTAGAAGGCGACAAAGTTGCGCCCTGTACGCTGCTAAGCAGCGTAGCTCTACATAGTTTGGACCAAAATACGATAGAGAGGTGTATTGCATGACGAAAGAATCTGAACTCCAGCTTCGGTTTCGACTGTCGGAGCTGATCCCGCCCGACGTGAAAGGATTGATGCGTCGAGATGATCCAGAGCTTCCAACCGTCGAAGAAATCCGTACCGGTACTTTTCAGGTATCAGAATGGGACATAATCCCCACCCTGAAGACTCCCTACATCAAGAACCCGGCTTTTCTGGGGCGAGAGAACCTGGAACAATTCTATCTGTATTGGAGTGAAGAGTCTGAGAAGTTGAAGGCGGAAATTGCACAGTTGGAGAGTATGGATGCAGCTGTAACGAATTTGGTGGCTGATCTGGCCGCGTCGAAAGTTACAGAAAAGCGTCTGGGTGCTGTTCTCGCCTATCTTGACGAGTTGATCGGACTGGCGGAAAAGAAACCGCCGATTCCAGTTTGCCGAGAATTTAAGCATTTCCAGCCGGGCGACAAGGTTCTGTGCTATATTACGGATCATGCTAAGGTGGCGCGCGAGTACCAGTTCAGGTTTATGATGGGCGTCGTAGAGGACAACAATAAGTTGCGAAAAGGTATGCCGCTGGTGCGGTTTCCGGAGTGTGTATTGACGTATACTGCGAGTGAAATCACGCTGTATGGCCATGGTGTAGATTACTATACTCGCACCATGAACATCTTGCATCCCGAAGAGTATCGGTATCTACTGGATCACCCAGATTACTGGGAGATTTGGGCTTGGGCGGCTCGCTCAAGCAAGAGCTGGTGTCGTTGGGTTGAAGAAATGTACCAGCATTTCGGGGATGCGGCAACCATAGTAGGGGCTGGCTAATTCGCTAATCGCAAAATTTTCCGGAAAGATGTAAAACAAGCTACCTCCAGCCTTTGTGCTGGAGGTTTTCTAGTATAAGTCAATGGCATACGCAACTTGCTCTCCATTCTCCCTTGATTACTCTATATGGCTAGACAACGGAGGGGAAAGCCGTTAGTTCTACCGTTAGCACTGTTACTAAGAACTTCTCTTGAGATAATGACCAAATCGTATACATTGTTTATGCTATTAGTAGACAGTTTAGCCCAATAATAGCCGTACTCCCCACCCCTAGCAATTGGACTAAGTGAATGATATAAGAACCCGCTGCGGACGAAAAGCCAACAAGCTTATAATCGACCTTCGGATCGATCATAGGGCCAAAAACTACCTCCACTCACTTGAGTGGAGGTACAGATAAGGTTCAATGATTGCGGGAGAAGGTGACCTGGATGCTAGCTTTGCAGATATAATCTGCGTCAGCGAGAGTGTCGTAGCGCACCATTGTCTCCGGCAGCTCGCCGTTAGTGATGGCCTCTTCAAACTGATCACGAGTGAAGTACGTCGTCTGGTAGTTGGGAGAAACATCCACTGCATAATCGCCGATGACGGTTAGCGGGCACGATTCGTAGATCACGGCTTCATGTCTAGCATAGCTCGAGGTGACGGTAAAGAGGGAATGGTCGTTTTTAAGCGTTGGGTCGATGTTCAGAATAATCTTTTCGATGTTGCTAGCTTCATAGCCGTACCAGTAAAAATCCAGGATTTTGGGCGATCCCGTTAGATAAGCGCTATATTGAAGAAACATCTGTGCATCGCTTATGCATTGGTATTCGGAGACGTAGTTTGGTCGAAAGCCGTTGCCGTAGTTGTAGCAGGTAGTAGTATAAAGCTTGCAGCGATCGGGCGAATCGAGCAGGGTATTTCTAAAATTGGGGTCGGACGACATGGGCGAGGCGTCGGAAAAGTCTGGGGTAATGTCGATAATAAGCGTAGAATCTTTGGCGTCTTCGGAATTACCGCATCCAGACGTGGCGATAAGCGTGAGGTACATGACAATAGTGACAAAAAGCCTGAATGCCCGAGTTTTGTGCATATAACATGCTCCCCTTCTAATAAAAATGTACGGTCAGCGGACTAACTGTCGCGATAATATCACAGTATTGACAATTAGTCAATGGTTCCATCTCAACTCATGGCCCCATCCTCCCTTGATTACTCTATGGCTAGACAACGGAGGGAGCGGCCAACATGCTTCGAATATATGTTGTATAGATCCGATTCTTTTGAGAATGCAATGGCGTAAGCCTGATTCTTACTGAACGCTAGACCTGTATATTGAATGCTGTAATACCCTGTCTCCCAGTTCACGCCAAGTTCTACGCTCGCAATTCCGCTGCGGACGAAGAGATGTAAAACTAAAACGACAAGTTTCTTATGGCCTTGGATGAGAATATGCGAAAAAATTCATCCTATGCTATAATAAACATCATGGATAGATATGACCCTCTGAAAATCGAACAAAAATGGCAAAAAATCTGGGCAGAAACGAAAGCTTTTGCGGCTGGCCCGCTCGACGAAGCTAAGCCTAAGAAATATCTTGCCGAGATGTTCCCGTACCCCTCTGGTGCTGGTCTTCATGTTGGCCATGTCCGCAACTTCACTATCGTTGATGTGCTCGCTCGGTTCTATACTCAGCAGGAAATGAACGTCTTGCGCCCTTTTGGCTATGATACGTTTGGTCTTCCGGCCGAAAATTACGCGATCAAGACTGGCATTTCGCCGCAATCGGCCACCGCGACGAACATTGCGAACTTTCGTAAACAGGCCCAGAAACTTGGTTATGCTATCGATTGGGATCGCGAAATTAACACCTCTGATCCAGAGTACTATAAGTGGACTCAGTGGTGCTTCTTGCAGCTTTATAAAGCCGGCCTAGCTTATCAAAAAGAGTCATATCAGTGGTGGTGCCCGGTGGACAAAACCGTCCTTGCCAACGAGCAGGTCGAAAACGGTCACTGCTGGCGTTGTGGTCATGAAGTTGAAAAGAAGAAAATGAAGCAATGGTTTTTCAAGATTACCGACTATGCGGATGAACTGCTTGACGACATTGACCAGCTCGACTGGCCTGAGAAGATCAAAACCATGCAAAAAAACTGGATCGGCCGCAGTGAGGGCGCTACAGTTAAATTTGCGGTGAAGACCTCGGGAAAGGGGACTGAGCCGGCTATTTCGAGGTCATCCGGAGGCTCGGCCGAGGTTAAGCGCGACGACCCTGCAACGGCAGGCGTCGGCGACGCGGACCGAGAAAAAGCCGATCAGTTTCCTTTTATTGAAGTTTTTACGACAAGACCCGATACGATTTTCGGTGCAACCTTCTTAGTTCTGGCTCCGGAACATCCGCTGGTGAAGAGCTTAGTCAACGATAATACTCGCGAAAAAGTCGAGGAATATTGTAAAAATGCGATTAAGAAGTCTGAGATTGAGCGTCAGGAGAACAAGGAAAAAACTGGCGTCTTTACCGGAAGTTACGCGATAAACCCGGCTACGGGCAAAGAAATCCCGATCTGGGTGGCAGATTACGTTTTGGTTGGTTATGGTACGGGCGCAATCATGGCGGTGCCGTTTGGCGACGAACGTGATTTTGAATTTGCGGAGAAGTTCGACTTGCCGGTTGTTCAGATCATTGAAGCGCCGGACGATAGCCCGGAGCATAGCCGCTTCTATCAGGGTGAAGGCGTGATGGTAAATTCTGCTCAGTTTAACGGTACGCGTAGCGAGGATGCCCGTGAACAAATCGTGGCCTGGCTTGAAGAGCGCGGTCTCGGTCGTAAGAAAATCACCTACAAGATGCGTGATTGGCTGATTTCGCGGCAACGCTACTGGGGTTGCCCGATCCCAGTCGCTTACGATAAAGATGGTAATGTTCACCCAATTCCTGAAGACCAACTCCCGGTCATGCACCCAGAAGTTGCCGATTACCAACCAGATGATTCTGGTCGCTCACCACTTGCCAAGGCCAAAGATTGGCTCAAGGTAACCTTGAAAGACGAAAACGGTAATGACATTGAGTGTACGCGCGAGACTGATACTCTCGACGGCTATGCTTGTTCGAGCTGGTATCTCTGGCGTTACGTCAGTCCGCACGACAAAAAAGCCGCTTGGGATCCCGTAGCGATCAAGTATTGGGCGCCAACCGATGTCTACGTTGGTGGGGATCACGCCGTGGCGCATCTGCTCTATGTCCGCTTCTGGTGCAAGTTCTTCGCCGACCAAGGCTACTTGCCCTTCCGCGAACCGATCAAGAAACTGCTCTATAATGGTTATATCAATGCTCCAGACGGTAAGAAAATGAGCAAGAGTAAAGGGAACGTCATCGACCCGCTCGAAGTAATCGACAGCGGCTATGGTGCCGATACTCTTCGTACTTATGAAATGTTTATCGGTCCTTACGACCAAGATGCGGCCTGGAATACTGAGGCGATTGGTGGGGTTTATCGCTTCTTGAACCGCTGCTGGACGCTCGGTTTTGGCGAGTTTAAGAACTCGGGGAACGAGGTCATCCGCAATAAAATGATTAAAAAAGTCACCGAGGACATCCATCGTAATAGTTTTAATACGGCCGTAGCCGCTCTGATGGAATATGTTAATGAGCTCTATAAAGCTGGTGCGACCAAGGAAGATGTCATCGCCCTTGCAAAGATGCTAAAGCCATTCGCTCCGCACCTCGCCAGCGAAATCCTCGAACACCTCGAAAGCGACGACGTCTGGCCACGCTGGGACGAAAAATATCTCACTGAAGACGAAGTCGAGGTGGTAGTTCAGGTTAATGGCAAACTTCGTGCGAAGCTAATGGTCTCGACCGATTCTCTTGGCGATGAGGCAAAGCTGAAAGAGCTTGCGCTTGCCGATCCTAATGTTCAGAGGTTTATCGCTGGTAAAGATATCCGCAAGGTCATCATCCCGCGCGGTGCTAAACTAATGAATATTGTAGTCTAGAAAGTAGTAGCCCAAAGCTGGCAAAAAGGGCCTCCCATGGTACTTGGAGACCCTTTTCCGATATAAGGGACAAATACTAGTCTACAAAATAGTTTTATTTGGGCAGCATGCCCGGTTGGGGGATTAGTTGCCAGTTGCCGAAGTCGGCAGCTCAGGGCTGGTGAACTCCGCCGCCGGAGCCAGAGTTATCGGTATCAGGAACTGACGATTCGTGATGCCGTTGACGGCGGACGGCCAGATGTACCTCGCGGACTCAAACAGCGTCTCGTACATCTCGTCGATCTCCTCCGTGCTGAACTCTTCCATAATGAAATAGGGCGAGCTAAAGATCGGATCGACCGTCAGCGGTTCAAGTGCGTCAAAGAATTCCTGGTAGTGCGGCTGCTCGCGGTAGTAGCGTGCGTGTGCCGCTAACTCGGCCGGCTCAATGGTATGGAGCTCATCTTCCTCCCAGGGGAAGATCTTGGTCAAAATCTCCCGCAGCAAGTAGGCGTTGCCGGAATCTTTAAGTTTGCCGTTCGGCGCCCGCTCCAATTCCGACTCCAGCAGCTCCAGCCTCAGGTCGAAATTGCGGACCTGACCGATTTCTTGCAACAGCCAACCGATCTGGGTGGCTTTGTTGGGGTGAAAGGCCAGATAGTATCGGTCGGAAGCGGCGCTGTAAACGAGCTCCGGCGTGGCGTCTAAGTAGTTGGAAATAGCCACCAACCAGTCCGTCTCGTCCCAGTTCTCGCTGGAGTTCTCGGCCGTAGTTTTGGCCGGCGCGACGTCTTTTGTCGTGGCGATTTCAGCTGCTGAAGCCGTGCCGCAGAGCGGCACCACCAGCACAAACGCCAGCAGTAAAGCAGTTAAGCGAAACCGCCAATGGGAACCGTGTGCATTTTTCATCAATAATCACCTTTCTTTTTCGTTGTGTGGTTGTCGGGCCCGTAGACTAGCATTTTAAAAGCTGCAAATTGGCGACCAAAAGTCGCCGCCTATACCTACATTTTACAACTATATATACATTATGTCAACTAGGCTAAGATAATTTTTGAGTTAGAGCGTTCTATGCGCCCATCATCTCCTACCTTTTGGTCTAGGGACTCCTGCGCATCTTCTTCATCCTCCCTTGATTACTCTATATGGCTAGACAACGGAGGGAGAAGCCCCAAGCTTCCCAATGCTCTGCTGAGATATGAATAGCGGAATCAAAAACAAGCGAATTTGCCAATGTATCTAAGCTTACGAAAGAACTAAAGTATAGCCCGCTGACTCCTTCCCAAATGATTGTTCCGCCGTTGTTTGCGATATGAATACTAGGGTGTCCGCTGCGGACGAAACGCGATTTTTAGTCATGCTTGTGCTTGCTAAAAATTTTCGTTTTATGCTAGGCTAAGGACAGGGCGAGGAGTTCTAGCATTAACAAAGGTCGAATCAAATCAGTTTTGTAGTTTTAACAGCCAGAAAGGTGAGTAAGCATGAAGAAAGTTGCTTTGGAGCTTGCGATCGATAAAGATCGTAAAGTCTCCAAGATAAAAATTACTTTCGACCTAAGCCGAAAGTAATTCACTCAATTTATGCCTCCATCTTAACGCTTTAATTCTAAAATGTCAAGCTCCCGCCCTTTTCTTCGTCCGCAGCGGGTTTGTCTCTATATATTCAGAAATTGGTTCGGCGTATGTTTCTTACCCAGCCTTTGGAGGGCATATGCTCTCAGCAACGGTGACTAATGTTTCTATAGATATGATGTCAGGCATTGGTTTTATCGATGAGCAGATTTTCATATATGACGAGTACAAACGATCTCATGGCTTCTCCCTCCGTTGTCTAGCCATATAAGTAATCAAGGGAGGATAAAAAGCAAGCAGAAGAAATAAGAAAAGATAGAATCTCCCTAAGCAGCTTCAGCTATCTGCTTTGTCGGGAATGTCCGACGACGACGGGAGTCGGATGAAGCGAAGACTCACCCGTAACGACGGGATGAGTCAAGCGTTTCCCGAAAAGCACGATAGTGAAGCTGCTTAGGGAAATTGCGGGGTTTCTTTTGCTTCCTCTTATTCTTTATGCTTGTATATTGACAAAATAGCCAATCTGTGCTACAATGGTAGCAATGAGTCCTGTTTTCGCGTAAGATACGCTGAATATAGATTAGCACCTTGTGAGTATAGATCTTGTTGATGACCTGAAAATCTACAAAGAATAGGAGATGTTGTCATGAATGTACCTAGTTTTCTTGCCACCCAAAACGCCAGCTGGACTGCTTCGCGCGCCAGCCGGTCCAACCCGACCCCTCCCGACAACGATCCCGGCATGCGTGGTGCCACCTCTCTGGTGGACGACTTGATGCGGCGCGATGTTTTTTGCTGGGTCTGGACGGCCTGTGGTCTGTTGCTGATTTTGCTTTACGGAATTTTGGGCGTCGAGAACTTCCAACAGGCACAACTTTCGCGCCTCTGGCTGGCCGCCCTGGCTGGGGCCAGCTTTGTGAGTGCTTTGCTCGGCAACAGTGCTATGATCGGCGCTCGACGCTACCTCTGTCGGGAACTCCCGGAGCGCCTCCGTCACCTGAACGCTGACGAACGCACCAGGCGCTATCGCCGAAGCCGTTTCTGCGGCTTTCTGTCTGCGCTGGCTCACCCCGCTACGGCCGTTTTTGCGGTCTGGTTACTTAACCGTATCAGGCACCCCCGCGACATCATCCCCCCTATCCTGCCGGCTATTCTCACGCTGGGGCTAATTTTGCTCGCAGTGGCACAACTGGTCCTGTTGGCGTGTACCGCCTATGGTATTTGCCGGACGACTAAGTGGTGGGAAGAAGAGCTTGAGGACGACCCCCAGCTTAGCTTCGAGGAATATGCCCATATACCGATCGGTTACGCGGACGATTAGCCTTTGGCTCGCATCTTGCGGCCGCAGCAACTTCCGGAGTAACTTCGCAAGATCTAAGCTCAGCCCCAGGCGCCCTTCCTATGGAGGGCGCCGATTTTTTATTTCAGGCATTCAAGAAAACATCGGTATTTGCAAGCGTTATGTAACCATGAAATCTTAACATTACGAGCATTATAGCATGATAATAAATCATAAAATCTGCCAGATCGGGCGCTTATAAAAGCTATTTTTAGTCAAACTTAACCAGTTTTACCTCTATATCGCCAAAGCATTACCTCTGTAAACCGCTTAATCTTGACTAAAATACACAAAATACCATAAAGAGTATTGACAGAAATAGAGATGTGTGCTACAATGGTCTTATGACCTGGAGCCGCATCTAAAGACGGAACGTCCAGTGTCACGAGGCGAGACAACCGGCTCGAGAGAAGCCTAGGCCTCGGACTAGTGAAGCCCAAAAGCTGATCTGGTGGGAAAAGTTAATAAAAGGAGAATACTAATGCGTAAAGCAATTAAGACTACCCTCACGCTGGCTGCTAGTGCAGCAATGGTGGCGGGCGCGTTCGCGACTCCGTCATTAGTGTCAGCTTGGGGTGATAATACCGGTGGTCGTCGTAGTTACACCATCGATCAAATCAACCACGGAGCTCTCGGTAATAAAATTACCTTTAACTCCATAAGCGACAGTACGATCGGCGATGAGAAAAACTTCGTCGGTGCACGCGAATATACCGGGATCGATTCGGGTAAATATAACGTCTGGAATGGTAATAATATTACGGTTCAGGACGGTAAGGAATACCTGATTCGTCTCTACGTACATAACAATAACCCATGGGGTACGGATGCCGTCGCCAAGAATACTAAGGTGGCCTTCAATATCCCAACCGATTCCTCTACTCGCGTTCAGGTGAACGGTTTTATCACTTCTGATAATGCCACGCCAAGCAAGTATTGGGACTATGTCAACTTTAACAGTGACCAGCTCTTCCATCTTGAATACGTCTATGGCTCGGCTTTGATCGAGAACAACGGCGTTGGTAAGAATGGTGGCCGCCAGCTTAGCGACGAAATCGTTACTAAAGCTGCTTCGAACAATGGTACGCTTATTGGATATAGCCAGCTTGATGGCAATATTCCAGGCTGTTACCAGTATGCTAGCTACATTACGATTCGCGTAAAAGCGGTTTTTGATAAACCGACCACGAATCCGAATGCTGGCTATACGATAACCCAGAAGGTCCGTATCTCAAAAGACGGAGCCGACTGGAATACGAAGATCAACGCTAAGGTTGGTGACAAAGTCGACTTTCAGTTGACTTATCTCAACACTAGTGCTGCGACCCAAAACAATGTGATGATCAAAGCTCAATTGCCGAGCAACTTGCGCTATGTTCCTGGTACTACCAAGATTTATAACGCGAAGTATAGCGGTTCGATTTTGAGCGACGGTATCACCACAACCGGTGTTAATATCGGTAACTATACGGCCAATTCGAACGCTTATGTCCGCTTTACTGCGGAGGTCGTGGACGATAATCTCGCCGATGGCTCCAACACGCTTGTGATGTGGGGTAAAGGCGGCGTCGGCCAGACGACTTTGAATGATTACGCTGCGGTAGTGGTCCAGAAAACGGCCCCAGACCCAGTTAATCCTCAAGCTAAAGAATATAGCGTGAAAGTCAGCTACCTCTATGCTGATGGTAGCAAGGCAGCGGAACCTTACGAAGGTAAGTTCCAAGAAGGTGATAACTTCCGTATTGAATCGCCAATCCTCTATGGTTATACGGCTAGCTCGAACATCATTAGTGGTGTCGTAGCCAAGCAGAACCTTGAGTTTAAAGTGGTTTACACGAAGGATCAGGCTCCGGTTGATCCGGAAGCAGAAGACCGTACTGTGACGATCAAATATGTCTACGCTAAAGACGGTAGTCAGGCTGCACCAGATTACGTGCAGACGGCTAAGCCAGGGACCCAGTTTAATGTGGTTTCCCCAGCTATTACCGGTTACATTGCGGACTATGAAGTCGTGAGCGGTACCCTCGGTAATCAAGATCTCATCTATACCGTAACTTATAGCGCTGAGAAATTTGATGATCCGATCATCCACCCGACTACCCCAGATCCAACTCCGAGTACTCCAGAACCAGGAACTAAACTTCCTGCGACTGGTCCAGAAGCGATCATGGGCAGCATTATGAGCATCGGTTCGATTGCTACGGCTGCAGGCTACTACATTTCTAGCCGCCGTGCCTTAAAGTAACAGCAATCTAAGTTTAGAAAACACCCCCTACATGGGGGTGTTTTCGTGGGGTGGGGCCGTATTCTAACTTTCGAAATCGTGAAGCTTGGCTTCTGGGGCTGGAACCTTTTCGATTCTTTAGATGAGAAAAGTTCCACCCTCGATTGAGAAAGATGGAATACGGCCCCACCTTATGAAAATAACTCTTGTAATAGACGACATATTGTGCTAAAATTAGATAAGAATTTTTATATAACTAAGGAGCATTATGCCTGAACCTAAAAAACAGAGTAGCCCGCGTAAGACTGGGCTTCGTCGCAGCCATTTGCGTCTGAAACTCGCCAGGGCTGTCAACCGCACTTCTCCAGTTAAAGCTTTCGAAACCGCTAAGAAAACGCCGAATTTGAAAGTAAAAACCGTCAAAACCAACGACGGCCAGACTGTCAAAGCTAAGAAAGCAGCGAAGAAGTCGGCAGCGACTACGAAGAAAACAACTACCACAAAAATCACTAAAAAGTCTAAATAAAAGGGAAGGGATATGGCTAGTAACCGGCACTTAGGAAGAATTATTGTTTTGCAAAGCTTGTATGAATACGAGTTTCGCACTAAGGCTGGTGACAAGACGGCAGATATCGACCTGATTGTGGCGAAAGATATCGAGCCTTACGCCAAGGCGCTCGGTGATACTGAGTTCGTCTACGGTTTAGCGCGCGACGTTTCTGGTCGCTTTGCAGAACTAGACGAGATTTTGCAACCGATGGCGCCAGAATGGCCGCTCGATACTATCGCTGCTGTCGATCGAAATATTTTGCGTATGGGTCTTCATGAATTGCAAGCTTCGGCAGAGACTGTGCCGCCGAAAGTTGCAATTAATGAAGCCGTCGAACTGGCCAAAGCTTTTGGATCGGAAAACTCTTCGAAGTTTGTCAACGGCGTCCTCGGTACGGCCTACCGCCAGATTTATGGCGATACGGCGAAACCGTCGTCGACCGAACCTGGGGCGCTCCCCGAACCGTCAAAGACGAAGGAGCCAAATGTCCAAGAAGAAGCAAAAACGGAGGTCGAAGCCTAGAGCTGAACGTCCTCCGGTGCGTCAGACCGCGCCACCTAAGGTCCCCGAGGCCTTGCCGCTGAAGTCTGAGCGTGTCTCTACGGCAACGCGTCTTTCGGCACGCATTTTCAAAAAGCCCGCGATTCAAGAAGTTGTGCGCGAGCCGACTGCGGGCGGGATTGTTTTTCGCCCGAGCAAGGATGGTAAGGATATCGAAATCCTCTTAATTCAGGATTCAAAGGGGCGCTGGACCATTCCTAAAGGCCATATCGAGCCGGGCGAGAATGCGAAGCAGACCGCGATTCGTGAGATTGGTGAGGAGGCGGGGCTCTTCCATATTGAGGTATTGATGTGGCTCGGAAAAATCCATTTTCAATATCGCCGGGTAGATAAGCTCGTCCTTATGACGACACAGATTTATTTAGTGCGCGCGACCGATGACCGCGAAACTCCTACCAAAGAACAATGGATGAAGGGAATTAAGTGGTTTCGCTTTGGTGAGGCGCTAGATGCGATTGAGTACGAAGATATCGAAAAACTAATGTTAGTGGCCAAAAATAAGATCCGACAGGGTCTATAAGGAGAATAATGAACACGGAAGAGTATCAAAATTTTGCTCGTGAGAAGCTAGGTTTTGAGTTTAATAATATCGAACTGCTAGTGACTGCTTTGACGCACCGCAGCTATGTTAATGAGCATAAAAAGAGCACTAAAGACCATAATGAGCGCCTTGAATTTCTTGGCGACGCCGTGCTTGAACTGGTCACTTCTGACTTTTTGTACCGTAATTACGACGAGCCAGAAGGGATCATGACGGCTTGGCGCTCAGCGCTCGTTCGGACCGAAAGCATCGGCGAGTCTGGCGAAGAGCTCGGCTACGGTCCGCTCGTGCGGCTCTCTAAGGGCGAAAAACATGGCTCGTCGCGAGCGCATGCCGTGATCTTAGCCGATTGTTTTGAGGCGGTAATCGGGGCGATCTATCTCGATCAAGGCTATGATGCGGCTAAAGATTTCATTTCGAAGCACATTTTAGTCAAGATTGACAAAATCCTGGAGGAAGGCAGCTGGCGCGATCCAAAGTCTTATCTCCAAGAGCTAGCCCAGCATAACGACGGCGCCACCCCGATCTATAAAGTACTAGACGAAGAGGGGCCTGATCATGATAAGACTTTTACGATTGGTGTCTATGTCGGTAAACAGCTAAAGGGGCAGGGGACTGGCCATTCAAAGCAAGAAGCCGAAGGCCACGCTGCGGCCGAAGCAGTCAAAGGTTACCTTAAGGCCAATAAGACGGCCGCCGAGAAGAAGGCTTGAACCTACAAATAATCCAGCTATTAAAACTGCCGTTCCCGAGGGAGCGGCAGTTTTGGGATGCAAAGCGGGGAAGTTTGGTTTTGGCTAGGACTAGCCAAGCTTGGTTTGTTGGTATTTACGAGCGTCTTTCCCAACGGTACCACCGGATCATCATGTGGATGCCGAGCGAGCCGGTCATGATCATGCCGATCACGCCAAAGACCAGGTATTTCAGAGCCTCAAGGTTGTCGAAATCATTCACGGCCGCCAGCGTCAGCATGAGAAACGTGAAGGCGAACGACCAACAAGCCAAGAGTACCTCGTTGAAGTGACCGTTTTCGCAAAGCGCCCAGGTCCGAAAGCTACGGCAGCTTTGCCGCCAACTTTCACCGAAAGACAACTTCGGCGGTCGTTCGGTGGTGGGGTTCTGACCGGAACCAGTCTCTTCCATTGCTTTTCCTCCTCTCTCAAAGAACTAGATTATCCGCAGGGGATTTTACCATTATAACATACTCGATCGTGCATATTGCTATTGACTTTTTTGATAAGATGTGCTATAATGAAAGAGTAGATACGTAAATCTTAGGGTGGGAAGGAGAAATACCGTAGTCTAGACCCTTTATAGTTGGTGATATTCTGAAGAATTCTCGAAAATCCAGGGTAGTTGTGCTTTTCTGAAGCAGAAAACATCTTGAAGGAGGAAATGTTATGAAGAACACTCAAAAAGGCTTATTCCTGCAGCATTTTATGACTTTTGCCATCACGCTTGGCGGCGTCGGCATGATGTATCCGGTGGTTACGTTCGCCCACGTGTACGGCGGGGTCAGCGACGCTTGGGCCGGTGCAATCTTTCTGGTTGGCGCAATAAGCATTGTGTTGTCAGGTCCTTTCCTGACCGCGAAGTTATTCCGCTGGTACAACACAGAACAGGCTATCAAGCAGGCGCTCGAGGACCGCGTGCCGTTTCAGGACGCTCTTATGATCGACCACTACTGGCGAAACGGCGCCGCTGCTGCGGCTTCTGCTACCGTTACGGGGAGCATGACGCTTATAACTCGACTGGATGCTCGTGTGGCATTTTGGGCCGTAGGTGCGATCTGCTCCATCCTGTTCGTCGCGGCCGCCATCACGATGTCGGTAGTCGCGTGCATCAGCCTGAAATGGTATCGTGAACGTCGTCCTTATGGGGATGAGAAGATCCCCATGTGGTATCGCGAGCGAACTGTTGGCGACCAGAAGATAAGATCTCTGTTTATGCTGCCGGTGGCGAAGGCCCCAGGACTTTATCGGTAATTCACCAACATCGCGAGGGCGCCTGTTGTCTGGGCGCCCTTTACTTTTGGGGAGAAGTTTGCTATAATCAAGAAATATTACTAATAAGGAGTAAAAATGCTAGCGATTCGCATGCAACGTAATGGCCGCGCACACCTTCCGGTGTACCGGATAGTCGTCCAAGAATCCCAGCGCCACCCTCTCTCGGGTCGTGTTGTGGCTGAGGTCGGCAACTATAACCCAGAGACCAAGAAAGTGGTCCTTGATAAAGAAAAAGTTGAGTTCTATCTTAAGAACGGCGCACAGCCATCGAGCCGGGTAGCTCGGGTTTTGACCGCCGAGGGCGTCAAGCTCCCAGATTGGTACAAAGCTCCGACCGAGAAGCACGCCAAGGCGAAACACGCCGATAAATTGCGTAAAAATCAGCCAAAAGAAGAGCCAGCCGCCGAAGAACCAGCTGCTGAGTCCGCTGAGTAGGCAAACCTAAAAACTTCGCCCCAGTCGATTGGCTGGGGCGTTTTGGTATGTAGAAGAAAGCTGTGCTTAAGGAAAGTCGCTTAAGGAAAGTCCAACAACGATGCTTGCGCTACCGGCGGCGCCCTCTCAAGCAGGAGACGACATAGATGATGACGCATATACCCAACAAAGGCAACCCAATGTATAGGAAAGTCCACTGGCGTGCTTTGCCGTCCTTGAGAGCCAGCTTGTCGCTCTCGTCCAACTTGACATATTCCTCGCCGTCGATGACGACGGTCTGGCCGTCGTCGGAAAAGGTGTAACCGGGAGCTTCTGGAGCTGGAGGATCGGAAGTAGCTGGCGGTTCGGGCGCCAGGGTTGACTGTGGCACGGACGCGGGCGGCTCTTGAGCAGGCGGAGCAACCACGCCTTCGTTGCGATTGTCTGTTGTGGGCGGTGCGCCAGCCGGAGCATCTTGCTGAGCTGTCGAAGAGGGGTCGGATTTAACTCCCGTTTGCTCCTCGAACCAGTCACGGAATTGGTCTTGTTGGCCGGCGTTCCATTCGGAAAACTGATCCTGCGCATCACTGATACTGTCTTTGGCCTTATCGATCAGGCCGGGCGCTGCTTCTTTGGCTGAATCATAGAGCTCGCCGGCCTTTTCGCCGACCCTACTGGCGCCCTCCTTCGCAGATTCAACCCAGCCGTCTTTGTGTTCATCGACATAATTGGCCGCTTCGGAGCCAGCCGCCTGGAGTTTGTCCCAGAGAGACTGGTCCTCGCCGGCGCCGGCATCGGCAGCGTAGGCTTTTGGCGCGAACATGCCGAGCGCGATAAGCGTGACTACCGCTAACATAGCTATCTTCTTGCTAAGGTGCATGACTACTATTACCCCCTTTAAGTATAATACCTCCATTATACCACACATGGTTAAAAAAGTCAATAAAAATGCTTCTGCTTGCGGGGAATTGGAAAAACCGTATTGATTTTTTATTGCTTGTGGTATAATAAAGATATATAAAATAAACTGGAGACCCTATGGCAACCATTGACCAACAATTTGTAGAATATATCGTAAAGACTCTTGTAAACAATCCGGAAAAAGTAGTCGTTGAGCGCGAAATTGATGAGCGCGGCGTGCTTTTGTCCCTGAGCGTTGATCCGGAAGACGTCGGACGGGTGATCGGTAAACGTGGCGCGACTGCACAGAGCATCCGTACTTTGCTTCGCGTGCTTGGAACTAAGAATGGCGCCCGGTACAATTTGAAGGTTGTCAATACCGATGAGGACGGTGGTGAGAACCGCAGCCGCCGTGAGACTCGCGCCGATGCTGAAGCGACTGAAGAATTAGTCGCAGACGAAGCTAATGGCGAAGCGCCGATGGATGGTGGTGAGGCAGAAAACGAGCTCGCTGAGAAAACTCGTGCCGAACTGGCTGACCTCGACGACCTCGAGATCTAATTCGTGACTAAAAAGGACACCCCCTCATGCGAGGGGGTGTTTTGGTAGCTTAGGGTTCCGCAGCAGACGATAATGGGGTCTTCGTAAAGACGAACCCAAACTGGTCCGCAACGACCTGAATGAAGCTATCGGTGCTGACATACCCGGTAGTGCCGTCGCCGAGGACGGTTTTGGTGAAATAGGTCGGGTCGTCCTTATAGGTCTCGAAAAAAGTATTGAGGAAATTCACATATGTACCGAAGATCTCCTCCGCATCAAAGCCATCAACAATCTCGAGCCGGTAGAGATAATTTGGGCTCACGACGCAGGATACCGTGATGCCATCATGGTAATAGTTGCGTACCAGGCTTATTAGGTCAGCATCAGAAAACGGGCAATCTACCGACGGATGGTTATGCGCTATAGCAGTGGCGCCACGCCGTACGGCATATTGATAGAGCTTGAGGGGAGTCGTGACGCATGTAGCGTCGTGGATAGTGCATTCGGCAATCTTCTTGCCGTCCTCGTCGAAGGCCGCCCAATACTCGTAGGCGCCGTCGCGGGCGTTGTCGCAGAATTCCTCGAAAGTCATGCCATGGTTGGCATTAACCAGGTCGATCGCGCTAAGGTCGGAGAGCATACGATTGATGACGTTGCAAAAGGGGACCATCAGAACGAGGCAGACGCAGGCGACGATTGCTGCAACGAAATCGCTATCGAAAAGGCTGGACTCTTGGGCGTCATCTTTGGGATCTTCGCTTGCGGGTGGGTCAGCATGGCCCGAATCATCAACATTAAAACCGTAGAGGGCTTTGATTGCGTCCGGGATAGGGTATTGCTCATCAGATTGACTTCTATTCTCGATCATGGCGAGACCTCCTTAATTAGATTCCGATGTAATCTCTATTTATTCAGGTGTTTTATGTCTGATAAAGCGGAACTAAGCTGGAAAAGTACAATAGATATTGAAGAGCCTATCTTTCCCTTATTTCTCATGCTTAGGTTCCTTCTTCATCCTCCCTTGATTACTCTATATGGCTAGACAACGGAGGGAGAGAGCGTACGATCGGTAATCGTTATGAGAAGGAGAGACCTCGCTTTGGCTAGAATTCCCTGTGCCTGCGAGCAAGACTTCGCTACCAAAACTAGAGAAATAACCTGTGGCAGTCCCTCCCCATCTAGACGACGGGTAGAGATGGATGTAGATAGCTCCGCTGCGGACGAAGAATGTTGTAAAAAATACAACAAAACAGAGGTAAAAACAGCGAAAAAAATGTTGTAAGAAAAACATAAAACTTTTCCACACAAATAACAGAGGTAGTATAGCAAAATGTTGTAAAAATTACAATAGAAAAATAGAGCCAAAGTTTTAGAAAAGGGCTTGTGCTTTGGTAGGAACTAGGCTATACTAGAAACAGTTCGAAAGAACATATGGCTAACTGCGAGGCCAACATAAAAAGTTGAGAGCTTATATGTTCAAAAAGCCACCCCAAAGGTTGAGAGACGGAGGTGGTTTTTTGGTGCCGAAAGATAAAGAAGGCCGAAGCTTTGCCGTTAAGATCAAGCAGCAGATAAAGCGTACCGCTCTTGAGCGGAAGGCTCTTTGCACAGAGTAGATCTTGGTCAAGCATTATAAAATAAAAGTAATATTTACTATGGAAAAAGTCAAAAAGTAGTGATAATATGGTGAAAACCATGAAATTCACCCTTGCCTTTCTAGACAAAAAATGTATAATGGATTACTAAGAAGTAGTGTGCGGTGTTTGTCGTGGGCAAGAATTGGCGACTTTTTGCCCTAAAATGCAGCAGTAATCTTCGGCGCTACAAGCTCAAGAAGCCGAGTCGGGTGATGTGGGCTTGACTCGCTTAGCGAGAGATTATCAACACTAAAAGAGAGGGAAAAGTGAGTAAAGCATCAACTAAAGATGGTGGCCGCGTGTTTTTCACTGAAGGCGACCAAGCACTTCCGATTCCAGATCTGATTGCTCATCAGAAGGATAGCTGGGACGATTTTGTAAAATCAGGACTCAGGGAAGTATTTAACGAATTAAACCCAATCGATGACTACAACGGCAACAAACTGTCGATGCGGTTCAAAGATTACTATTTCAAAGAGCCAGTCGAAGACGAAAAAACTGCGAAATATAACCTTTCGACTTATGCGGCGCCGCTACACGTCCAGGTTGAGTTGACCAATAAGGTAACAGGCGAAGTTAAAGAACAAGATATTTACTTCGGTGATTATCCTTGGATGACCGATCGTGCTACCTTTATCATTAATGGTACTGAGCGGGTCGTTGTGTCACAATTGGTGCGCTCGGCCGGTGTTTTCTTTACTGCGGACGAAGTGAATGGTAAGCGCTGCTACGGGGCAAAGGTAATCCCAGGCCGTGGGGCTTGGCTTGAGTTTGAGACTACGCCGAGCGGCTGTATTAACGTGAAAATTGACCGTCGCCGCAAGATCCCGGTTACGACTTTCTTACGCGCGCTCGGGATTGCTGAAAACGACAAAATTCGTGAGACCTTCGCAGAGGTCGATAATGGTGCGATTAGCTACATCAATGCTACAATCGACAAAGACACTACTACGACCCAGCCAGCAGCTTTGCTTGAAGTCTATCGCCGCCTGCGTCCAGGCGATCTTGCGACCGTTGAGAACGCAAAATCGATGATTGAGCACGCCTTCTTTGATTATCGTCGCTACGACAGCTCGCGCGTCGGCCGCTATAAGCTAAATCAGCGTCTCGGTTATGATACGCCGAACGATGCCGCCCGCCGCACGCTCCAGATGAAAGATCTCATTGCGATTATTTCGGAGATTATTCGTCTAAATAATACTCAAGAACCGGCTGACGATATTGACTCGTTGGCTAATCGCCGTGTGAAACTGGTTGGCGAACTGGTTCAGCGCCAGTTCCGTCTCGGCATGCTTCGCCTTCAGCGCAACATCCTCGACCGGATGCTAATGGCTGACCCGAAGGAGGTCACCCCGTCGCAGCTCCTAAACTCGCGCCCAGTGGTGGCCGCCGTGAAGGAATTCTTCTCGAGCTCGCAATTGTCGCAGCTGATGGATGAAGTTAACGGTTATTCGGAACTTGCGCATAAGCGTCGTTTGAGCTCGATGGGCCCTGGCGGTCTTACTCGTGAACGTGCTGGTTTCGATGTGCGCGATGCACACCCGACTCACTACGGACGTATTTGTACCGTCGAGACTCCAGAAGGTGGCAACGTCGGTCTCGTGTTGAACTTGGCGACCTACGCCCGAATTAATGAATATGGTTTCATTGAGGCTCCATACCGCGTCGTTAAAAACGGTAAAGTAACTGATGAGGTAGTTTACGTTGATGCGGCTACCGAAGACAGCATGATTATCGCTGACGCTTCTGTGAAGCTGAACGATAAAGGTGAATTTGTTGAAGAGTGGGTTTCGGCTCGCGTTCACGGCCGTCCAAGCCAAGTCGCTTCGAACCTTGTTACGCATATTGATGCTGCACACAAAGAGATTCTCGGTTCTTCAGCAAGCTTGATTCCATTCGTTGAGAAAAACCGTGTTGACCGCTCGCTCATGGCTTGCGCCATGCAGAAACAAGCAGTGCCGCTGCTACGCAACGATGCGCCGATCGTCGGCACTGGTATTGAACACGCTGTAGCGATGAACACTTCGCAAGTTGTAGTGGCCAAAGAAGCTGGCGAAGTCACAAAAGCTGATGGTGTTAGCGTAGTCGTTAAATACAAGAATGGCGAAAAAGAATACAAACTTGAACACTTCGAGAAGACTAATGATGACCGTTGCTATAATCAACGCGTAAAGGTAGTCCGTGGCCAAAAAGTAAAGAAGGGCGATATCCTGATTGAGGGCGCTTCCGTCGAGGATGGCGAACTAGCGCTTGGTAAAGACTTACTTGTAGCCTTCATGCCGTGGCGCGGTTACAACATGGATGACGCTATCGTTATTTCTTCGCGCCTAGTCGAAGATGATAAGTTAACCAGTATCAACATCAAGGATTTTGACGTTGAGGTTCGTGAGACCAAGCTAGGTCCAGAACAAGTTACGCGCGATATTCCGAACGTCCCAGAACGCAGTCTCCGCCACCTTGGCGAGGATGGCATCGTCGTCGTCGGTTCGGAAGTTCAACCGGGCGATATCCTTGTTGGTAAGATTACCCCGAAAGGTGAGCAAGAGTTGAGCTCTGAAGAGCGCCTACTCCGGGCTATCTTTGGTGAAAAAGCTAAGGACGTTCGCGATACTTCGGTCCGTATGAATGGTTCTTCGACCGGTAAAGTGGTTGGAGTTCGCATCTATACTCACGAAGACGGTCATGAACTAAAGGCTGGCGTCATCATGCAGATCAAGATCTACGTTGCCGAAATGCGCAAGATTAGCGTTGGTGACAAAATTGCGGGTCGTCATGGTAACAAAGGTGTAGTTTCACGTATCCTTCCAGTCGAAGATATGCCTTTCATGGAAGATGGTACTCCGATTGATGTGTTATTAAGTCCAATGGGTGTGCCAAGCCGTATGAATCTCGGTCAGTTGTTTGAAATTCACCTCGGGATGGCCGCACGTGCGCTTGGTTACAAAGTAGCTACCCCATCATTTAACGGTGTGCCAGACGAAGTAATCTCGGATGAGCTCGAAAAAGCTGGTTTCTCGCGCGATGGGCGCGTGCAACTCTACGATGGTCTAACTGGCGAGCCGTTCAATGAGCGTACCTCAGTTGGCGTCATGCATATGTTGAAACTTCATCACATGGTCGAGGATAAGATTCATGCCCGTTCGACTGGTCCATACACTGCAGTTACTCAGCAGCCACTCGGTGGTAAAGCTCAGAATGGTGGTCAGCGCTTCGGAGAAATGGAGGTGTGGG
>CAYOLY010000009.1:0-47097 GCA_964404945.1 uncultured Candidatus Saccharibacteria bacterium | reverse complement strand
AGAACCAGATTTTGAGTCTAGCGCGTCTACCAATTCCGCCACTCGCCCATAGCAAGACTAAAATTTCATAGCGCTAAGCACTATACTTCCGTATTATACCACAAAATTCTATAATCTACCTAAAAATCTCCCTCGTTGCTTGCTTTACCCATACAGAAACCTTCCCGTCGGCCGTAACTCATGCTATAATATACAACATATGGATTCAAATATCGGTGGGCCTTCTTCTGAACGCCGCAAATCGGCAGCCGAGATCGCGCGTGAAAAAGTACTCGCGGTCTATTCTTCAGCAGTCGAAGGTCTAAAAAAAATCCCGAATCGCAAAAATAGTAACGGTAACGAGTACATCGCTCCGCCAGTACCGGGCGCCATCTATTCTGCCGAAAGCCAAAATCAAGCTACTACAAATCCAGCTCAATATACCACGACTGCATATAATACAACTAGCCAAAATTCCCAATCTATAGCCACCGAACAGCAACCGGCCTATTACGACCAGGGTTACCAAGACCCTTACGCCCAAAACTCTCAGACCTACCAAGATCAAACAGCCTACCAAAATTACCAACAACCCACCCAACCCTATCAGTCTCAAGCTTATTCGGAGCAAGCATATCAAAATCAAACTTATACGGGCAGCTATCAACCTAGCGAGCCTGCATCCTCAGTCGAATCAGCGCCGAATTACCAGGCTACCGATACGACCAGCTCACTCAAAGATGCACCGATGAATCAAACCGCAGTCACCAACGAATGGCAACAATATCATTCCGCTTGGCAAAACTACTATCAAAATTATTATAGTGATTACTATGCCAAAGCTGCTCAGAATTATCTTGCCACCGAAAAGCTCAAGAGCGAACGCATTGCAAACGGTAGCGAACGTCGTGAACGCCGCGCAAAACGGCTCGCACCAGTTTTTGTTATACTAGCCATTGGCCTTATCCTCGGCTTCTTGCAGTATAACCGTCTAATCTTCGCCCCGCTAATGGCTTATGTCGCGCCCGACGCCGGCTCAGTTGCTACTAGTATTGAAGCGGTCGACCCAAACGTTGCTCAAGCTGTCTCGCCTGAACCTCGCCTGATTATCCCGAAGCTTAATATCGATGTACCCGTTGCTTTTGGTATTAGCACTAACGACGTCGATGAAGCAATGGCCCACGGTGTCGCCCAATTTTCCATTCCTGGCGCCAACGCCTTACCTGGTCAGGTTGGTAATCTTGTTATTTCCGGCCACTCTGCAGGCGACGTTTATAGTAGCAACCCGTACAAATTCATTTTTTCTGGGCTTGAACGACTTGAAGTCGGAGACATTATCTATATCAACTTTGAGTCTGTCCGCTACACTTACCAAATGACAAAAAGCGAAGTCGTCGAGCCGTCAAACGTCGGCGCACTTATCTACGCAACCGATAAACCCATGCTCACCCTCATCACTTGTACTCCGCTCGGAACTTCGCGCTACCGTCTCCTAATCACCGCTGAGCAAATCGCCCCAGCCTATGAACCGCTCAATCCTGACGACCAGCAGCCTGCCACCGAAGACACACCTCCGTCTGATGTTGTCATGCCAGCTAACGAACCTTCTTTCTTCGAAACCATCTGGAACGGGCTCTTTGGTAGTTAGATGTTATTGTACCCGTTCTCTAGTTAAAGTATAGGTATTCTCACCAGTGACCAAGTAGTATAACCACCGATTGTTTGCCGTAAGCAAAATTGGAAAATCTGCCACTTTCACAGCCTCGCCTTTGGCGGTTTTCGCACTTTCAGCTAGGTTCCGCAAGTTCGTCCCGTCGAAATCCCAAACCAAGATTTCGCCATTTTTTACCGCATACATCATACTTGCATCAAGCCAATCTAAGCTGCTAGTCGCCGCATTATAGGTCCAGAGATCCCCCATATCAAGATCCGTCACCATGAACTTTTGGCCTGCGCGCGCCACAAGATACTCACCATCTCGACTTGTCGTAAAATGAACCGGCGTCTCCTCAAGTTCACGATCCTCTACTAGTTTTTTCAGATCCTCAATCGCCGGCTTCTCGCGATTTTCGTTATATGACGGCAAGGTGCCATAATAAATTGTTAATTTCTTACCAACTGTGTAGGCAATATAATCTTCGTCAAAATAACGCGACAAGGCAATTTTAACCGTTTCATCAGCTGGCACTGTTACCAAAATCGTACTCACCTTCTCATCATCACGATAACTACCGATCACCCGCTCCCCCTTATCCGCATCGGCCACCGTTAGGAAAACCACATTCGCCCCATAGTTTACGAAGTTCTCTACGTCGTCGACCAGAATCCGCGACAAAACTTCTCCCGCCACATTTATACGATAAAGTCGGTGTCCAGCCAATGCGTATAGTTGGCTCGCTGAGCTATCAATCATTTCAATCTGATCAAAGCTCAACCCAAAAGTCTTCGTCAAATTCAGGCTTGCCGTTATGTTACGTAAGTTTATCAACACCCATTCTACTTTTCCGTCGTAACTAATCTTTGCCAAAATTTTTTCATCGTTGTTACTCCACTTGAGCAGTTCGATTTTACCGTCAAACCGATATTCTGGCGCCGAAATTTGGTTCGCCGCAGTGTTTTGGCGCGCCGTTTTCGCTTCTAGCTCCTTAGCCACTATACCTGGCAAAACCCCCGACAAATCTAGCGTAGTCGTTTTTACCTCATCCCCCCGCAGGTCTAGCATCTGCCAAGTCGCCGCATCCTGTTCGGCATACATCGCGTAGTTGCGACTCGGAGAGGGCACAAAAAACTCTAATTCTTTGCTCTGAGCCTCGGTTTTAGTTAAGTCTAGCACCGGTTCGGCTACCCGATTTTGCAAAAAAAGCCGCGGATAATACATTCGGATTAGCACCCCCGAATACATCTTTACGGTCTTCTCCCAAGTATCATATCCCTCACGCGATAATTTCAAATGATGATCACCCGCTGACATCGTTCGACTCGTATTTGTCCGCGAAAATAATACACTTCCGTCAAGCGTCACCGTCGCCCCGGTCGGTTGTGAATGAATTTGCATCAGTCCCGTCTGCTCAATCCCGCCATCCGTCGAAATCGAAAACCCCATCGCTAACAGCGTCGCCACGATCACGATCGCAATAACCGAAATCACCATCATCACTTCTGCTAACAATACTTTAATAAATTGTCGTCGTTTTTTTTCTTCTAGGTCCATAATTCCATATTATTATACAACAAAGCATCTCAAAGAGAAAGCTAGATACATTTCATCCCTGTTAGCACTAGGTTTTCCACAGCCTAGTTACGCAAAACGTCTTGCTTTTTTATCGCGCTTGCCGTTATAATAGTAGTAAGCAAAAACGTGATGAGGAGTTATTGATGCGAGAAATACAATTAGAATCTGGTCCTTCCAGTGCCGCTACGCATCGGCTCACTCAGCCGTCAACCACTTTAAATCGGCGATATGTTGGTCGCCCTTCAAACCTTGCTATCGAGGAAGCCGCTAATACTGCCTCAGTTGAGACTTCCGTGCCAGCTGTACGCCCCTCACGCCTAGTCAATCTCCGTGTTAGCGCTGCCGACATCGACGCTGCGAAAGCCGAAGCCGCCGCCCGAGAAGCTGCCGAAGCCGCTCTACGCGCCGAGAATCAAGCTCGATCAGCCGTTGTCCCGCAAGTTGTCGAATTTGGCCAAGACATGCACCGTTTTGTCCCGGCCGAAGCCGAAGAAGAGCCACAAGCAACAGCCCACGTTATGAACGCTGCGCCTTCGATCACCACAATCCAACAGGAAACTACAACCATCGTAACTATGCCAGAACCGGCGAACTCCACCCTCATGAGTAATACTCCGATTGATACCGACAACCTTGCTATGAGTATCGCCGCCGACTACGCTGCCGCCAGCATGGGTGCTTCGATGAATAACAGTCTCGCAACCATGAACTCTAATAACTCAATCGATGAGATTGCTCAGGCGGTCTCGGCCGCTATCGCTTCGATTCGCACCGCGACCGACGCCGACGAAATCGCAGAACAAATCGCTTCGCTCAAAGCCTTTGCTGAGACACTTAAGTCCGACAACTCCATGCCAGAGATGGCCGAGCTTAGCGACACGATCGAAAAGTTCGTTTCGATCGCGATGAAGTCAACCAAGGTTAAAGAAGAAACCGTCAACAAGAAGGTTGCCCTAAGTTCAAAGGCCACTCGCGCCGCCAACAAAGTAACCAAATCCTCCGCCAAAGTCATAGCTAAAAGCCAAACTGCTGCGAAAAAAGCGGCTATACAACGTCCCGCCGCTAAAACTAGGACAACCAACCCAAAAACTACTGTGGGCACACGACGCGCCGCGCCAAGAGTCGCGACTAGTACCCATCGCGTTTCTACTACCGAGGACCAAGCTCTTCGTCAAGCGCTCCGCTCGGTCGCCGCAATGGACAATGAGCCTGAAGAAAATACTGGTCTCCAAACCAAAGTTCGTCGCACTCATCGCAAGGGTGGGGCTAAACGGTTCCTACTAGCTTTCACTTGCGCTGCTGCCTGCGTCGCTGCTATTATTTACTTCGTTGGCAGCAACGTCCCCGATATTTCCGTACGCGTCGCCGCCATGCAAACTGGCGTCGAAGCCTCCTATCCGTCTTACGTGCCGCGCGACTTCTCGCTTAGTGATATCGACTCCGAAAACGGCAAAATCACTCTCACTTTCAAAGGGCCAGAAGGCGCCAGCTTCACTCTCATTGAAGAAAAATCTTCTTGGGATAGTTCCGCCCTTCTTCGCAACTACGTTGAGCCAACCTGGAAAGAAAATTACGCCACTACACACGAACAGGGCATTACGATCTATACTTCTGGCGCTAACGCCGCCTGGGTCAATCGTGGCGTCCTCTATAAAATTAACGCCTCTGCTGACAGCCTAACCAAAAAACAACTCCGCAACATTGTCGTCTCTATCTAGTAGTGATATAATATATACTGTCATGAAAACTCGTTTTGCACCCAGTCCTACGGGCTATATTCACATTGGGAACGTGCGTAGCGCGATTTATCCCTATCTTTTGGCACGCCAACAAAATGGCACTTTCATCCTCCGCATTGAGGATACCGACCAAGCCCGTTATGTTGAGGGTGCAACCGAGCTAATCGAAGACACGCTTGAATGGCTCGGCATGAACTGGGACGAAGGTCCGATCGTCGGCGGGCCAGCTGCACCGTATTTTCAATCTGAACGCGCCGAAATCTACCACGCATGGGGGCAAAAACTAATCGACATGGGTCGCGCTTACGCCGATGATACTCCAGCCGAAAAAGTTCAGGAGTATCGCGACCAATGCGCTAAAGAGAAGATTCCTTACCTCTACCGTAATTTCCGCCCCGAAAATCCACCTGCCTGGAAGCCAGGTATCCCGCTCCGCTTCAAAGCCGACCCGAAGCCACGCACTTGGCATGACGAAGTCATGGGCAACATGAGCGCCGGGCCCGAAGTCCAAGACGACATTATCCTGATTAAAGCCGATGGTTTACCAACCTACAACTTTGCGCACATCGTTGACGATGCCGAAATGGGAGTCGACTATGTCATGCGCGGCGTCGAATATCTCTCAAGCACTCCAAACTACCTCGCTCTCTACGAAGCTTTTGGGCTCAAAGTGCCGAAACTGGTCTCCCTGCCACACATTCTCGCCCCGACTGGCAACAAAAAACTCGGCAAACGTGATGGGGCTAAATCGGTGACTGAATATCGCGAAGATGGCGTCCTTGCCGAGGCAATGTTCAACTATCTTGCCTGTCTCGGCTGGAACGACGGCACCGAACAAGAGATCTATACCAAAGATGAGTTGATTGAAAAATTTTCTGTCGGCAAGATTCAGACTTCCGGCGCTCGCTACGACGAAACCAAACTTTTTTGGATGAACGGTCAATGGATTCGCAAAATTGCCGACGAGCAAGGAATCGAAGCTCTCTACGCCCGCACCAGTGGCTTCTGGCCAGAGAGCGCTAACGCCTATGATGATACCTACAAAAAACTCGTCCTCGGGATTATTTATGACCGGCTCAAGGTCCTTTCCGACCTCCGTGATATGACTGGTTATTTCTTCTCAGATCCAGAAATTGATCTCAAGATGTTAACCGAAAACAAGTTTCTTAAGAAGCTCAGCGAGGAAGAATTATCGGAGTTATTACAGATTTCGGTGCGTAAGCTTGAGACAATTGAAGATTGGAATGCGGATAATCTACAGACAGCATTGAACGAATTGCTCGAAGAGACTAGCAAAAAACCAGCCGAACTCTTCTCAGCTATTCGCCTTGCTCTCTCTTTTGCACCGTTTAGCCCTGCACTCCACCTCACCATGGAAGTCCTCGGTAAGAATACCAGCCTCGCTCGCATTAATCGCGCCGCCAGTGCTTTGGAGAATGACTAGAATGTCATCAAAAAACCGCTCGAGTGAGAAAAAGCGCCGATGGCCGATCGTCTTACTAGTCATTATTGTCCTGTTGGCTGCGGCCGGCGGTACAATCTTTTTCCTCTGGCAAACCCACCAATCCAGCGAACCCCCCTCTGGCAGCGACAATCGCACCGATTACCCTAGCCCCATATATAGCGTTATGACTGGTCTTGAAATCGCTGACGCTAGTCTTAATTCTAGTCCGACTTTCTGTGTCCAGATTCCAAATGGCAGCACCGATGGCGCCCGCCCGCAAGCCGGTCTCACCGAAGCCGCCGTCGTCTTCGAGGCGATCGCCGAAACTGGTATTACTCGTTTTGCCGCTATCTTCCAAAATCCTGATACCAGTGTCATTGGCCCAGTCCGTTCGCTGCGCCCATATTATCTCGACTGGGATACGCCTTTCGATTGTACCGTCGTTCATGCTGGCGGCTCCGACGAAGCACTTGCTGCGATCGCAACCGGTGGCCAACGCAATCTTGATGAAGATTATGATTATATGTGGCGCGAACAAGGGTCAAACCGCCTCTGGAACAATCTTTTTACCTCACCGACCAAGCTAATGGAATTCAACCGTAGCAAAGGCTATAATACCTCTAGCCCGCAAGCTTTCCCACGCCTATCACCTAGCGCCGCCGAGCAGGCTGCCACCAACTTCCAAAATTGTCTTACTGACACCGAATGCGAGACCGAACAAGAACCTGCCCAAACCATTAGCATTAACTTTGGTAGCTATCTAAACTACAATACTCGTTATAGTTACAATCCGACTACGAATACTTATTTCCGATCCTATCAGACTGGCGACGCTCATCTCGTTTATCATTGCCCGACCGACCTCACCGAACCAAACACCAAAACCGAGTGCGGCGAGCTCATTCAAGTCGCTCCAAGCGCCATCGCCGTCATGATGGTTCAAGAGGGGACTATGGCTGATGGTTATCATGAACAGATCAGCACTATCAACTCTGGCAAAGCCTACATTTTCCAAAACGGCATTGTCACCGAAGGAACTTGGCAAAAAACCTCCCAGCAAAGCCAAATCATCTTTCGTGACGAATTCGGCGAGATTATCAGCTTCACTCCCGGACAACTCTGGATCGCCGCCGTGCCGCAATTCGGCAGCGTTGGATGGGAATAATTATATAGCATAATCCCCGGCAGCCAGTAATACTAAGGTCTCTCAACTCGTCCGCAGCGGGATATTATGGGTATCTAACCCTACTCTCAAAGCCCTCAGCTACATAGGGGTAGAGTATAACGGGTGGAATAATCGTACTACTAGCCAGACAATTAGCGCCTATCGCCTATTCTTAAATTCGACAACAACAACTCCCTCTGCGTCTGCATGGAGAATGGATGCTCTCTCCCTCCGTTGTCTAGCCATAGAGTAATCAAGGGATAATGAAGAAGAACAAGCTTTTCTGGCCGAAGGACGAGAGAAAGCTATTCTGTCGTATTGACTAAACAACACGCTGACTTGCCATTGTATTTCAATTAAAAGACTTCTATCATCCTCCCTATGATTACTCTATGGCTAGACAACGGAGGGGAAAGCCAAAGTGGTGCTCAACATTTCTGAACGATGTAGCTACAGTATTATTAATTTGGTCAAGGTAAAATACTGCCCCAAACGTGGAAGCGGAGCTAGTATAAAAAGCCGTAACCATACCAATACCCCAAATTAGCTCACTATGAGTATGTATGTGTCCGCTGCGGACGAAGAAACAGTTTTATGTTATAATATCTAGGGGCAATGTACTTTAACTTGCCTACTTTGTGTTTGGAGGGATTAACTTGTCTACTCTATTTTTATCCACCTCATCGACCGACCCCTCGGCCCACGATCTGGGCTATTTCAACTGCAATCCGCAAGACCCCGAGCTTCACGCCAAACTCCGCAATCTACCCGCTATCTGTCTCTACGACCTGCTCTACGGCCGCCAGGTGAAAAGCCCTGAGATTATCGCCAACCATATGTACGCCAGCCTTCCACGTTTTGTTTCCGAAGCCGCCGTCACTCAGCTCAACTGCGATCACCCCCTCACCGCCGCCGACATCCTCGGCCAGGAATATCGGCCCGAGAGTCTGGCTAAATTTGACGCTGATTTTGACCGCCCTTGGCGCATTTATCACCTCTCCGTCCGGCCTAGCATTCTCCGTATGGAGCTGACTCGTGTCCTGGACGACAACGGCCTGCCGATTCTTGAGCCCAGGCATTCCGACTACGCCAGTCTCTCTTTGGAGGGCATCGAAGCGCTCCATATCGCTTTTTGCGCACTCTCCATCAACGAGACCGCCGAGATCGTTGAGTTTCATTTCGGACACACCGGGAGCAAACGCTCCGTCGAAGCCTCTTCCCAAGTTATGACACGCTGGGCCAGCGAACGCCATTATCAAGCCATCGCCAAAGCCGCCCAGAAATTCCAGTAGGCCAAAGCCGCCCCACCTCGGGCGGCTTATTTTTTGATAACAAAAAAGCGTCCAAAGACGCACAAAATTCCCCTATGGTGATTCCGGCGGGAGTCGAACCCGCGATTTTCTGGATGAGAACCAGACGTCCTAGACCACTAGACGACGGAACCAATACCCCCATTATAACATATCTATCTCTCACTGTGAACCCCAGAAATCGTAAACTTTAACGCCATCAAAAAGCGCCGCCCATCCACAACGCTTTTCTAAAACCTTGCATTTTCTATACGCTACTGCTAGACCCAGAACCGCTCCCGCTGCCCGTCCCGGTGCCAGATTCTTTCGGCTCCACCGTAACTTCTACGGTCGCCGACTTGCCGTCAACCGTCGCCGTAATCGTCGTCGTTCCGACGCTCACGCCCGTTACTTTGCCGTCGGCACTCACCGTTGCTATCCCTTCAACGCTGCTACTCCAGACGACATTCTTATTTGTCGCGTTATCTGGATTAATAGTAATCGCCAAACTCAATACATCACCGACTTTAATCGTACCACCACCAGAAATACTCACACTGTCTACCGGCACCGTCGCAGGTGGTTCAGGCTTTTCTTCCTCTTTTGCCTTCACTACAATCTTGCACGAGGCAGTAAAACCACCATCCACGGTTCTTACGGTAATCGTCGCCTCGCCAGCACTAACCGCCGTGATTTGTGCCTGTGCCGCGCCACTCACTATCGCAACATTACTATCACTACTACTCCAAGTCACTCCCTTATTTGCCGCATCGTTCGGCGCTATATAAGCCCTAAGTGCATAAGTTCCACCAATCTCCAACGTCATCTCGCTTTGGTTCAAGCTTACTCCAGTCACTGCTACTGGCGGTTTCTCTTCTTCTACCACCCTCGAACCAATCTTTACGCAATCCAGCTCTTTACCGCCCGAAAGCTCCGTGAGACAAATCGTCAAGCTTACATCACCCGGCTTCATGCCTATTGCCCGATCATTCTCAATTTTCATCACGCTTTCATTGCTCGTCTTATACACCGCGCGACACTCTGATGCGCTAAGATAGGCCATGTATGGCGTCAAATTTCGCGCTACACCCACCTTTAGCTCGGCAAAAGCTGGATCGTCACGACGAATATAATCGCACTTAGCCGCCGGCGTAGTATTCGTCGAACCGTTCGAGCCCTGTTGACTACCATTCGAACCGTTGCTATTCTCTTGTTTCGGCGCCTCTTTCCAATGAGCCGTCAAGGTAATATCTTCATAAACCTCGTGCCGGAAGAAATCAAACCGCTCGTCACCCAAGTACCACCCATCAAAGACGTAACCCGCTTTCGTCGGCGTAATTGGCGCACTTAGAGTCTTGCCTTTTGCAATATCAACCCCTTCAATCGCCGACCCCCCCTGTGTATCAAACTTCACTCGTACGATTTCCGTATCTGCCTTCGCCGACCACTTCGCCACCAAAATCATATCTCGCTCAACCGTATCGTTCGCAAAATCAAACGGAGCTCCGTCATAAACCCAACCTTGAAAATCAAAACCTTCCTTTGTTGGGTCGACTGGCTTTGCCAAGCTATTTCCGCACACCATTTCTGTACTATTGATGTAGCTTCCGCCACTCGAATCAAACCTTACTACGCAGCTCTCAACCGGCTTTCGCGAAAAGAACCAAATCCCCACAAACCCCACAATTGCTACTGCCAGGGCCACCCCCACGCCGATCAATGCCGACTTCCCCTTAGTATACTTCGGCTCGCCTTGAAATTCTGGCTCATCATTTTTCGCATTCTTTTTCTCGGCCAGTTTTTCCTCATCCAAAGCATAATCGTCCGCTTCTGCATCGATTTCTGTCAGCTTCGCACCCTTCGCGCTCGCCTTTGATTTTATAGTGCCGTCAATTACCATTCCGGAGACCGACTTCGCGCCAGTTCTTGCCCCCGCCGCCGGCTTTTTCGGCTGTGCAACACTCTCTAGATTTTCCGCAAGACTATCATCTTTTGCCGGTTCTTCACCGCCCAAATCGACCACCTTGATGTCCGATTTCTTCTTGGCACCATCAGTATTCTTCGTCGCCTTAGCGCCTTTTTGAGTACTCTTCGACTTCGCATTAGCTTTCTTTGTGCCAGTTTTTGGGGCTACCGCCACCGCACGTGACGCCGTCGAAGCCAACACTAGCTCACTTCCCGGTTTCACCGTCGACTTTGATTTTTTCTTCGACGTAACTTCCAAATCTTTAGCTGCCACGTCCTCAGCAGCATCTTCTTTCACAATAATCTTGCCCATTGCAATCATTATATCACGCCACTTTTATAAATAAAAGTGCTCGCGCTTGCGATTTTGCTCACCAGCTTCACCTAAGCTTCAAAAACTGGTTTTATTATGCTATAATAAAATTATGAAAAAGCTTCCTATCGTCGCACTCATCGGCCAGACTAACGCCGGTAAATCTAGCCTTCTTAATCGTTTCGCGCATAAAAACATCGCCATCGTTGCCCGTGAAGAGGGAACTACTCGCGATAACGTCATGGCACGCATCGACGATCGCTTTCTCCTCATCGATACTGCCGGTCTCAAAGATCCTACTGACGACTTCGAAGCCGGTATTCAGGACCAGATCGCCGACGCCATCGATAGCGCTGATCTCATCCTCCTCGCACTCGATAGCTCAAAGTACCCTGACGATAAAGACAAAGACATCGCCAAGAAAGCTCTCAGGTCTCGTAAGCCCGTTCTACTCTTGCTAAACAAAACCGACCTTGGCGAGAGTCTTCCAGACGAAGAGTTCCTCCGCCTTGGCATTAAGCCCGACCAAACCTTCCGCGTCTCCGCCACCACCGGCTGGGGAATTAAAGACCTAAAAGCCGCGATTTTTACAATCTTGAGAACCGCTCAACTATCAAAACAATCTCTAAAGGATAGTGAGAATTCTTCGCTTCGTGCGGAATCATCTCCCGGCTGGACCGGGTCCGATTCTTTAGATGAGGAGAAGTCCACCGGATTCCAAACGAACGTGAAGAATTCTCAGGATGTTTTAAAAATCGCTCTGATCGGTCGCCCCAACGTCGGCAAGAGCTCGCTATTCAACTCTCTCGGCCAAAAACAGCAGGCCCTCGTCAGCTCTCGTCAAGGCACCACGCGCGACGTCAACCGCGTCGAAGTTCGCTTTCACGGCCGCACGCTCGAAATCCTTGACACCGCCGGTCTACGCAAGCCCGGCAAACGCGAAGTCGGCATCGAAAAATTCTCCGCTTTGCGGACTCTCGCCGCGATCGAAGAGGCTGATATCTGTGCCCTCCTCGTCGACGCCACTGAACCTCATTCCAAGCTCGACCAATCTCTCGCCGGCCAGATCGTAGAAGCTGGCAAGGGAATTATCGTCATTCTAACCAAGGCTGATCTGGTCGACGACACCGACCACATTCTCGACGAACTTGAGCGCGATTTTAACTTCCTGCCCTACGCGCCAGTCCTAATTACTAGCTCCGAAACCGGCCAGAACGTCACCAAGCTTTTCGAACTCGCCACCGAAATCGACGCCACTCGCCATCTCGAAATCAAAACTTCTGAACTCAACAAAATCTTGAACGAAGCCATCGTCGACCATATTCCGGCCGGCCTCAAAAACACCCGCCCGAAACCCAAATATATCGTCCAGACCGACACCTGCCCGCCCTGGTTTGTTGTCCATGGTCGTGACCTCGGGCTGCTTCACTGGTCTTGGAAACGCTTCCTTGAGCGCAAAATCCGCGAAAAATATCCTTTTGTCGGCACCCCGATTTTCTTCTCTTTCCGTAGCGATAATCACGACAAAGACGAAAAAGCCGAAGCTTAGGCAAAATTCTATTGACATTTTTACAAAAGTGTGCTACAATAGAATAAGATAGATCCTCTTTTGCCTGTTCTAAAAACTATTGAACATTATGAGGTGAATTATTATGAACAAAGCTAAGCGCATTATCCGTAAGCACGTCGCCAACGCAAGCCTCTCCGACAGCATCATCTCAACCGTCGCCTTCGTAAGTTTTCTGACCAGCAGCATCTACAACTTTCTGGAGATTGACTATGCGGGGCTGGACGACGCCGGCCGGATTGTTATCGGCACCGTGGCGCTTATCGACGTCTTAATCGGCGTATTCCTGGCCACTAAGGTCGTCGGGGAATTCCGCCGCTGGCGCCAAACGCCCGAACGCGCCGCCGCCTACGAACATTTGGCGACCGCTTCCGTGGCCGAGCTGGAAGCCAGAATCCACAAGCTTGAACAGCACAAGGCCACCGCCGAGTCCGAGATCTCCGCTCTTCGCAGCGAAAGGTCTCAGCTCCAAAAGGAGTACGACGCCAAGCTTACCGCGCTGGACAAGCAAATTGATTCCCAGGAGGATGCCCTCCGGAAAGCCAACTATAATTCTGAAATCGAGCTACTGGAGCAGCTCATTCGCGCTCAGCACAGCCCCCGCTTCTTCCGTCAAAACGCCGACGCCTAATAATCCATCCCCCGCATTCCCCCAGTCAGATGACCGGGGGAATATTTTTTGCGAAAATCGCCATTCCATGCTAGAATGTACTTGCCTTAGCGCAATCTTGTACATTCTATTTTTGAGGAGGAATCTAAGTTGGATCCGAAACCCCACTATGTCAAGGTCACCGGCCAGAACCTTGGCCTCTCCCTCCAAATCCAGGGAATAATTTGGCCCAAGAATCCAGTCGATCGCGACTACCTGCTCAAAGCCAACGATGCCGACGACGGCACCAATGTTAGCTGGCTGATCTATCGCCGCGAAGGCACATCCGATCCAAGCGAACTAGTCGGACTCACCGGCGTTTACACCTATGATCCTGACGAAGACGGTTACGATGGCGGGGAATCAATCTGGATGGACTGGTTTGGCGTCTTGCCCCGGTACCGCAAGCAAGGCTTTGGCGAGCAAATCCTACGCGATACCATCACCTACGCCCGATCGCTCGGCCAATTCAAGTACTTCCGGCTCGACACTTCCGATTTTGATGGCCGCATCTCCACCAAACTCTACGACAAGGTTATGCAGCTGCGTGAAGACTATACCGCCGAAACTTACCAAGCTGGCTACCACGGTCTCATCTATTCCTACAGCTTAGGCAACTTTCCGGTCCGGCCTTGGGATAATCGTTTTCTCAATCTCAAACGCTACGGCGCCGTCGAAAGCGTCATCGTCTAACCACATCTCCTCCCCACCAACCACCCGAGCCCCGGTTCTATATCGGGGCTCTTCTTTACCTCATTTTTGTCAGCCTAGGCTTCCGCCATGAACTTCGCCAAGATCTCCCGCACTTTCGTCGTGTCATGTGTCTCCATCAGCTCTGCCCGCAGACCACTCGCTCCCGGAAAATCTCGCAAATAGATCTTAAAGAATCTTTTTAGTGGTTCGAAGGCCAAACTCCGTACCTTTCCGTCCATTTTTAGCGCAAATTCTGAGTCTTCCCGCATTCGTTCCGCCTGTTTAGCGCAATACTCTGCGTCTTTCGCGTCAAAAAGATCCAGATGGTAATTCAGCAGCTCCATCAACTCGTCTTTAGTCGGCTCATGTTCGGTAAAGCAATACGGGTTTTCAAACACGCCCCGCCCAATCATCCAACCATCCACTTCCGGATAAATCACCCCCAATTCTCGACACTGCTTCAAATCTTTAATGTCGCCATTTATCACTAATTTCGTTTTCGGCGATATTTCGTCCCTTAAATTCACAATCTCGGGGATCAACTCATAGTGCGCGGGCACCTTACTCATCTCTTTTCGCGTCCGAAGGTGCACCGTCAACGCCACTGGCTCTTCTCTTAGAATCGTCGGCAACCACTCTCGAAATTCCTCGATATAAGTATACCCCAGTCGCGTTTTCACCGACACCGGTAGCCGTGTCGCCCGCTTTGCCTGGCGAACACATTCTATGGCCAAATCCGGCGTCCGAATCATCGCCGCTCCGCCACCCGCCGCATTCACGTGTCGATCCGGACAGCCCATGTTAATGTCTAAACCAGCAAAGCCTAGACCTTCTAAGGCCTCCGCCGTCTCCGCAAAGTGCTCTGGGTTTTTACCCCAAATCTGCGCAATAATCGGCGCATCGGTTGCTGCTATCTCTAGCCGTTCGAGAGCATTATCGCGCCCCCGCTCCGACGCATAACTCGAAACATTCGTAAACTCCGTAAAAAACAAATCCGGCCGCCCCGCTTTCGCCACCACCTGTCGAAATACCACATCGGTCACTCCCTCCATCGGCGCCAAAGCTGTAAAGCCCTTCGGCAACTCCGCCCAGATATTTTTCACTTTTGCACTCATTTTATAATTATCGCAAGAATCCTCAAACTTGTCAAATTCATTTTCTCCTCTGTAAATCACCTCGAAAATTGCTTTTTGCGAGCTCTAAGCATATTCACTATTGACTTTTATAGTAATCTGTGATACAATAGAAGGTGAGATCTTATTCTAGCACGTTCCTAATTTATTTGCAGATTCTAAAAAGGAGAAATGACCATGAAAAAACATATCCTGTCCGAGCTCCGCCTCATTTCCTACTACATCCCTCCTGTGGCAATGCTGTCCTCCGCCGTGCTCGCATTCATGTCCCTATTGACGCTAAACGATGACGCCACCATTGCCTATATCCCCGACAGAACCATCGCCGCCCTGCGCATAGGCGCTACGGTCGCGTTAGCGCTGGCGTCGGTCTTAGCCTTTCTGGCGCTCGTCCAATGTTGCATCTGTTTTTACAGAGTCCGTCACATCGGCACCAACGCCGGCATCAAAAACCTCCTCCACTGCGCCACTGCTGGCATCCTTAGCGGCCTCTTCATCCGTACTTTCGACCACTTCATGCGCGGACGCATCGTTTTCCAAGCCGACTTTAGTCAGAGCCTAAACCTGGTCATTCAATATGACCTTGAGGTCATCATCGTCCTGCTCCTTGGCCTGGCAATCATCCTCCGGCAGATCGCTCTCCTTCTCAATTTCATCCACCGCCGGCACAGTTCTGCAAATACCATTACGGAGCCCTGAGGGGCTCCGCTCTTTTTTACATACCCATCCTAAACTAGAAGAATCGGATGCTATTCAACGGATAAATCCGCATCGAAACCGGGCCAATCAAACGGCAATAGGGAATCGTCCCCAACCCTGAGCGCGAATCAAACGAATGCGAGCCCTCACGGTTATCGCCCGCCACAAAAATCTCACCATTCGGGACAACCATATCTACTTCGCCCGACGAATACTCCTTCGGACCGTTATTTTCGTCTACCCGCGTCTCTTCATCTGGCGAAAAGCCATCCGGATGCTCGTCATTATAGACCGTCAAAACTCCATCCTTCACCGTCACGCGCTCACCCGGAAAGGCAATCACTCGCTTAATAATATACTGATCGACCATCCCGGCCGGCGCCCCACAAGTCAGCGGGCCCGTCGCATCACCATTCGCAAAAACCACCACCTGCCCTCGTTTCGGCACATATTCTTTCCCCAGGAAATGCGCCCACGTTACCGGCAGCCGATTCACAATCACACGGTCATCGTCGTGTAACGTGTTTGCCATGCTAGAACCCACCACGTTGTAAGAGCGAAAAACGTAAGCGTTCAACCAAATTGTTCCTAAAATAATCGCCACCACAAACACCGCCAAACTTATCAAGTCTTTAACCAGCGGATGTTTCTTAAAAAAACTTGGCTTCACTTGCACTTGTTCCATTCCCCTATTCTACCATGAATCGAGCGCTTTGGAAACTTTTTATATTTTTCTTTACTACTTTTTATCATTGTTTTACATTACTTATAATCTTTCTTCTGCCCTTCAGCCAGAAACTCCTACAGAAAGCTCGCCTTCTTCATCCTCCCTTGATTACTCTATATGGCTAGACAACGGAGGGGAAAGCCATAGAATGTAAAATCATTAATTGAGCTATACAGAACATCACTATCGATCCGAAAAACCAAAGCCCTTCCTACTGCCGCCACGCCAGACCAAAAGCGAAGCCAGCTCCCAGCATGAGCGGTTACATTACCCCTAGTTCCAGTCCACCCGCTGCGGACGAAGTGTTCGGCCGAACCTTAGCAGTATGCTAAGGTTTTGGGGACTTTTTGAAGTGATCTACCCCTATTAGCTCTTTTTCAAACCTTAGCGCCGACGCTAAGGTTTTATCCGAACAGAAAAATCTCCACTCTCGTCCGCAGCGGAGATTTAGATCGTGGAGCATCATTCATTTGGAGCGCTGGTACGGTAGGATATGGCTGGTCATCGAAGGCGCTAATAGCAACAAATGAAGTCGAGAGCCTATATTTCTACGAATACGGGGTAGGACCAAGTGCAAAATATTATCGTCATGTTGGTCGTCCCCTCCGTTGTCTAGCCATAGAGTAATCAAGGGAGGATGAAGATATAATAAGGAAAAGATAATAAAACTAACTTGAGAAGAGTAATAAGGACTTAGGCTAGCTAGAAATCGTGGCGCTCCGACGCCTGAGGCTGGAAACTTCCAAAATCACGGCCCAAAGGGCTCGATTTTGGAATTTCCACCTTTGATTGAAAGCTAGCCTAAGTCCTTATTACAGATTTTTGAGTAAGTTTATTATCTTTGCCTTATTTAACCTTAAAATATTTTACCATCCCACTCATTCCTCAAATTTTTTGTTATAATATTCTCATGGCTGATTACATTTTCATTCGCAAAAGTCGCAACGCTTTAAGCTCACTCGCTCACGTCGTCTTGAACTTATTGCTCGCAGTTGTCTCGATTGGCGCCACCGTCGTAACCGGCAACTGCATCATTGGTTTAGTCTTAATTATTGCTTCAAAATGGCGTGTCTTCGCCGTCAACCATCGCTATTGGTGGCTCAACATTCGTTCAAGTCTCGTCGATTTTATCGTCGGTATTAGCTTCGTACTCTTAGCCTACGCTGCCGGAACTACCTTTCTGCCAGTACATTTCGCCCTTATGGCCGGCTATGCGATTTGGCTCATTGTAATTAAGCCTCGTTCATCGCTCAATTTTGCTATGGTTCAAGCCCTTATTGCCGTCCTTTTGGGCACTACTACTGCCAGTATTTTTGCCGCGCTTACTGATTCTTGGGTCCTCGTAATCGCGGAATTTATTATCGGTTTCGCCGCCGCGCACCACGTCTTAATCCAAGCTTCTGACCAGGAGTACGCTTTTATTTCAATCGTAAATGGCCTCATTTTTTCGGAAATCGCCTGGCTAGCACACGCATGGCTTATTATCTACACCATCGGTAACACTGGCCTCTGCATCTCTCAGCTCGCAATCATCCTCACCGTTGTTGCTTTTGCCTTTTTCAAGATCTATGGCGAAATCTCCAAACACAACGGCAAACTTAATTTCCGCAATGTCGCATTGCCAGTTATCTTTAGCCTTGTTGTGATTGCAATTTTGATCGTCAGCTTTAGTCAACCACGATTTAATATCCATTAGGAGGAAATATGACCAAAAAATCAAACTCTACTCTACCCGAAACCGCTCAAGCTAATCCAAATCCAGAGCCTACTGTCGTCGATGCCCCGACCGCCTCAGCTCCGATTGCTAATGTACCTGCCGCTACCGCCAAGCCTAAAAACAATACTGGTTTCAAAATTGCCACAGTCACTTTACTTTTTCTAGCCATCATCACCTCAGCAACCAGTCTCACCCTCTCAATCATCACTTATTTATCCGATGATAAACCAATCACCTTTAATTACGGTAACGACGGCAATTCACTAAACTTTACCGAAGGTTCTATTGCCGAAGTCGCAGCGCGCGTCGCCCCAGGCGTCATTTCGATCGTTACCGAAACCCGTACCACCGGCTGGTTTGGCCAAACCGAAACCAGCACTTCCGCCGGTACCGGCATGATTGTTTCGAGCGACGGCTATATTTTGACGAACAAACACGTTGTCGACGGCGCCCGCTCGGTTAAAGTTATTCTTGACGACGGCACAACTTACGATGACGTCACCCTCGTTGGCACCGACCCGCTAAACGATGTTGCTTTCCTAAAAATCACTGGCGCCAAGGATCTCCCGACCGTCACTCTTGGCGATTCTAAAACCATCTCCGCCGGCCAACCCGTCATCGCGATCGGCAACGCCCTCGGCCAATACCAAAATAGCGTCACTTCTGGCATCATTTCTGGTACCAATCGTTCAATCACTGCTTATAGCAGCGATCTTATGAGCTCCGAAAATCTCAAAGACATGATCCAAACCGATGCCGCTATTAATGCCGGCAATTCGGGCGGACCGCTCGTAAATGCCGCTGGTGAAGTTATCGGCATCAACACCGCCACTAGCGAGGACGCCGACGGTATCGGCTTCGCGATCCCAATTTCCAGTGTTAAAGGTATGCTCAAAAACATCATCGAAAATGGCTCCGCTGCTCGCGCTTATATTGGCGTCTCCTATATCGAAATCACTCCTGAAGTTGTCGCTACTTATGACCTCCCAGTCAGCGCTGGCGCTTATCTCATCTCCAACCAAGGTTCCGCTATTATCGCTGATGGTCCTGCCGCCAAAGCTGGGCTCAAGGACAAAGATATTATCACTAAGATCAACGGTTTCACCCTCGGCAAGAATGGCTCCGTTTCAACCATCATCGGCGAATACCTCCCAGGTGACACTGTCCAGCTTACTATCCTTCGTGACGGTGAGGAACACACGATCAATGTCACACTCGGAAGCTACCGTACTCGTGAATAAAGGGTAAGATTGGTATCTGGCTAGCTTCTTCGTACAAACAGCAGCGCAAAACCATCGATCTTCTGGCAACCCCAGCCCGAATCTTCCGCTATTTTTATCAAAGCGGCGTGCTGGCACGGGTCCGCTTCAATCGCTACATAATGCGTTCTTAGCACTTTTAACTCTCTAAAGAACCGTCGGTATAGCCCCAGACCATTTTCATCCTGCACGTATAACGCTGTCTTCGGCTCATAATCCAGCGCTTCCGCATCCAGCCAGTCCCATTTTGGGTCTACGTATGGTAAATTTGCCACCACAACATCAAACTGCAAATCCTCAAACCAATCCGGCTCCTCTGGCCCGTCATCAATATAATCATAGCCTTGTGTCTCCAGTTCCGTACTATACATCTGCAAATTTCGACACTTCGCCTCCTCTTGGATGTCCTTCACTAGTTCCTCGATAAGGTCCGCTTTCAAAAAATCCACACGCCCTTCATGGATAATATCGTTTTGCTCCGCAATGTCGAGCGCCCGCTCGCTAATATCCGTCGCGAGCACTTTCGCCTGCGGAAACTCCAGCGCCAGCGTAATTGCAATACACCCGCTCCCTGTTCCCACCTCAAAGAAGCGCGCTTGCCTCGGTAACTTTAGTTCTTTAATCAAATTGATCAAACTTTCCGTCTCCGGGCGGGGAATCAGCACTTCCGGCGTCACCCAGAACGTTCGTCCATAAAACTCTTTTTCGCCCAAAATATAGGCCAACGGCTCCTTTTTAATTCGTCGTACTAGCATATTCGTCAGAATCTCCAATCGCCCCGGCGTAATTTCCATATCGTCGTGCGTCACAATATAACTCCGATCCACTCCGCGCGGCCATATTTCCCGAAACACCATCAAAATCATCAGCTCCGCATCTAGTGACGGGATCCGTTCTTTTGCTCGACTTAACCACTGTGCTATCTTCATATCTAATCCACATCCACCCCGCCCTAGTGTTAAACAACCCGCCCAACAACTCTAAGGCTCTATGCGCCCGCTACTCAGCGAAAGCTCGCTCTGCCTTTGCCAATTCTTTCACGATGTCGTCAATATCGCCGTCCATAACTGCCGGAATATTTGAGCGCGAATAATGTACTCGGTGATCCGTAATCCGATCTTGCGGAAAGTTATAAGTCCGGATCTTCTCGCTCCGATCGCCCGAGCCAATCAACGACTTCCGCGCATCGCTCGCCGCCTGCCGCTCTTCTTGGATCTTTTTCTCCATCAGGCGACTTCGCAACACTGCCATCGCTTTAATTCGGTTTTGCTGTTGACTCCGCTCATCCTGCATCGCCACCACTAGTCCAGTCGGCAAATGCGTAATCCGCACTGCCGAATCGGTCGTATTCACCCCTTGACCACCATGACCGCCCGACCGATAGATATCAATTCTAAGATCTTCCGGTTTTATCTCGATATCCGTCTCTGCCGCCTCTGGCAAAACCGCCACCGTCGCCGTCGACGTATGAATCCGCCCCTGGCTCTCCGTCACCGGCACTCGCTGCACCCGGTGCACTCCACCCTCAAACTTCAGCTGCCCGTACGGTTTCTCGCCCGATACTCGGATGATCACTTCTTTCATCCCGCCCGCCTCGTTCTCGTTCTGACTCAGCAGTTCCACTTTCAAATGATGTCGTTCCGCAAAATGCACGTACATTCGATAAAGCTCACCCGCAAACAGGGAAGCTTCATCGCCGCCCGCGCCCGCCCGAATCTCCATAATCGCTGGCTTATCATCATTCGGATCGTGTGGCAAAAGTTTTTCTTCTAGTTCTTCGCTCTTCTCGGCAATCTTCGCGTTCAAACTCTCAATGTCCGCCCGCGCCAGCTCGCCCAGTTCTGGATCTTCCGTCAACGCCTTCGCCTCAGCCAAATTCTGCTTCGCCTGCTCGATCTCTCGTGCAAGCCCCAAAATCTCATTAATCTCCGCAAGTCGCCGCGACTTCTCCGCAAAATCCGACGCCGCGTATGCTTCCGGCTGCGCCAAAAATGCCTCGATTTCGGCTTTTTCTTGCTCAAACTTCTGGAAATCCAACATATTCTATGCTATTATAACACAGAGGAGAGGGAATCAGTTGATTCCCAGGAAGAATTTTAATAAATCAGGTATTTCAAGTTTTCGAGCAAAAAGTTTAACATATGGTCTTGGCCTCTTGGCTCAGTGGCTAGAGCACTCGATTCACATTCGAGGGGTCGCTGGTTCGAATCCAGCAGAGGCCACCATATGTTAAGGTTTTTCGAGAAAACGCGAAAATTTCTAGAAAACTTGTTTTCTAGCGCCTTGTGGGAACCACCATGAGCCTATTTACTACAATTCTTCAAAAGCTGTGCTATAATACCTCCATGAAACTTATCGTTGGTCTTTGTAACCCGGGCGACGTTTATAACTGGACACGCCACAATTTCGGCAGTCTTGCCCTCGATTTTTATGCCAAAATTCACAATCTCACCTGGGAAAATCAAAAAATGCACGCCATTTGGCTCAAAGACGGCGACCGTATTTTTCTTAAATCTCGTTATTTTTACAACGATACCGGCCTCGCGGTCAAAGATTTTGCCAACTATTACAAAATCGACCCAGCCGATATCCTCGCAATTTGCGACGATTTTGACTTACCTTTCCAAACTATCCGCTATCGTGCCAAAGGTTCTAGCGGCGGCAACAACGGCCTAAAGTCCATCGCACACCACCTCGGCACCGATGATTTCCCACGCCTCCGCCTCGGCACCAACAATGACGAACTCCGCGCCAAGCTCAGCGACGTCGATTTTGTGCTCTCGCGCTTCACGCCCGAGGAAAAGGAACTCCTCCCGAACCTCCTCACCGAAATCTGCCACGCCATCGACGAGCATACCGTTTAGGTTTCATCCTCCCTTGATTACTCATATGGCTAGACAACGGAGGGAGAAAGGCCAGAACTTATCATCCCCGCGATTTGGTTGCGAGCTTTCTCCTTCTAGACAGCCATCATACCATGGCTGTGCTGACCAAAGCATACCGAAATAGCCAGGTTGAACAACCGCATCGTTTGATATTTCTGCATTAATACCAACATGCCCGCTGCGGACGAAGAAAAGGCTAATGCTGGCATAGTGTTAGCATTTTTGCATGGTTCACCCCTATTAGATAAATCATAAATGCTGGCGGGCTGCCAGCATTTCGTCCGCAGCGGGATTATTGATGAATATCTGGACTATTGTCTACTTGGCTGGGATGGTGAATATTGGGGGAACAATGCGATAAGAATCTATAACGCCGGACGTTTTGCCTTTAACGGTTACGAATCTGTATCGTCATCATATTATCTTGCTCAGCGTGGCTTCTCCCTCCGTTGTATAGCCATAGAGTAATCAAGTGGAGAATAAAAAGGCAAACAGAAGAAATAAGGAAAAGTAGATAATTAAACTATGCTCTAAGACAAAGGGTCTGCTGTTCTCTACGAGAGGATCCGGACTTACGAGGAGGAAGAGCGGCGCGACCCTGCGACGGCAGGCGTCGCGAACGCGCCTCGAGAAGAGAATGGTAGACCCTTTGCTTTAGAGTGTGAGTTATTTTATCTACTTTTCCTTATTTCTTATGATTTAACTATTGACATTTTAGACTATCTGTGCTACAATGGAGATATCAGTCTGGGGACGTTTCGCATCGCCCCCTGACAGATAGGCTATATTTTGCCGTTTTTGGCAAAAAGCCTAGACCGGAGGGCTTACGCCCCAACAATACGCAGTCGGCTCCGCCCGACTAGCACATCACAAGGAGGATTTTAACATGTCTCAGAACAACAAACCGAAAGAGTTCATCTCCCCGCTGGGTCTCCGCATCACCACTGGCCCCGACCTGACCACCCTCAAGGACGGCATCGACGAGAAGGACAACCCGTCCTTCGTCGGCCTCAATTTCGAGGTGGCCAAGTACGCCTACAACGACCAGGCCGGCATCGCCGTAGCGATGGCCGACCGCGCCAACAACGGCTCCCAGATCGTGGGCAGCTTCACGGCCGTGGTGGTCCAATTCGTTCCCCTCAGCCGCAACAGCGGCCAGTTCCTGCTCCTGGGCTACACCAAGAGCCCCCTGACCCTGAGCGGCCAGCCCATCCCCCTCCTGGAGGATGACGGGAAGAAGCCGATCGACAAGATCAAGATGGCCGATGCCACCAGCGTCCTGAGCGGCGGCGTCCTCGCCAACACCTACTTCAAGGCCACCTACGATACGCTGGCCAAGGACGGCGAGATCCGCTTCATCCAGGCCGGCGACCGCCCCATCAGCCTGCTCTCCCTGAAGAGCCTGACCGGCATGGACCACAACGCTCTCCCGCCGCTGCCGGGCGCCTGCCTGACCCCCGTCTATGACGACGCTCTGACCTTCGGCGGCAACGGTGGCAACCCCTGACCAAAATCCCTCCAAACACAACCGACGCGACCATTAATGGTCCTGTTGGGGCCCCGCTCTTTGAGCGGGGCCTTTTTCTTGCCCATCCCTAGCGAAGAAATAAAAACATGTTACTTCAACGCCCACCGGTTACACCCTAGCGCACGCACCCGCCCCTTGATCTCTAGCATTGTCATATGCTGGTTAAAGGTCGCCGCTGCAAGCCCCGTTTCTGCTAAAATCGCCTCGCCCTGCTGGATTCCCGCTCTTAGCTTCGCTAAAATCGCCGTTTCTTCCTCATTATCCCCAATCAGCGCCGCCTGTGCCAAGGCTTTTTGCCGTTTTGTACGCGTCTGCACCGGAAATAACAAGCTCAGGACATCCTCTGGCTCTAGGTAAGGCATCGCTCCTTGTAAAATCAGCTGATTACAGCCTCTCGATAGGGGCCGCGTTATGTCGCCTGGCACCGCAAAAACCTCTCGCCCCTGTTCGAGCGCATGCGCCGCCGTATTCAGTGAGCCACTCCGCTCTGCCGCCTCTGGGATTACTACCACATCACTCAAGCCCGAAATCAACCGATTCCGCTGCAAGAAACTAGTCTTCGGAAAAAACTCCGCCCCCGGCGCCAACTCGCTCATCACTGCTCCGCCTTTTGCCACAATTTCCTCCGCTAAACGATAATGCGACTTCGGATAGATGTAATCGATCGGCGTCCCCAGCACCGCCACTGTCACCCCGCCCGCGTCTAGCGCGGCCCGGTGCGCAATCGAATCAATCCCGTAGGCCAGCCCCGACACGATCACTGCTCCTCGTTTCGCCGCAACATAGGCCAAATTATACGCCACTTCTTCACCATATTTTGTTGGTTTGCGCGTGCCTACTACCGCCAGAGTTTTCGGCCTAATCTGCGTCTTTTTGCAACCATTTTTCAGCTGATTTTCCGGCAATTTTCCATAAAAATATAACTTTTTTGGCTTAAGCGCAATAGTGCTTAACACCTCTGTAAAATCGGCTTCTTGAGGTCGAATTTCGTTGTTTTTTGAAAGAAATTGTGAAAAAAGTATTGACATTTTATACCCCGTGTGCTATAATGCTTATCAGTTAGAGTTATTTTGCATCACGACTCCAACTGTACCTAAATAAATCATAATTTTCGTTACACTAGGGCTTGTCTCTAGCGTAGCAAAAATTGCGTGCTTTTGAAACCCCTAGGGTCTACGATTTCTCTTTTTATGGTCGTAGATTGCAAGTATTACCTCCACTTTTAGGGAAGCTTCGAAGGCATAGCAATCCCTATAACCGGCGGGCCCCGTGTTTGTGTGAGGTGGGTCGCGCTCCCGGGTAACCGGGGTCGAACGACGATGCGTTATAGGGCCTAGACACCTCCAGGTGATGCCCACCCTTACCTGGGGGTATCTAGGTACCAAGAATGGCTTCAGGTGATGCCCACCCTTACCTGGAGCCATTTTTGTTGATTAAAATTTACAACCAAAAACTATAACCAAAACGCTTCAGCTATTTTTCCTTGACAATTTTAACAAAGTATACTATAATGGAAGAGTAAGGTCTTGTAGCGTCTCTGCTTTTGCATTGCTTTACGAAAATTCACAATTAGGAGGGAATCAAATGTTTGGCTTCAAAAAGCCCAAATCCCAGAAACCACCTGAACGCATTGTTCCGTTTCCGCCCAATGCTCAGAACAACTCCGATGATTTCTACTTCGGAGGAATACCGCCTATCTTCGGTTTTGGTGGCCCGGCAACAGTCATCGTTGGTGCTGACGCCGACATTCCACCGGAAGTAGTCGCAGAAATCGTACAGGCGCTCTCTGAAATCCCACCCAGCCTGATCGAACAAATGCTTGATCAGGTCATCGGTGGGGCCGGCAGCGACGTCTTCCGATTCAGCGCCAGCGACCTGTCCAAAGGCCAGATTATCGAAATCGGCGAGGACAGCTATACCATTATTCCTGACGCCAATGAGCAAAAATAGCCCTACTTCCTCGAAATTTGACAATTAGGAGGTAACCATGGAAGGCATCAGCATGAAACAGACCATGATCGACGAAACCATCAAAGGTCTCCGAATCTTTGGTCATTTCGATAATTGCTCCGACGAAGAGGAATTTTTCGTGGAGCGGCATTTTCTGGACTATCAATTAGAAAGCGACTTCGCCGGCGCGGCAATTTCTGATCGGGGTATCGGCAATTTCAATCCCGGCGGAACCACCTATGCCTGCGCAACCTTTACCATCTACACTTATTCCCATGGCGCCGATTCACCCGGCCATCGATTCGTCTTCTCCTACTTCGGTGGCCAGGGCGGGTATCTCGGTCCCGGGCACGGCTTGGCTATCACCGACGAGGAGGACAACCTCCTCTACTGGCGCGAGCCCGGCGAAGACGAGAAGACCCAGTGGCGCCTCAACTGCATGGCCAGCGACCTCACCGACGCGGACGGAAATTTCGTCTTTGACGGCGGCCCGTACAACGTCTGACCCGAACCCTCCTACGCATCTTACCTCAGCCGCGACGCTTCTGTCACGGCTATTTTTTGGTTTGTTGACCTCTTCGTCCGCAGCGGGTATGTCAGAGATGGGTACGATTTTAAAGACGCGAACATGAGCGGAAACTATTGGTCGTCGCATACAACCAACTGGTTCAATGTCGTCTTGCTAGTTTATTATGAAGCTATCGGGTCTTCGCCAAGCGCAATCCGCGGAGCCTTGGCAGGCTATCCCCTCCGTTGTCTAGCCATAAAGTAATCAATGGGGAGGATGAAAGAATTCGAAACAATAACAATATAACACATGTGTCAAGCAAGAAAACCTACGCGAGATTTATCAAATAAAACGACTACGCTTACTGGGAATCTCCGCGAACTGCGTAGGAGACGAGGAAAGAGAAAGCAACGCTTTCTCTTTTGAGGTGACGCCCGCGGAAGGCGCTCTAGCGCCGCACTACGAGGAGCGGATGAAGCGAACAGGCCGCCTGTAACGACAGGCCGGTGTGAGCGTGTCCCAGAAGCGTAGCATTTTATTTGACGACTTTTGCGTCGTTTCTCTTGCGCCGCTTGACGCATGTGTTATGATAATAAATATATGCCTAAAAATTTAGTAATCGTCGAGTCTCCTGCCAAGGCTCACACCATCGAAAAATACCTCGGTCGCGACTTCCATGTCCTCGCCTCGGTTGGCCATATCCGCAAAGACACTCACGTCGACAAAGAGACTTTTGACGTTACTTACGAAATTGATCCTGGACACACCAAAATCATCTCTGATCTCAAGAAAGCCGCCGCTAACGCCGAAACTGTCTGGCTCGCAACCGATGAAGACCGCGAAGGTGAAGCGATTTCTTGGCACCTTATGGAAGTTCTCAAACTCCCTAAGAGCACCAATCGTATCACATTCCACGAAATTACCAAACCCGCCCTCGAGAATGCCATCCAAAATCCGCGTAAAGTCGATATGGACATGGTTCATTCACAGCAAGCTCGCCAGACCCTCGACATGCTAGTCGGTTACGACCTTTCTGGCGTAGTCCGGCGCAAAGTCCCGGGCGCAATCTCGGCCGGACGCGTCCAGAGCCCTGCCCTCCGCCTGATCGTCGAGCGTGAGCACGAAATTGACCAGTTCGCCAGCAAGGCCAAGTTCAAGGTAACTGGAGAATTTTTGACTAAGAATAAAGACAAACTTACCGCCACTCTCGACCAGACTTTCGACACCGAAAAAACCGCCACTAACTATCTCGAAAAAATTGCTGACGCCGATTTTGAAGTCTCGGACATTACAACTAGCCCTGGCGTTCGCCGCCCAGCGCCGCCTTTCACCACGGCTAGTATGCAAATCGAGGCTAACTCACGTCTCGGCATGTCTACCAAATCAACCATGTCCGCCGCCCAGGCGCTTTATCAAGCTGGTCTCATCACTTACCACCGCACCGATAGCCTTAACCTCTCAAAACAAGCTATCGCGATGACCGCGCATTACGTCGAGGAAAAATTTGGCAAAGAATATCTCCAGGTTCGTAATTTTAAGACCAAATCCGCCAGTGCCCAAGAGGCCCACGAAGCTATCCGCCCGACCCATATTGAACAAGAAGTCGCTGGCAAGACCGAATACGAGAAAAAACTCTATAAGCTCATCCGTAACCGCACTCTCGCCACCCAAATGGCCGAAGCCAAAACCGAAAAAACTGTGGTCAGGATTACGACTGGCGCTGAGCCAAAATATACTTTTGAGGCTAAGGGCGAAGTCATTGTTTTTGATGGGTTTTTGAAAGTTACTGGCCGCACCAAAGAAGACGAGCTGCCAGCCCTCACTAGCGGCGACAAACTCAAGGCCGAGTCGATCAGTGCTCGCCAAAATTTCGCCAAGCCACCCGCCCGCTACACCGAAGGTTCGCTCGTCAAGAAGCTCGAAGAACTTGGCATTGGTCGCCCATCGACTTACGCTACGATTATGTCTGCCATCCAAACTCGTGGCTATGTTATCAAAGGTGAATCCGAAGGCGAACCGCGCGAAGTTATCCAGATTACCCTCAAAAAGGGCAAGGTTAAACGCGAAATTGTCACCGAAAAAACTGGCTCTACGAAGGGTAAATTATTGCCAACCCCGATCGGTGAGCTTCTAGCTGGCTTCTTGGTTGATAATTTCAACAACATCGTCGACTATAAGTTTACCGCCAATATCGAGGAGGATCTCGACAAAATCGCCGAGCACAAACTCGAACGGGTCAAGATGCTGCGCGATTTCTATATCCCATTCCAAAAGGAAGTCCTAAAATCTGACGACGCCGCCCGCTATAATAACGCCAGGGAACTAGGGAAGGACCCCGAAACCGGCCGCCCGATTTACGCCAAAATTGGCCGCAATGGTGGTTTTATCCAGCTGGGCGATAACGAAAAATCCTCCGGCGAAAAACCGCGTTTCGCACCACTGCCAAAGGGTAAAACCGAGAAAACCGTCACGCTCGAAGAGGCTTTAAAGCAACTGGCTATGCCAGCACTTCCTCGCACTCTTGGCCAAACCAAAGATGGCACCGAGATTATCGCGGCTAGCGGCCCCTTCGGCCCTTATCTCAAAGCCGGCAAATACAATATTCAGATCAAAGATTACGACCCCTATACGATTGATTTTGATACTGCCGCTAAGCTCTATCAGGAGAAAATCGACTCGATTATTGCTGACTGGGGCGATATCATGATTATTAACGGCGCTTACGGGCCTTATATCAAAGGCCCAGGTCGTTTCAATAACGTCAAAATCCCAAAGGATGAAGATCCAAAATCAATCACCCTTGAAGAGGCCAAAAAACGTCTCGATGAAAAGACCCCTGCTCGTGGCCGTTTTGCCCGCCGCGGAACCAAAGCGACCAAAGCGACTAGCACAAAGACTACGGGAGCCAAAGCAAAGAAAACCACTGCCCGCAAAACTACCGCTAAAAAACCTGCTACAAAGAAAACTACCACTCGCAAGACCGCCCAAAAATCTGCAAAATAACGAGCTGGCCCCTCATAGCTGGAGTTTTGTGTCAAAATGCTTGACAAAAACAGTAATCTGTGCTACAATGGAGATATGGCTTATCGTAATGGCCTAGCATCTTACCAGATAGTTTTAGTGATAATCTGGCTAAGTCTCGTTCTATAAAGGAACCGTTTACTTTATTTTGTGATAGGTGAACGATACTTTATAGAAAGGGACGATTCCATGGATCTCAACTACAAAACCTACTTCAACATCGCCGAAAACGATGAGAAAACCACCAGACAGCCCCGCGAAGACCTGACGAATGCCTTTATAAATGGCTACGTCGCCGGTCTACACAAAAACCGCGTCTACGACGCCACCCTCTTCTCCGACCCGCAAGACTGCTTATCCAAGATTGAGGTAGATCTGATCCCTCTCCCGCTCTACGCCACGCGGTATCACCAGAAGTTCAGGCGCCAGCTCGATGAAATTAAGGATAAGAATGTCCGATCCCTGCCCTTGACCAACCTGCGCACGGCCTTCATCTGGGGATACAAAACCGCTCTTCACAAAATCGGTCAGTACGACCAAGTGCTCTTCACCGACGACGAAGACCAGGCTGTTGACTTGATTCGCGCTAGCCTCATTCTGCTTGAAAAAGAGTGGGCAACCGCGTTAGACGACAGCGCCCGTGCTATCATGGAGTATTTCTACCCTTCCAGCACTTAAAGCTATCTACCCCTACGCCCAGCTCCCTAAAGAGCTGGGCGCTCTTTTTTGTTTTTGCGCAAACCCACTTTTATGGCCAAAAACACAACTAATTTCGGACTTTTAGCGAAAATCTTACGACATTATTTAGCTCAAAAAACATCCATTATCAAAGTATCTTTGAAACCGCTTAAGATTACCGGTTTCGTGGCAAAATCGCCAAAAAAAGTTTATTAAAAATCCGCAAATTACCGCGAAAAGTGATATAATAAGTCATAAGAAGTCAACAAAATCTAACAAAAGTTAAATTTTATCGTTGACAGCACCATGAATTTATGCTATTATAGTTATAATTCATCTAATATTAAATTTTAGTCCGGGTAGGAACGAAGGGAACCTGATGGATCAGAACGCCAGCACAATCGAAAATGCCATAACAGGCAGCTTAAATATTATTGAGCAAGAGCGCGAACGCGAGATTATTTCTCGCCGGTTCGGTCTCACTGGGCAAAAAGAAACTTTGGAGCAAATTGGCGAGCTCCTCAACATTACTCGCGAACGCGTACGCCAGCTTGAAAAAGCGATCTTAGTACGCCTCCGTATTGGTGCTGAAGAAGGCCAAATCTCCGAGCTTGCCGCTGCGGAGAAGCTTATTATTCGAAACTTGACCGAGCTCGGGCGTGTCGCTCGAACTTCCGACCTCGCCAAGCGTCTCTATGGCAAGGAAGAACCGACTGCCGCCGAGCGCGCAAAGCTCGTCTTCATTGCGTCAATTTCGAAGGCCTTGACTGCTGTCGACGAAAACGATCTCTACTATTCGGCAATCGGTATTGCTGAATACGGCACCGCTAAGGACATCGAGGAACGCGTCGGCGAAATTGTTAAAGTTATCAAAGAAAACAAAGCTCCGATGACGCTTGATCAGCTCGATAACGCGCTTGATTACGAACACCCCGATCACATTAAAGCAGTCGCTTCGATTTCAAAGCAACTTGCTTCGCTCAATGGTCTCTGGGGCCTTGCTAAGTGGCCAACTGTCAACCCGCGCAATATTCGCGATAAAATTTTCGTTGTGCTCGAAGCTAAAAAGGAGCCGATGCACTTCTCCGACATCGCAAAAGCAATCTCGGCCTCGGATTTTCGCCGCAAAAACGTCACCGTCCAAGCCATTCATAATGAGCTTATCAAAGATTCGCGCTTCGTACTGATTGGTCGCGGTATATATGCCCTTGATTCTTGGGGTTACAAGCGCGGCACTGTCGCTGATATCATTACTAACATCTTGAAAGAAGCCGGCGAGCCACTCACTCGCGAGGAAATTGTCAAACGTGTCCTCCGCGCCCGCAAGGTCAAAGAGACTACCGTCCTGCTAAACCTCCAAAACAAAGAGCTTTTCGAAAAAGTCGACCGCGATTCTTACAAGCTCGCCGAGAAGCAAGCCTAGCTCACAACTACTAGCGAAAAACCAAAAAATATAGTAAAATAAACCTATATGCTAACGCAATTTATCCACTTTATTCTTCAGCCTTACGTTTGGATTCCGATTGTCGGCATCCTGGCATTCCTTAGCTATCGTAACTACAAAAAACTGAATCGACTTAAGGTCTTAAACGTCGACTCGGTACTCTTGATGTTGGAAATCCCACGAGCTAACGACAAAAAAGAGCTCGCTGCTGAACAACTTTTCGCTAGCTTACACGGTATTTTGCGTGACAAAGCCGAACTCAAGAACTCTGGCGGCGTTCAAGAACACCTCAGTTTTGAGATCGTCTCGACTAGCGGCCAAATTCGTTTCTATGTCTGGGTGCCTAAAATCCTCCAAAGTTTTGTTGAAGGGCAAATTTATGCACAGTACCCAACCGTTCAGATCTACAAAATGAACGAAGACTATGTCGATGATCGCTCGAAATATCCTGTAATATATGAAGCGGAATTGACTCTAACCGAGAATGAAGCTCTCCCGATCAAGACTTTTGACAACTTCGAAGTCGACCCGCTCGCCGGAATTACTGGGACTCTTGCAAAGCTAAATCCTGACAATTCTGAGGAGCTTTGGATCCAAATTCTCACTCGTCCTATCTCTGACGACTGGCACAAACAGACCACCGATAAGTGGATTAAAAAGGTCAAAGCCGGCAAGAAATTTGGCGGCGGTAGTGGCATCGACTGGGTCTGGGTCGTCGAAGCGCTCGGAGCCTTCTTCCGTCCACCCGCCGGTGGTAGCGGCAGTGATGCGCCCAAAGTCGAGCTTTCCGAACGCGACAAAACCCGTATCGCTGAGGCCGAGAAAAAGGCTACGAAACTGGGCTACGAAGTCAAAATCCGCCTTGCCTACCTTGGTCAAGATCAAACTAGCGCTAAACTCAATATGCAAGCTCTCGTCGGGACTTTCAAACAATACAACTCGACCAATCTTAACGGTTTTAAGCTCACTGGCGGTACTTTTAACAACGACGATCTTGATCATTATCGCATGCGCCAATTTGCCGACCATGGCTTCATTCTTAATATCTCCGAGCTAGCTTCGGTTTATCACTTACCGCACACTTCCGTCGAAACGCCAAACATTGTTTGGGCTTCTTCTAAAACTGCTGAACCGCCCGCTAAGCTCCCACTCATCACTGGCAACCCCGCCAACGACGAAAACATTTCCGCCTTCGGCCTTACTAATTTCCGTGGGATTAATCACCAGTTCGGCATGTACCGTCGCGACCGCTCCCGCCACGTTTACATCATCGGTCAAACCGGTGCTGGTAAATCTGGTATGCTCGAGCTTTTCGCGCTCTCGGATATTTTCTATAACCAAGGCTATTGTATCATCGACCCGCACGGCGACTTCGCCATCAACAACCTCCGCTTCGTGCCAAAAAGCCGGATTAAAGACGTGATTTATTTTAATCCGGCCGATACCGCCTATCCAGTCGCCTTTAACCCGCTCGAGATCAGCGATCCAAGCCGCAAGCCCAACGTCTGTTCCGAAGTTATCGGCGTGCTCAAACGTATGTTCGGCGACTCTTGGGGCCCGCGTCTTGAACATATTCTTCGTCATACGATCTTAGCTCTGCTTGACCGGCCAGAAACAACTTTACTCGATATTTCGCGCCTGTTGACCGACAAGGACTTCCGCAAGGAGACTCTCGATTACTGTACGGATGTTACGGTTCTCCAATTCTGGAAACACGAATTTGGCCAATGGAATGAAAAACAAGTCAATGAATCAATCGCACCAGTGCTTAACAAGGTCGGTGCCTTCACCGCCAACCCGATCATTCGCAATATCATTGGTCAACCAAAATCGAGCTTTGATGTGCGCAAAATTATGGACGAAGGGAAGATCCTAGTCGTCAACCTATCGAAAGGTTTGATTGGTGAAGATAATGCTGGTATCCTCGGTGCGTTCTTAGTTACGAAAGTACAGCTCGCCGCCATGAGCCGCTCGGACATTCCGGACGTCAAAGATCGCCGTCCATTCTATCTCTACGTCGACGAGTTCCAGAACTTCGCTACCGATTCCTTCGCCGTGATTCTTTCTGAAGCTCGTAAGTACGGACTGAACTTAACCGTAGCGAACCAGTACATCTCTCAGATGACTGAATCGGTGCGTGACGCCGTTTTTGGCAACGTCGGTACGACAATTTCTTTCCGTGTCTCGGCCGACGACGCGCCGATCCTCTCTAAACAATTTGAGCCAGTTTTTGACCAAAGCGACCTCATCCAGATGAATAACCGCCATTTTGTGATTTCGATGATTATTAACGGCGAAAAGGTCCCCGCTTTCTCGGCCACCACGCTTTCTCTGCCGCAGTCGCCCGAAGACAACTTTGACGAAATTGTCGAAGTTTCGCGCCGCGGCTATGCTCGCAGTCGCACCGAAGTTGAAGCCGAAATTCGTGAAACCATCGAGCAATCCGAAAAATACAAAAAAGAACTTTCCGATAGCGGTCGTCTAGCCGGCGAGAATGGTGCCCTCCAAGAGCAGCTTAATAATAGTTACACTACTCGCAGTGGCGGCGCCGGCTTCATGACAGGGAATTACGCTTCCGAAACCGAACAGCGCAATGATCTGAGCGTAAACAGAACTGGTTCTGTTTACCGAGGATCAGAAACGCTGGGATTTTCCGCAGGAAAATCCAACAAACCCGCTTTCCAATACGTCCCTACCCCTCAAGCCGACTTCCGCAAAATGAAGCTTTCGCCAAATGCCGCCGAAGGCAAGGAACGTAACACGTTAAAAGACCTCGGTAGCCTAGTCGCCCAAAAGCGCCAAGAAGGGAAGCAGCGAGAAGAAAACCGCCCCGACGCCGCTCCTACGAGGCCACAGGAAGCCCCAGAACGCCCCGCTCAATCCAAACCGCCTATGGATAGCCAAAGATCAGAAAAAGCGCCCAAAGCCACTCAAAATGCGCCAAAACCGGCTTCTACTGGCTCCGATAAGCCCAAATCAAAAGCTTCGCCCGACAAAACTCGCGAAGCGGCTCGCCGCGCCGAAGCTAAATTTGTGGGCAAAGTCGCCAATCCTAAACTCAAGGCCACCGGCAAGGCTACCTTAAAAGCCGCACAAAACGACCACATGAGTTATAATAGTAGCAACTCGGGGTACAACGCCGGACCTCGACTCGGCTCAACCCGCGAACAGGCCGCTCGCCCGGCAAACGAAGATGACGATTTTGTCATCCGACACTAACAAGATAAGGAGAACTCATGAAATTCACTCTCAAGCAAAAAATCTTCCTCACGGTCGCTTTTATCGTCAGCCTTCTGCCACTTTTTGCTATCCACTACGGTGTCAAAGATATTAATGAGCTCTATGGCTGGCAAGCCAACTTGCTCCCTATCGGGCTCCCTGCTATTTTAATCTATTTCGTTGGTCTCTGGGCTCCGCTTAAAGGCGACAAGCTCGGCAAGATCCTTGGCTTAATCGGCTGCGTAGGCATGGTACTTTCCGAAGTAATCGGCTTCATCTTTACTCATCTGCCAGGGGAGGGAATTAACCTCAAATACGCTTTTGAGCATGCTTCGCTTTTCTTCTGGATCAGCCTTATGGTTTCGATCTTGATGGTGTTTATTTATTGTTGCGTCCTTAGCCTCACCAAGAATCGTAAAAAGCGCTAATCACAATGGGCTTATACGACCTTGCTAGCCTTATCCTCATTCTGAACCACGGACCGATCAGCCGTGTCCGTTTTTCGCGCACAATTTATTTCGTTCACAAGGAGCTTGTTCGTAAAAAACTCATGCGCATAGACGATATCGCCTACCTTCGCCTCCCTCTTGGCCCAGTACCGGAAGGTTTCATGACTCTCGCTAGCGACCACTCCGATATCATCATTCGTCCAATTGCTGGCTCCGGCCTCTCTTACGAAGCCGAAGAATTCACTCTGCCCAACGAACAGGAACCAGCTAACAATTCATCCGATAGAGCAGCCGAACAGCAGCAAATCCAACGCGTTATCCAGCGTACTCTGCTCGCACTCCAATCGCACCCAACTTCCGAACTCGTCTCTGCTAGCCACGATCAAAGCTGGACCTATCATAAAAACGGTGAGCGTTATTTTCTCACCCCCGCTGACCTCAAAAACACCTTTCCTTTCCTCAGCATCACGTTACGCTTTCGGCTCAAGCGCCCCGCCAACAATGAAATTGGCCTGCTCCAAGCCACCCTGCTCCGTGGCATGCTAAACGACATTGTTCGCGAGAGCACCGATCTCGAATATCCTGACGAAGTTAAATCCTCCACCGATGAAGCCCCGGCTACATCAAAAACGCCAGAGAATCAAGCCAAACAAGAAGGTCTAAGCAAAAAACCTCCCCGACCTGAAGGAGGGAATTAGCCGTGGTCACAAAAGAAGAACGCAGTGAAATTGTTCAGGAGCCGGAGCAAAAAGACAGTTCACTGGCTTTTTCGAGGCGACGCCAGCAAGAAGAGCGCAGCGAGATTGCCCAAGAAGACGTCGCAAAAAGCCTCTGGCGCAAGTACCGTCGTACCGCCGAATATAAGAGCGGGCGACATTTTTCGATTAGCTCGGTCCACCCTCTCGTGCGTGAAGCCGAGGAGCACGGCCTTAACGACGTTATTTTGCAATTTGCCCGCGAACTCGAACGCCCCGTCGACATCCGTATTGCCCTCTCTATGCGCAAAGAGACTGACTGGATCGACGACTGGAAACGTATGCACGGTATGCTCTTCCGCTACGTCTACCGCCAGTGTGGGGAATTACGCCCACTCGGCCACGACGTTCGCTTTGGCGACCCTGGCGACGAAGACCTTCACCACGTTCCCCGCGGCGGCGCTGAAGTCTATAATGAGCTCTACGGCCTCGCCCGCACCCTGCACGACCAGACTGAATTCGTCGACATCTCTAACATCGACGAAGTTTGCCGCTATCTCGCACATTTTCATTATAGTTTCATTCGTATTCACCCCTTCTTCGACGGTAATGGTCGCATTGCTCGCGTCGTTACCGACCAACTCTCGGTCGCGCTCGGCTTTATTCCGATCATTGCCGGGTTCCCACGCAACAATGCCGAGAAAAAACGCGTCTACCACGCCGCCATTCGCGCCTCCGCCACCGACCACAGCTATTCTGAGCTTACCGCCTGGATCAAGCAACAGCTCCTCGACAAGCTCGCCGAAATCGCCTAGAAATAAATAGGGAATTACACTTACGCTCGGAACTATCTATCCTATTTCTTGGTCTTTCTCTCTCCCTTGTAGTTCCCCTATCGACCACGTTCATACTTAACCGTATTAGACCTTTATTTAGTTTACCTGGCTTGACCCTTCTATAGCTATAAGGACCATCTCGTACGTTATACAGACTAAAGCTAATTCGCATCCGCGCGTAGCAATCATCCAGAACCAGACCCAAATTATTTGCCTTACAATTATATTTATCATTTTTTGACCTTTCTCCCACGTGGGGAATTAAAACTAGCGCTTTTTCGACGTATGAATACTCGTCTTTTCCGGAGATTCTTAATGTCGCACAATACAGATTTTGCGACATTATATCAGTGGCGAGCAGCCAAACTCAGACTTGGCTCGGCCGCCACCAGGCCAACCAACCCCACCGCGACCCGCCGACTTTTAATTTTGCAAATTCCCTATTTCCCCTCTTTTTATTTCATCCAAAAAGCACACTATTGTCCACCCGTAAGTCATTTTGGCGCAACTCTACTTTTCAGTCTCCCTATCCACCCGAACAAAACCCGAACTAAAGTAGAATTACAGATAGCCAAAGCCACCCCTGTAAAACTAAAGTTTTACAGGGGTAAACTCTAGACATATACGGCCAAAAGCAAGTTTACTTGATTTTGGTTGGATAAGGCTAGAGTTTTACTCTGAAACTTGGTTTCAGAGTGGCTTCGATTATCGCGTCGATTTGCCTTTAGCGAGCTCCGCTCGCACGCCGCTCGCACTCTACTCACACCGTCTACTCCGGCAGAACTTCCCACAAGGCATTCATCACGTTGATCAATTTGCTCAGGTCCTCACGGAACTCATGTTGCGTGTTTGAACCTGAGAAAGTATCCTTTTTCACTTGTAAATGCAGATGTGGTGCCGTCTGGGCGGTCGGGTTAGCCGCTGTAGCCGTACACAAACTCGGCCCAACGTGCCCAATCACGTCGCCCGCATTCACGTGCGCGCCCACTTGCGGGACCGACGACTCGGCTTTCAGATGGATATATTCCACTACTCCACCTTTATCGTCATAAATCCCGACTGCCGCACAGCTACTCGGATATTGGAATGGAGCCCTCCAGGCAATCGTCCCGCTCGTTATCGCGACCACTGGTACGTCCGTCATCGGATCTCCCGGACCGTTGTATAACATCAAGTCTAGCATATACCCCGTCTCTGGCCAGTGCGCCCAACCATTTCCTTGCTGCGAGGTCCCAGTCAAATCATTTATCGCTTTTATGTTTGTTTGCGTCGCACCCTTGAGAGGGAAGGCATACGTCGTTCCCTCGTATTCTACCTTCGTCACCCCATTGACAGTATGGTTATTCGATTGCGAAGTATCATTCCCTCCTTGGTTGTTGTTATTTCCCTGATTCCCGCCCGTCGAGTTATTGGTTCCCGTGTTATTCCCTCCCGACGATGCATTTCCGCCACTGGCGCTACCGCCATTATTGCTATCTGTTTGGTCCTCTGGGCAGACTTCCGCAAAGCTCTGCGACGTATCCAGCGTCATCCCGCCCGGGATTAACCAGTTCATCACTGTCCACATTACCGCCCAAGCCACTAGACCAATCACTATATTCAGCAAGCGCTGTTTCGCCGCCGCTACTTGTGATTCATTATCGCGTGCGGTCATATACTGAATACCCGCAATTACAACCCCTACCGTTGCGGCTGCGCCTAAACCATAGACTAAGATTTTCAGGATCAAAAGTAACAGCCCCGCAATGCACATATTTTCTGGTAAAATGCTAGTCTCTACCGCAAAAGTACCCGCCACTCGCCAAGCCGATGATTCAAGCATAAAGTCCCTCCAATCCGACAAATTAGCTTTTCGTCATTTCCTCTCTATTTTATCATAAAAAACCGCTTCTTTCCCTATTCCCCGTCATTTCCCTATCAAAATCTCTTGACAAAAACTTAAATCTGTGCTACAATGATAAGTATAGGATGTTTTCACCTTGCTCAGTTCCCTGCTCCGTGCTATAATGGCGACATGGGGTATTAGCTCAGTTGGCTAGAGCGCTTCAATGGCATTGAAGAGGTCATGAGTTCGAGTCTCATATACTCCACCAGAATTTAGAGTTACAAAAATATCTTCTACGACCTATTAACGCAGAAGATATTTTATTTTGAGAAAACGCAAAAAACGGCTTATTTATAAATTTCTTTAATTTTGCCACTTAGCAACTCAGCAAGCTTCTTATGGCTCTCTTCGGTCAAATGCACGCCGTCAGGACCCGTTATCAGCCCATCGTTACTTAGAAAGTAGCAACCATACTTCTCAGCAATATTCTGGTAAATCGTATCTAAATCTTTTGATTTTTGTGTTGCGCCTAGATATTTGTCTTTTTCTTTGCAATAGTCTGTATATTCGTTTACCAGAGGCGGTGTTACTATTAGTAGTTTAGGATAGCTATCTTTAAACTGCGATTTTCTATTTAATATTGTCTTAACGAAGTATTCTTCTATTATTTGTCCTATTTCTTCCGCAGTTTTATTATAAGAATTTTTTAGTTCATTCGTACCAAGCATCAGTACGACCAGATTTATGGGATCGTGCGTGTCTAAACAAGGTATTAAATATTCATAGCCACTTTTCCCTTCTTTTCCAGGTCTTGGATCATTCGAAATTAAAGTTCTGCTATTTAGACCTTCTTCTATTACTTCAAAATCAGCCCCCAACGAATTCGCCAATAATTTTGTCCATCTTTTATCATTACCATATCTTAAGTGATCACTACCTGAGATATACCCCCAAGTATTCGAATCACCGTAGCATAATATTCTTACCTTATCCATAGTTCTCACTCCCCTAACTTCTCATACTCTTCATCACTCACCGGCTCGCACCACTCATTTCGAGTTTCCTCGCCGGGAACTTCAATCGCAACGTGACTAAACCACGAACCCTTCTTCGCGCCATGCCAATGTTTAACATTAGCCGGAATTGACACCGTATCCCCAGGTTTCAAACTTTGTGCCGGCTTGCCGTCTTCCTGATACCAACCTTCCCCGTCCACACATAAGAGGATCTGTCCGCCACCCGTCTTCGCATGATGAATATGCCAATTATTTCGGCACCCCGGCTCAAAAGTCACATTATAAATTCCCAGCGTAACTTTCGATGGATCTATCAATGAGTTCAAAAAACTTTTACCGCTAAAATATTCCGCAAAAGCCTCATTAGGTTCGCCCAAGCCAAAAGTTGGTCGTGAAACTTCCATAATCATACTCCTCCTCGTAAACCTTCTCTACAATTATACAGCAAATTCTCGCCCGCACCCTCCTATTGATTAGCCTCACCGTGATTTGGTCGACGCTTGTCAGTAAGCGCCTGCCTAGGCTATAATAAGGTCAGCTAACCGAGGTAACCAAAATGAAAAACAACCTTTCCGCGCTCTACGCCGAGATCCAAAACTTTCATCCGTTCAATGAGCAGGAAAAACACGACCAGCTCACTATGCTCCGCACGATCGAAACTTTCCCTGGCGACATCCTTTTACGCGATAACAAAATCTGTCATTTCGCCGCATCTTGCTGGATCACGAATCCTACTCACGACAAAGTGCTCATGGCCTATCACAACATTTACCAAACTTGGGCTTGGACCGGCGGACACGCCGACGGCGATGCTAACCTCTTGCGCGTCGCCAAAAAAGAAGCGCGTGAAGAGACCAGCCTAAAGTCACTCAAAGTCCTCACTCCCAAAATCTTCTCTCTCGAAATCATCCCCGTCAACAACCATTACAAACATCACGCTTACGTTCCCTCACACTTGCACCTCGATTGTTGTTTTCTGTTCGAAGCCGACGACTCCGCCGAAATTCATAATAAGCCCGACGAAAATAGCGGCGTACGCTGGTTCCCTCTCGACCAAGCAATCTCTGCCCGCAAGGAGCCTATTATGCGCGAAATCTATACCAAACTCAACCAAAAGCTCCTACTCTTCTGCAAACTGTGAGTTATATAACTCCGCATAGAATCCATCTTGCCGCAATAGCTCGTCGTGAGTACCCTGCTCTACGATGCTCCCCTCTTTCATCACTAAAATCAAATCCGAATTTCGGATCGTTGACAACCGATGCGCAATCACAAACGACGTCCGTCCGTGCGTTAATTTTGCAAAAGCGTCCTGAATCAGCTGCTCCGTCCGCGTATCGACATTCGAGGTTGCCTCGTCGAGGATCATCATTGGCGGATTTGCCACCATTGCCCGAGCAATCGTCAGGAGCTGCTTTTCGCCCGCCGAAATATTGTCCGAATCCTCCGAAATCTCCGTCTTGTATCCCTTCGGCAAAGACTCGATAAAATGATGGATGCTGCTAGCTTTAGTTGCCTTTACGATCTCCTCGTGGCTGACGCCAGCACGACCATACCGCAAGTTCTCTTCAATCGTGCCCGAGAACAGCCAAGTGTCCTGCAAAACCATGCCAAAAAGTTTTCGTACATCCGATCGCTTCATTTCCTTCGTCGGCACCCCATCGATCGAGATGTAGCCCGAAACCGGGTCATAGAACCGCATCAAAAGGTTAATAATCGTCGTCTTCCCAGCTCCAGTCGGCCCTACAATCGCCACCTGCATTCCTGGTTTAATTTTTACCGAGAAGTCTCGAATAATCGGCTTCGCTGGATCATAAGCAAAATCCACATGATGGAATTCTACCTTTCCTTGTACATTCTCAATTACTTGAGCTGGGACCATATCCGGAGATTCTTCCGGCTCTTCCAAGAAATCAAAGACCCGTTCCGCCGCCGCCAAAGTTTGCTGAATATTTGATGTAATCTGCGAAACTTCGGTAATCGGTCGGTTAAACTGACTAACATACTGCAAGAACGCCTGCACGCTACCAATCAGTAGCTTTCCATCGATCGCCATCCGGCCACCCACTACGCAGATCGCTACATAGCTCACGTTCGTAAACATATTCGTGATCGGAAAAGCCAGCTGCGCCAAAAAGTTCCCTTTCCAAGTCAACTCGCAAAGCCTTGCGTTCGTTTTTTGAAACTTATCAATCGAAGCGTCTTCGTGACTGTTCGCCTTAATGATTAACTGTCCAGCATAATCTTCCTCGATCGAACTATTCAACACGCCAAAGGTCGACTGGCTCTCACGGAAGAATTTCTGCGATTTTTTCGCAATCAAGCCCACAATCACTAACGATAGTGGCACCACTACTAGCGCAATCAACGACAACCATACCGAAATCGTCATCATCATGATCAAAATCCCGACCAGCGTCGTCACGCTAGTAATAATCTGCGTCAATACGTTCGCCAAAGTGTTTGATACTGTACCGATATCATTACTCATCCGCGCCAAGATATCGCCAATCTGGTGCTGATCGAAATACGAAATCGGCAATCGTGCAATTTTCTCAATAATTTGTGAACGCAACTTCCGAGCGTATCGCGCCGACACTACCGACAGAATCGCACCCTGAATATAATTCAGCACTGCCGATGTTACAAAAAGCCCGATTAGTAGTAACGCTAGCTGCCCGATCCTTCCCCAATCAATCGCCGCCGCCAAGGCTTCACTGCTCGGCATCTGACCACCCGCTTCCATGAACGCCGTTTGGTAATTCTCAACCGCCGTGTTCGTCATCTGCCCCAGGATATTTGGCCCAAAAATCGAACAAACCGTCGCCGCAATCGCCAATACAATCGAGATAATTATCGGAAAGAGCCATGGCTTCAACGACTGTAAAAATCGTTTCGCCGCCAGCCCTAGGCTCTTTGGCTTCTCAACACTCCTTGCTCCCTTAGGCATGTTTCACCTCCTTTCCCGATTTTACTTTTGCGCCAGTTTTCAAGAATGCCTCGCTCCGTTTCATCTCGTCCGCAAACTCTTTTTCCGAAAGCTGCGACTTCGCAATTTCTTGATAAACTTGACAACTCTGCAGTAGTTCTAGGTGGTTCCCTTTTCCTACCACCTTTCCTTGGTTCAAAACTACAATTTGTTCAGCTTCCTTGATTGTACTAATTCGCTGTGCCACAATCAACGTCACGGCATTCTGGGTCACCGGTTTCAAAGCCTCGCGCAGCTTCGCATCGGTTTTCATATCCAGTGCCGAGAAAGAATCATCAAAGATATAGATATCGGGGTCTTTCGCAATCGCTCTTGCAATCGAGAGACGCTGACGTTGACCACCCGATACGTTCGTGCCGCCCTGCGCAATATGCGAATCATACTTCTTTTCTAGCTTCTCGATAAACTCTTCCGACTGCGAAACCCGCGCCGCTAGGTGCATCCGCTCCTCGTCCACCTCCGGCACTCCGAACAAAATATTACTCTTGATCGTCCCTGCGAACAACACTCCGCGCTGCGGCACATAGCCGATTCGCCGCATCAAATCTCGCTGCGCATAGTCCTTAATGTTCACACCGTTAATTTTAATTTCACCACTAGTCGCTTCGTAAAACCGCGGCACAAGGTTGATCAAAGTCGACTTACCCGAGCCGGTCGATCCTATGAAAGCCGTTGTCTCACCCGCTTTCGCCCTAAACGACACATTCTGCAAAACTTTCTCTTCCGCTCCACCATAAGCAAAGTCCACGTGGCTAAACTCCACCGATGGCGCCAGCTCTGGCTTCCCTACCGTCTCCGGTTTCCAGGCAATTTTCGATTTCGTGTCCATTACTTCGTTCACCCGCTTCGCCGATACGCTCGCTCGTGGCAGTACTACAAACAGCATTGTCAAGAATAAGAACGACATCACCACCTGCAACGCATATTGCATAAACGCCATCATATTCCCTAGATAAGCAAAGTCCTTCGAAATCAAACTAATCCCGATCCACACGCATAGCAACGTCGTCCCATTCATCACCAAGCTAATCAGCGGATTCTCAAGCGACATTATAATGTCCACCGTCGCATTCAATTTTGCGTTCTCGTCATTCGTACGGTTAAATTTCCGGTTCTCCAATTTTTCGTTATTAAACGCCCGGATCACTCTTAAGCCAGTCAAATTTTCCCGCGTCAACAAAGTAATCCGATCGGCCAATTTCTGAATAATCTTGAACTTCGGCATCACGATCACCATGATCAACACCGTCAAGACCACAATCACCCCAACCGCCAGCGCAATGATCCAGGTCATGTCCGGCGCGGTCGCGATCGCCTGCCCAATCGCCAAAATACACGTCAACGGCGCACGCACCCCCATCATCAAGACCATCGTAATCGCCTGTTGCGCCTGGAAAATATCATTCACCGTTCGCGTGATCAAAGACGCCGTCGAGAAATTATCAATCTCTGATATGTTCAGGCTCAGCACATGCGCAAAAAAGTCGTTCCGAATATCTCTGGTAATATTCGCCCCCAGCCAAGCCGAGACAAAATTCGCCAAAAACGCACAGGCCGACGACAGCAACGCGAAACCGATCATCCAAACTCCCGTCGTCCAGATATAATCTAGATCACCTTTCACGATACCGTTATTAACGATATCGGCCATCATTGCCGGCAGTTGAATCAAGCACCAAACTTGCGAAGCCACTGCCGCAACGAGCACGATCACTTGCCAAATATAAGCTTTGAGATAACGAAAAAGTTTCAACATCAGACCATTTTACCCCAGTTTTTTGGCACTGTCAATATAAGTCTGCTAACTTTTTCCAGAGTCCTTACCCTTCTAAGCTTATTTTTAGAAATAATCTTGACTTTTATAGCGATCTGTGCTACAATGAAAAGATAGGTATTTAATAAAAATGGAAAAATTTCGTAATATTTTAGGGATCGGCTCCAAACAATCTGACCCCGAGAAAATGCCCTTCGCCGCCGTTAAGGTCTTGGCGCTTTTTAGTGTTGCGCTCGGCATCACTTTACTCGCAAGCAACCTCGCCGCACTCAAAGTCTGGAATCTATTTGGTATTCCTGTCGATGGCGGTATCTGGCTCTTCCCTATTACTTATATTGTCGGCGATCTACTCGTCGAAATTTACGGGCAAAAAGTCGCTAACTATGTTTCGTTTTATTGTACTTTCTTTGCCGTATTAGTCGCCGCTGTACTCTTTTTCGCGAAAGCTCTCTTACCAGACTTTCCTGGCGTCGACAACAGTGCCTTCGAAATAATCCAAAGTGCCACTGGCCGCATCTTCCTCGCTAGCGTCGCCGGTTTCTTCGTCAGCCAAATCGTCAATAACGGCATCTTCGCCAAAATCCGCGCCCGCAGCCATAAAACCGACACCAGCTCTGGCTTCCGCACTCGCGCTCTACTTTCCTCTGCCGTTGCACACATTCCGGATTGCTTAATTTTTGAAACTCTCGCTTTCATCGGACGGGTCTCCTTATCTGACTTCTTCCTGCAAGCCAGCTTCGCTTACCTTGCTGGGATTCTTCTCGAAATCATCTTTAGTTTCATTAGCGCACCGCTCGCCACTTACCTTAGTCGCAAGCTCCACTATACTAACGGCCATAATCTTACTACAGCATAAAGATGAAATTCCGTATTGAAAAAACACTACCTAACGGTCTCGGTCGTGCCGGCGTAATCAAAACCGCCCACGGCGAGATCAAAACTCCCGCCTTTATGGCGGTTGGCACCCATGGCTACGTCCGTTTTCTTTCTGCCGCCGATCTCCGTTCCATCAACGCCCAAGCTATGCTTTCAAACGGTTATCACCTCCGCCGTCAATCTCCCGCCATCGCAATGGCTGGCGGGCTAGCAACATGGCAGCCAACAGACCGTCCAGATGGACTTTCGGCTGAACCATGGCTCGGCTCCACCATTACCGACTCTGGCGGCTTCCAGGTCATGTCGCTCGGCTCTGGCCTCGGCAAGGTCGTCTCGATGGAAAAAGAGCGCCACGTTACCAACACCGCCCACAAAGAGCGTCTTGCCCATGTTTCCGAAAAAGGCGTCAGCTTCCAAGATCCCTTCGATGGCCAACCTGATTTTATCGGTCCCGAAGAATCCATGCAAATCCAATGTCGTATCGGCGCCGATATCCACATGGCTTTCGATGAGCTCACCTCTCTCGCCGATACTTACGAATATAATATTGAGGCTATGGAGCGCACCGAACGCTGGGCCAAGCGTAGCCTTCGCGAACACCTAAAGCATCGCGACGATCTTGGTTACCGCCAGAATCTTTATGCCGTGCTTCAAGGTGGACGCTGGGAAGATCTCCGCCGCCGTACCGCCCAAAACCTCGCCAAAATGCAAATCAACGGGGTCGAGTTCGACGGTTTTGGCCTCGGTGGCGCTTTTCTAAAAGAAGATTTGGGCGAAATTCTCCGCTGGTGCAATGAAGAACTCCCCGCCGAAAAGCCTCGTCACCTCCTTGGTCTTTCCCATCCTGACGATATCTTTATTGGCACCGAAATGGGCGCCGACACTTTCGACTGCGTTGCGCCTATGCGCGAAGCCCGCCATGGCAAAATTTACACTAAGGATGGCAATCTCAACCTCCGCCAATTCCGCGATTCTGGCGCCACTCTCGACGTAGGTTGTGACTGCCCCACTTGCTGTGCCGGCTGGACCTTAGGTAGCCTTCGCGCTCTCTGGCGCTCTGGTGACCCTGCGAAAAAGGCTCAGTACTATCGTCTCGCCTCTGCGCATAACCTCCGCTTCATCATTCGCCTCACCGAAGAGATCCGTACTTCCCTTCTCCATGACGAATTCGAGCAATATAAGCACGACTTTTTACGACGCTATTATCATAATTAATGATCGCTCCAATCTTCGAAAACGTCATTAAATTTAACGGCTGTGCTTGTTATTCTTGAAAGATTTGCTATATAATGCTCCCTAGAGCCTCGGGCAGGCTAGACATTTGTTAGTAGAGTGTGGGCGTTATCTTTGGGGAAAGGAAGTGATGCATGCTGAGAAGTTTGTTTTACAGGTTGTTAAGCATTCTAGTTGATCGGCTAGAAACTAAGCAATCAAAAAATGATACTACCATCGTGATTATTATCAACGAGAAGTAGTATCACCTTCATTCCAATTTAATTTTACTAGCTAATAACGATTATGTCTAGAGTTTTAGAGGAAAATCATGCCAAAATCATCTGGTTGTGGTGTGGCCTGGGGCTTTCATATATTCTACAAACCACTGTTTACTTGTGTCCGCTGCGGACGAAGTGTTCAGGCAAACCTTAGCATGCTGCTAAGGTTTTGGGGACTTTTTGAGGTGCTCTATCTCTATTAGCTCTTTTTCAAACCTTAGCGTCAGCGCTAAGGTTTTACCCGAACAGAAAAATATCCACTCTCGTCCGCAGCGGGCAACCAATGCCCACTAATAACGATAACCGCCCCCTATTTTATAAAGATTAAAATTGCCAAAACC
>CAYOLY010000008.1:0-47479 GCA_964404945.1 uncultured Candidatus Saccharibacteria bacterium | reverse complement strand
TGCTAGAACTTTGCAAAGCATATATTGCTAGCAAACTTACGCCTACAACCAGCAAGGGATAAAGAAAAGATAAATAAAACTAACTTGAGAAGAGTAATAAGGACTTAGGCTAGCTAGAAATCGTGGCGCCATGACGCCTGAGGCTGGAAGCTTTTCGATTTAGGGAGCGTAAGCGAGTCTATGAGAAAAGTTCCACCTTCGATTGAAAGCTAGCCTAAGTCCTTATTACTGGTTTGGATGGATTTATTATCTTTTCCCTATCTATACCCCTACCAACCACGAAAACGCCGTCAACACCCCCTGCATCGCTCCGCCCAATATCGCCGATAACACCCCTGGAAATACGATCACCAACAGCAATACTACGATCAGTCCCCACCGTTCCATTCCTTCCATCACGTTTCGCACGCCATCTGGCGCGATTGCATACAACACTCGCGATCCGTCCAGTGGCGGGATCGGAATCAAATTAAAAATTCCAAAACCCAAATTTACCATTACCATCTGCGCCACAATTGTTCCCCAAATCCCTGACGTAGTATAATATAACGCCCCTCCATCCGCCGTAATCAACCCCGAAAAATACCCAATCAGAAAAGTTATCAACGCCAGCAAAAAATTCGTCAACGGTCCTGCGATTGCTACTAGTGCCATCCCCCACGGTCCCCATTTTAGCTTTCGACTATCCACTGGCACTGGCTTTGCCCCACCAAATACCACCCCTCCCGACAAAAACATCATCAACGGCAACAAAACCGATAGCACTGGGTCCAAATGCTTCAACGGATTCAAAGTTAACCGACCATCAACCTTTGCCGTATCATCTCCTAACCAATAAGCCACCAGTCCATGTGCCAGCTCATGCAACATCATCGACACGATAATTACCCCAAAGATAATTACCAATGTCAGGATACTTTCCCCGCTCATCTCTCTCCTAAGTTAACGCGATTACTTCTAGTGTGGCCGGCAACGCGTCGGCATTCTTTAGTCTAAACTTCTTCTCTGCTTGTGGCGCCACCTTAAGTTCCGTCACCATCCCGTCAATATTCCCCATCGCAATCACCACTTTCGGGTCAATTTCGCGCACTGCCCGTACCGAACTCGTACAAAGCACATCCGCCACCCCTAGCTCATCCAGCGTTATCGCTTCCTCGATCCCACCGATAATTCCAATGTGTACTGTGCCAACCGTCGCATCATAAACCGTCTTGTCACCCGTCGCAATCCCGCGAATCGCCACATTACCAATCTCAAATTCCCCTGGCCCGACAATTTTACCTACCTCTAGATTCGCATCAATCGTCTCGTTCGCCACATCAAACTTTATCGTCGCTTGCTTCGTCGTCAAAACGATTTCATCTGGATTTTTGCTTTCAATCTCAAACATTATGTCTCCTTGTCTCTCTTAAAACCCTGTTCTGCTGTCACCCTTGATAATCCCCTCCGGATCATACAGCTCCGAAATTTCTGCCGCCTCCAGTATCTCCGTCACAAACCGATCTTTTACACTCATCCGGTAAAGAAAGTCATCTCGTTCTAATATCACGTAATCCAGCGGCTTCCCCTGTTTTTGCTCCACCACCTGTGCCCAACGCGTCAATTTCTTCGTTTTGTCATCTCCAATAATCAAAAGGTCAATTCCATCCTGACCTGGCGCTCGATTGAACAACGCCATCCCTCGGAGATACCGCGAAACCGGCTTAATGTACTCGTCCCAACTACTCGATACTGTCGGCCGACGCACATCCTGCGTCTTTGCAATCACTGGTTTGCGTGGCGAAAAAATCTCTTGTAGCGCATGCGCAAACGGATGCTTCATGTTCGCTGCATAGTACACTTTATTATCATAAGTCTCGTTCCGAATTACTCCAATACTCTCAAGGTTCATCAATTCTCGGCGCACCGAATTGATCTGCTCTTCGATCACGCGTGTAATCTCGCGCACATAAAAAGACTTCGTCGGGTTCGCAAAGAACAACCCCAACAATTTTGCTCGCGACTTCGAGCCGAACAATTTTTCTGTTGGAGTATTAGTTTCCTTGCTCATCTTGTATACATTTTACCACGTACTCCTCTATTTCTTCAAGTGGTAACCAGTTAATTTTTTTGTTCCGTTTGAACCAAGTTAGTTGACGTTTTGCCAAATGCCAATCATCATAAACAAACAGTTCCTTCGCTCGCTCCAGGTCGTATTCGCCCTGCAAATAAGCCCAGGCAAACTGATAAATGTTACTCTTCATCGCTTGGCTATTCCAATCGTACTTCCCCGCCAAACTTTTTGTCTCTTCAAAAAGCTCCTGAACAAATAATTTGTTCGCTCGTTCTGTAATCCGTTTGCGTAGCTCCACCTCTGGTGTTTTTACCCCAATGAGTAAATAATTTGTACAATCATTTTTACGGTTACTCTGGCTAGCTTTTGCTTCCGCGCTAAAATCATAATCATAGACTAGTGCATCAATATACAGGCCTGTACCGCCCACCACCATCGGTAACTTCCCCCGCTCACGGATTTCTTTAATCTTTTCCTCAGCGTAGGCTTTCCAATCCGCCACCGTAAAACGTTCACCAGGGGTCACCAAATCAATTCCCCAGTGCGGCACCCCGTCTTGCTCCTCTAAGCTAGGCTTAGCCGTCCCGAGGTCCATCTCTCGATAAATCGCCCTAGAGTCCGCCGAGATAATCTCCACCCCCGTAAACCCGGCGAACTCCCCTGTCGGCGAGGCTTTCGCTCGTCGTTCAATCTCCTTCGCAATCCGAATCGACACTCCAGTCTTCCCCGAAGCAGTCGGCCCTAGAATCACTACAGTCTTATCGAAACTCATCTAAGATTATTATTTCTCAGCCCGTTTTTGCAAAAACTCTACCAAATCCCCCAGCTTCACCTTCTCTTCCCCCTCACGCGTCCGCACACTCACCTCACGCGCTTCCGCGTCCTTCGGCCCCACAATCAAAACCACCGGGATCTTCATCTCGGTCGCCCGCTTAATCTTCTTCCCTAGGCTATCGTCACTCCGATCAATCTCAAATCTCAGCTCGTTATTCTTCACCGGCTCGTTCAGCACCACACCCCCTAGCACTTCTTCAATTTCCTTCACGTAGTCGTCTACCTGGTCATTCACCGTCAAAACCCGTACCTGTTCCGGTGCACACCATAGTGGGAACCAGCCGCCCGTATGCTCAATAAACACGCTCATGAACCGCTCAATCGAGCCTAACGTTGCGTGATGGATCATCACTGGACGCTCTTTTTCACCCTTCTCATTCACAAATTCTAGCTCAAACCGCTCTGGCTGTACAAAGTCTAGCTGCACCGTTGCCACCTGATGCTCGCGGCCAATCGCGTCCTCGGCCATAAAATCAATCTTTGGCCCGTAGAACGCCGCCTCACCCTCTTGTTCAAAATAATCCAGGTTGTTCTCAATCGCCGCTTCTTTAATCTGCTCCTGCGCCATCTTCCAGAGCTCTGGATCGCCCAAATATTTATCACTACTATCCCGATAGCTCAAGCGTGCACGCAGTTTATTCATCCCTACCGTCGTATAGAGCTTACGCACAATACCAACCAACGTCTGGATTTCGTCCTTAATCTGATCTTTGCGGCAAAACACATGTGAATCATCTTGTGTCAGCGATCGCACTCGCGACAAACCGCCCAGCTCACCCGTCTTTTCATCACGATAATCGGTCGTCGCTTCCATGTAGCGCACCGGCATCTCACGATAAGTTCGCGGCCTCGAAGCAAAAATCTGTGCATGGTGTGGACAGTTCATCGGCTTTAAGGCAAACTCTTCCCCGTTCACTTGCGAATGCACCATAAAAAGCTCATCACCAAACTTCGCAAAGTGCCCTGATTTCTTATATAAATCCACCTTCGTAATATGTGGCGTCCAAACCTTCTTAAACCCAGCTCCACCCCTTAAACCAAACGACAAATCCGTCAATTCCTCGCGCAATACCGTCCCTCGTGGCGTAAATAGTGGCAACCCCGCCCCGACTAGATCCGAGAAACAAAAAAGATCCAATTCCTTCCCTAGCCGACGATGATCGCGCAATTTTGCCTCTTCTTGACGCTTCAGATACTCCTTCAGCTCATCCTCCGTCGCGAACGCCACCCCATAAATCCGCGTCAACATCTCTCGCTTTTCGTCACCCCGCCAGTACGCACCCGCCACTCGCTGCAGCTGGAACGCTCCGACTTCTTTCAGATTATCAATATGTGGCCCCTTACAGAGATCCGTAAACAGCACTTCGCCTTTCGGATCAACCAAATCATAAAAAGTAATCGTCGCATCTTCCGGCAACTCTTCAATCAGCTCCACCTTATACTTCTGATTATGCTCTTTAGCCCAGGCTAAGGCTTCTTCCCGACTCGACTCACGCCGCACCATCTTGCACCCCCGCGCGATAATTCCTCGCATCTTCTTCTCGATCTTTGCAAGATCTGCATCCGAAATCTTTGTATCACCAAAATCAATATCATAATAGAAGCCATTATCAATCGCTGGCCCGATCCCAAAGGTTGTTGTCGGATAAAGCTCCTGCACCGCTGCCGCCAAAACATGGCTCAGACTATGTCGCATTTTTTCAACTTCTTCCATGGCTTTATCCTTTCTCTGGTTTCCCAGCTTTATTATCTAATATATTATACCACATCTCTCGCTTCTCTCACATGAAAAAGCCGCCCCAAAGGCGACTTCTCCGCTTACGTAAAACTTACTCGCCTATCAATCTCCAAATATATTTATGCGCCTGCTGCGTCAACTTCTCCGCCAATTCTGTAGCCGGTATCCACATCACGTCCGCAATTTCTTTCTCTTCTGTTGCACGTTCTTCTTGCGCTAAACTTTTTAATTTCCCACGAACTGCATGGATCCTAATGTGTCGATTTACATCCTTGTGCGCCGCATAGAAATTATCATAGATCGTCTCCTCTATATTCTCGAACTCACCAAAGTCCGTATAGCCGGTTTCCTCTGCTACTTCGCGTTTCCCCGCCTCAATTGGCTTTTCATCACCTTCGATCCCGCCCATCACAAAATCAATCCATCCAAACTTCTTATTCTGCACACAAAGGTATTTCTCCTCTATTGGATGTTTCACTACCGCCACGACTACCTCACGTCCCGTCATCGGTTTATCTGATCGCACCGCCGAATCACCTTCACCGAAAAACTCTTTTACCATCTCTCCTCCTTCTCTATCTTGTCTCAATTATACCATACTCCCGATATTCTTGCTTTCCCGCCTTGAACAACTTTTTTACCCAGTTATTACCCCTTATGATCAACTTTGTTATTCAGTCAAAATTCCTTTTTTACCATGCTTGTGCTTGCTAAAGTTTTTCATTTTGTGCTAGCTTAAAAACAGGGCAAAAGTAGGCTACGGTCTAAGCAACAGTTTAACAAGGGAGAAAGGAGGATAGGGCTATGGTAATACGTTTTAAGATTAAGCGTATGAACGTCTCGGTAACTATACTGCAGATCAAGATTACCTTCTCTAAAAAGAGAAGGTAATCACATAAACAACTAACTCCATTCTAACATCACGCTAACGCATGGTCAAGCCGAAATTGCCCCACCTAGCAATATTTTCCTTCTTCATCTTCCCTTATATTACTCTATATGGCTAGACAACGGAGGGACATGCCCCAATAGCGAAGCCTTGCACTGTGCCCATCTGTAAGTACTCTATCGGTAAAATACAAATAGAAAGCTAAGTCCGAAGTTGAAGCACTTCTTGATCTAGGGTTAGCCTCCCATCCTACGAGACGCAAATTATTAGCTGGATCATAAACCCCGCTGCGGACGAAGAAATCATATTTCGTCCGCAGCGGGTATCTTTATCCGGTTTCAGGAACTATTGGCGCTGCTAGCCTACAGGCTTTCTGGTGGGCAAAACCAGCCGCTGATGATATACATGCATATGGTTTTAATATAGCTGCAAGCGGTAACAACGGCCCCAATAATACCGACTGGCGCTATGTCGGCCGTTCCCTCCGTTGTCTAGCCATATGAGTAATCAACAAAGGATGAAGAAGGCTAAGCGGACTCTCTTTTCTTCGTCCGCAGCGGAGCGGCATATTTCCCAGCAAACGGAATGGTTGAGTTAGGCGCGTATGGTTATATCTGGACTAGGAGCACATTACCAAACAATACAAACTCATACAGATTTATGTATAGCTTTACGGTTATACCATCCGACACCCCAACTCGCCATGACGGTTCTTCCCTCCGTTGTCTAGCCATATAGAGTAATCAAGGGAGGATGGGTAAGGTGAACAGAAAAAGAAGGCAAAGATAAATGATAATGTATGGATTAGTTAATGCTAGACTTTCTGAAACCATGGAGCTTAGACTCCTTGGGCTGAGCCGAGTCCGATTTCGACACGCGCTACCGCGCGTGGCAATGAGGAGAGGCTCACCCCGGTTGAAGAAAAGTCTAGCATTAACTAATCTAAGGATGTTTTATCTTTTCCTTATCACCTCTGTACTATTGACAAAATCACCTTTGTGTGATACAATGGTAGGTAGACCATTCGCTTTTGGTCGAAAAATATGCGATAAGGAGGGTTATCCCTATGGCTCTACCAAGTCAAAGCGAACGCACTTTTCAAATGCTGAAAAACTTCCTACAGCTCCGAGACCAAGGGCTCTCTATCAAAGAGATTGCCTACAAGTACAACCTTGATACCAGCACCGTCTACCGCAATCTGGACCGAGTCGTCCAGCAGTACAATGCTACCCACCCCGACACCCCCATCACCCGCGAATCGCTCCTCGAGCGACCGCACTCTCCGCACGTCCCCCACGGATACTCCTACGCCCTGCTGGCGCCAGTCGATATCTCCCAGTTCCGCAAGGACCTTAGCGACATGTTACAAAGCGTTGATACCCTGCTCACTACCATCGCCAGCGATATCTTGGGCCAGAAAATGCTCGATCTACAACTCTGATACGGGAGGAATGGAAATGAATCTTAACGCTCTGGACGCTCGTGATATACGGCAAGGCATGAAGCGCGGCATTGGCTTCGCAGAGTGTCTTACAAAGTACAACTGTACCGCAAACGACCTTGTCTACCATATCCGGCGACTGTTTATCGGCGACGGCGACAGCATTATCAAGCAAATGCAAAGGATCAGCGAAAAGAACGAAGCCGACTCAATCCGGCGCGGCAAAAAGGCTCAAAAGCAGAGCCGCAAGCTCGCCGAACAAGCCGCCGAAAACGCTCAAGTCGCAACCGAAGGTGTCGAAAATACCTCTAACCCCCCCCCAATGGAAATTTCCGCTTCCCCGTCCGACCCACTTGCCGAGCTGCATGCCCAGGAGCAATCCCTTAGCAATACTGTCATCAAGCTGGAATCTGAGCATAAGCGACTGAATGGCTTGCATTGCGAGTGTCTTGATCAAATGCGTGGCATCCAAAGCGAAATCGAGGCTATCCGAGAAACTCTCAAGGAGAAAGGCGCCGCATATGAGCAAATCGTCCAGCGCAACAACCAGCTTGTTCAGGATATGAACGATATTTCCCGGCGCCGCTCCGGACATCTCACCGAATTACACGACATCCGGCAGCAGATTGAAACTCTGACGATAGTCGAAGTCTTCGTCTATACCAATGGCAACATTGAAGCCGCCGACAACAAGGTAAAAATCGCCATGGATGATACCGGTAACGACGAGCTCTATGCTGAGTTGATCCAGCGTAACGATTTCCAGGATCTCCGCATGAGAGATATTCGTACCCTCGCCAGAATTATCCGGATCGTCCATAATTCCAAGGTTCGGATCCAGCCTGTGTTCGAGGACGAATGTCTGGAGCCTTTCTTCCAATTGCTTACGGCTTGATTTCGCTCTTCTCCTAGGCTTCCTTTCCCTATTTTCAGCATCCCCAACCGCCCTGCCCGAGTGTAGGGCGGTTTTCTTGGCGTTTACATAACCTTGTGCTATAATACCAATATTGGGTCGCTAGCTCAGCTGGCTAGAGCGCCTCGTTTACACCGAGGAGGTCGGGGGTTCGAGCCCCTCGCGACCCACCAAGATTCCGAGAGAAGAAAAAGCAAGCCGCAAGGCTTATTTTTTCTTTTGAGGAATCGCAGGTGGGTGATGGCGCAATGCGACGACAGGAGCAATTTTATCGAAGATAAAATTATAGACGCGCCAGCGTCATTGCGCCAGTCCACCAGAATAATAACTCTACATCCGTAGAGTTATTATTCTGTTAGCACAAGTTAGAATCAGTAGCGCCAAGAAAACCGCGTCTTCCCCTCACCCCTCACAATCCCTGAGCACACACTTACACCCCTACTCGGTCGTAAACCCCTTCGCAATCATCTCTTTCGCCGTTTCTGGTTCATCACGCAAAGTCACCAAAAAGTTAAACGCTCCAATTCCGTCCAAATCCGGCGCTTCTTTTGCCACTCGCTCCGCCGTCCAGCCATCAACTTCCATCGCCCCATCTTTACGATACTGCCGCTTTGCTAGCCACTCCTCAAACTCTCTTCGAATCCCCTCATATTTTGAAACCTTTGCTAGCATCATCGGCGCCACCACCTTCGGCTCACAACGCTTCTCTTTGATCAAATAATCCAAAATCTCTTGATCCGTCATCTATTCTTCCCCTTCCGCCTTCGCTTCTGGTCGTTTTAACATCTCTTGTAGCCCATCAATCACCTTTTGCAGTGGCGTTTTATGCTTTTCCTCGTAACGATTGTACAGCGCTTCGACACAACAATCACTTAATTTACTTCCATATACTTCCATGATCTGACCTTCATATGATGCGCGATCAACTTCCGGCGGAATATAATGGTCATTATTATACCTAAACCGTTCCGCCAGCTCACGCTCTTCATCACTCAAGTCTTCCCCTACCCGCAAGCGCCTAATCAAATCATCCTGCACGGTGTGACCAGCCTCATGTGACAATACCTCGGTGCTCTTCGTAATTGAACCTAGTGGCACAAAATGTCGATTAATCGTCGCAATAAACATATAATACCCCTCATCATCTTTTAATGTTGTCAAATACGCCGCTCGCTTATCTTTCTCATCGTCAATATACCGCACCTCGCTCGCGCCTTTTACCCCAAACCGGTCCAAGAACGTCGCAAAAGTCTGCCGCTCGGCCGCCACATACTCTGCATCCGTTTCGCACCCCTGAAATCGTTCAAAAATTTCATCCCAGTCTTCCGGCGTAATCTTCTCGGCCAGCTTTTCCATCCGCTCGCGTGCCTTCTCGACATCGACATTGCTCAAAGATTCTCGTCGCAATTCCGCTTCTCGTTCATGCTTTTCTACTAATTCGGCTTTCTTCTCGCGCAGTTGGTCGATGTCGCGCGATTTCCGCAACCAACTCTCCGCGCCCTCGCCCGTCGCATAGACTGGAATCGCCAAATCGTTTGCCGCTAAGACCCCCGCTAGCCCTTTCGTCTTCGCCGCAACCACCGCTACACACTGCCCTTGTAAGTCCGTCTCATCTACCCCCATTATCATCGGGTCAAAACTCTTCTGATCGACCAAATCTCCCCCGAAGACCAGTGTCACCGCATCCGGATCATCATTCTGCTCATCCGCAAATCCCGTCCAGTTCACCTCGCCATCTGCCATCAAATCTTGCGAAAACCGCAAATCGCTCGCCCGATGGTCCGTCCCTGTCTCCCGTGCATCGCTACGCTGTAACTTCCCCGCTTCCGCCGCCTTCACAAAGTCCTTACGACTTAACGAATGATAAAACTTTATCTTTTCTTTACGATCATCATAGCCAGATTTTACCCGTTCCCGCACCAGTTGCAAAAGGTCATCATAGGGCACCTCATTATTGTCCGCTTGCATCTGCAGATAATCATAATAATTCCCCTCTTGCTCGCGCGACACGTTAATCGCCCCGATAATGATCTCTGCCATTCTTGCCGGCCCTAGTTTTTCCGCCGTCAGCTCAACCGAAGTCTTTTGCTTCGGTTCCTCTTCGGCCAAAACCTCGTCTATCGTCACCTCGCGAAACGCCGCCTCAAGCGCTGCCTCGTCCGCATCAGCCTCTTCGTCTTTTGTATCCGCCGATTCACCTGCCTCTGTCGCTTTCAGAACACGCCTACCGACATAGCCAGCTTCATCACGCAGCTGCCTCAAACGTTCACCAATGCTTCTCTTCTCTGGCTTCGCCAGGCGTTTCCCGCCCTTCGCCTCACCGGCAGAAACCGCTTTCGGGTTATCCTCTACCGTTCCGTCCCCATTAAACATTCGCAAAACTTCTTCATCCGTCAACCCCGTCTCCGACTCATCCGGAATCGCTAAGTTCTCTGTTGCTGTGTTTATTTTTGGTAGCTCGCTCATGTTTATATTATAGCATAAATACTTTCCTATACGGTTATTTTCTTCGTAACGTGTTCAATGCGAGCAAAAGACCCAATGTTAATAAAAAGTTCTTGTGGCAACGGCCTCTTCCTACGTATAATAGCCAAAAGAAAGGAAATTGCAAAATGCTGAAAGATAATCTTAAAACTCTTCGAGAAGCCAAAGGTCTTTCGCAAGAAGAGCTAGCGATCAAGCTCCACGCCGTCAGACAAACCATTTCTAAATGGGAGCGCGGCCTATCGGTCCCCGACGCCGACATGCTTGTCTCCATGTCTGAGATTTTCGAGACCCCTGTCAGCACCATCCTCGGCGAAAACCTTCCCGCCACCAAAGTTGACAGTCTAAAAGCTATCTCAGAAAAATTAGAGGTCATAAACTCCCAACTCGCCGAAAGAAGAAACTCCAAACGAAAAATCATCCGCTGGCTACTAGTCTCGGTATGTGTAATCATCGTGATATTTTCTATCGCTTTACTAATCTTAAACAGCTCGTATCTAGACTGGGACTTTAATGATCCCGAAACCGCTGTACTCGGGACAACGATTCATTCCTTCGAGTGGCTATTCGTCCGAATCGCCCCAATCGCCCTCATTGCCGCAATCATCGGAATCTTCCTTACCCGCCAAAAAGACTAAGGTTTTCGCCTAAACCGTCCTCTTCGTCCGCAGCGGATGGCCTTGGACTGGTGATAAATGGCTAGTTTCACCTGGTGAACGCGGGCATTCATATAGCGCTACCGCCACAAACAAACCGAGCATATCCTATTTCTTAGGCAGCTATTCCAATGGACTTTACCCAACTCGGGATACGGGGACAAGGGCTATGGGCTTCTCCCTCCGTTGTCTAGCCATAGAGTAATCAAGGGAGGATGAAGGGATAGGGAGTTTGGCGAACAATATGCTAGAACTTTGCAAAGCATATATTGCTAGCAAACTTACGCCTACAACCAGCAAAGGGATAAGGAAAATATAATAAAGCTAGCTTGAGAAGAGTAATAAGGACTTAGGCTAGCTAGAAATCGTGAAGCTTGACTTCTGAGGCTGGAAGCTTTTCGATTTAGGGAGCGTAAGCGAGTCTACGAGAAAAGTTCCACCTTCGATTGAGAGCTAGCCTAAGTCCTTATTACTGGTTTAGGTCTATTTGTCTTTTCCTTATTTCTCTCATATATCCAACTATCGCTGCCACCAACATCCCCGCTTCACAAACCACCCCAAAAATCGACAGCACAAACCCGTTATAAATCATCCAACAAACCGCAACCGGAATTCCTAAAAACTTATAAACCTTCGTGCTTTTCTGCCAAATCGAAATCTCATATAGCACCGTCGCCGCTACCGACAACAAACTCAACACGTTGTCGTAGGTCAACCACGCCATTATCACAATCGCAAGCAAAACTAGCGCCAGTACCACATAATCTCTCCTGTGTAGCTTCTTCCGCTCTCGTGCACTATGTTGATGTTCGTCCCAGAGGTAATAAAAATTTGCTAGCAAAATAATCACCGACATCGCCATCCCTAGATCTGCACCCAACAAAACATACGCCACGATGCCACAGACCATCGACAAGATATCAAGAATCACCACCATCCGACGTTTCTTAGCTAAATATGATGCCCCTAACAGTGCGTATTCCGCCACCACAAAAACTTGCGAAACAATATAGCTAAACGTCAATTCAATTCCAAACATTAGCTTTATTATACCACGCTCCCCCTATGCTTGACAAAAATAGATATCTGTGATACAATGGTAGTAGGATACCCTGTTTCACAGCCTAATTCAGCTAAATTTCCCAGTCCCGCACATTTATAACAAGGAGGAGACCTCAATGAAACATCTGCGTAGCGTATTCCTTCCCTTCTTCGCCATCCTGCTCGCCCTTAGCTTGAGCGGGTGCTGCGACTGCGGTCGAGAAATCGCCGATCTCCAGCAGCGAGTTGGAGAACTGGAAACCCAACTGCAAGACCACCCGAGTTCGACCGACCCCAGCCAAGAATCCGCCGTAAATGACCCCCCCCCCGCAACGACTTTGACGCCAGATGATACACCCGCAACAACTGAGCCAAATAGTACAGGCTTTGCGACTGCTTCGCCTGACCCGGCTATCAGCAGTTACATCAACGAACAGCTCAAATCCGATCAATACAAATCTTGGTTGAGCGCCGCCGGATGCGCCGATGCTACCCCTGAGCAGCTTTTGCTCGCCGCCCAGAAATGCGCCAGTATCAGCAACAACTTCGACTATGCCTGCGACATCGCAGAGGCTATCGCTACCAATCCCAATGCTGACGGGAAAGCCTTGGCCGCGCTTGCTGGCGCTAACTACTACGCGGTAGTAGAAATCGCCGCCAAGTCCACCCACGCTGACGGCTACGCGCTCAAATGCCTCGCCGAGCGTTGCTCTAACATTAGCAATAACTTTGACTATGCGTGTGATATCGCAGAAGCCATCTGCAAAAACTCTAATGCTACCGATGAGTCGATTGCTGTACTGAGCAGTGCTCAGTACTACGAAGTGATAAAGATTGCCGCCAAATCACACTATGCTGGCGAGACCGCCATTACGCAACTCTCTGAACGTTGTGCCAATATCAGCAACAACTACAGTTACGCCTGTGATATCGCAAAAGCCCTTGCCGCCAACCCCAACGCCACTGCCACGTCTCTACAGCCGCTTGCTAGCGCACGTTATGGCGATGTCTCTAAAATCGGTCATGACGCCATTGACGCTCTCACTCCTTGAGCCCCGCAAACCGCCGGCCCCGCTGGCGGTTTCCTTTTCCCCTTATTTTTCTCTTTACTTTTAACCACAAATCAGTTATAATGATACGCAGTTATAAATATAAACTAGAGGAATTATTGAATGCCGATTATCAAATCCGCAAAAAAGGCTGCTCGCCAAGCTGAGAAGCGCACCGCGCACAACCAACAAATCAAAAAAGACATCAAAGCTGCTTTGAAAGCTTTCAAAGATAGCCCAGTCGCCGAGAACATGGCCAAAGCTCAATCTGAATACGACAAAGCCGTCAAGAAAGGCTTAATGAAGAAGAATACCGCTTCTCGCCGCAAAGCCGCTTTAGCCAAAATCGCCAAAGCCGCCAAATAACTTTCGGTAAACTAATTCCCTACAAAATTCCTCCATCCCCTGTTAGACCAGGGGATGTTTTCTAGTGTTTTTCTATCTTCATCCTCCCTTGATTACTCTATGGCTAGACAACGGAGGGCAAAGCCCCAGAAATTGTAGCTACTATATGCTGATTGGATCTGATTGCCCCAGATGCCGAGCGTCAGTATACCTCCGATCGTGTGCGAATAGGAAGACAAATAGATACCAAATTCGCTGACCACGTACAAAGTGGAACCATACCAGTGGGCGAATATACTAGTGTGCCCGCTGCGGACGAGAATAAACGGCCTTTCGTCCGCAGCGGGTATGTTGGTATATGGACCGGATGGGCTGGTAGCACTACGCAGAGCCTCGGAAACGATGTTGGGTACTGGTCCAAAGCACCACATGAAACAGCAGGAGAATCGTGGAACTTTGCCCTTAATGACAGTGTTCATCCGTCTATTAAAAACTCGTGCTTTTACGGCTTTCCCCTCCGTTGTCTAGCCATATGAGTAATCAAGAAGAGGGTGGAAGAAGCTGCTCTTTTCTTCGTCCGCAGCGGGCAAATTAGTATCAGCGCTAGCTTTGATCAAAGCTATTTGAATCGTATTAGCCTTATTAGCTATCTCTACGCTTCCACGAAGACCCAATATAACATTTATTACGTTACTAGCTTAGAATTCTGGGAACCAACCGTAAATCCTAATCGCGAGCTGACGCTTGAGTGGGGCTTCTCCCTCCGTTGTCTAGCCATATGAGTAATCAAGAAGAGGATGAGGAAACCCAGATTACACATCCTTTATCCTTAGCAAAAACGCTTTCACCAACATCCACGGCTCGACCCCTGTCGTTTTCATCTGCATATCCAACTTCGCAAGCTCTTTCAGCAGCCGTTTCTCCTTCCCTCGCGCCCCCGAATTCTCGTATTTCTTCAAAGCCTGCGTCACTAAAAGACCGAAAAACATATACGGGTCCTGATCGGTCTCAATTTTCTCTACTGCCTCCACCGCCTTCGGCCCATCTCGCAACGCCGTGTCCAAAATCCCAAACACCAAGTTCATCTCCGGTTTCTTCAACGCCGGGAACTCCACCATTTCCACCCCCGCATCTTTCAACCGTTTATACCCAGCCGACCGCTTATCAAGCTTCGTCTCCCAGACCACAACGTCGTGCTCGGTATCGACATAGTCTACCACCTTCTCCCAAATCGCACTATTCGCCCCCACCTCCTTCAGCAAAATCTTCCTCTTCTCCACCCCAAACAGCGACGTACCCTGAAAAATACTTGGCAAATCCGTCAGCTCAAGATTCTCCCCCTCAAACACTTCATATCTCTCCCCCAGCAAAGCCTTAATCTTTTTCTCCGCCTCAAGCCGATTCTCCCCATAAAAAATCCTAAGCATTGGCTAATTCGTCTTCTCCGTCCAGTATTCTGGTGCCTTCTGACATTTCGGACAATAGTGCGTTCCCCGCCCCGCTACCCGCGTCTTTAGGATTGTTTCTCCGCACCGCACGCATTCTCGCCCCTCTCGTCGAAACACTTTCGCGAAATTCTCTAGATAGCTTCCCGTCGAACCGTCCGGTTTAATATAAGTCGCCATCGTCGACCCGCCCGAGTCGATCGATTCCATCATCACGCTCCGCGCCCCCTCTAGAATCAGCCCAACCTGCTCTTCACTTAGCTCGCCTGCTCGCTTCGCTGGATGTACGCCCGCATAAAAAAGTGATTCGTCCGCATAAATATTTCCCAGCCCCGCAATCACTTTTTGGTCAAGCAATACTGCTTTGATTGGTGATTTTGCATGACGCTGACACTGGCTGAACAATTCTTTTACATCCATCTCCCAAGGCTCTTTCGCTAGCTCCGCGATGAATTTTTCTTGTTCAACTTCCTCTGTCGGAATCACTTTTACGAAACCAAACTTCCGCTGATCGTTAAAATACAGCGTGCCCTCCTCGAACTCAAAACTTACCCGCGTCTGTCCATTCGGCAAATTAGCCGTAAAATTTTTACTCGGGTGCCCCGCCGCAAAATTCTCCTCCTCGTTCGCCCCTCGCCAAATCAGCTGCCCCGTCATCCTAAGATGCACCATCATCGTATAATCATTGTCTAAGTCAATCAGCAACGCCTTCCCTCGACGCCGAATCTCCTTTACCTTCGCCGGGGCAACATCCCTCTCGTCGCCCTGAAAACACTTCTTTGTCGCTTTGTCCACCTCTACTTGAACAATTTTTTTCTTCAAAATCAAAGGCCCTAAGCCCCGCCGAATCGTCTCTACCTCTGGTAACTCTGGCATAATACCTCCATTATAGCACATCCTCTCCCTATTCCATGGTATAATTAAACTATGACTGTTAGACCCCGTTATGTCATCCTTGGTTTACTTTGTTTACTCTTCACCGCTGGCCTAACTGTTGGTGGTTTCCTTATCTTCCGAGATCCTTCTCCCCCTCCCGTCTCCGACGAAACTGCCTCAACCACTCCTGAACCGGCCGGTCCCCCTTACAAATTTGATTATAGTTGGGCCACATATCCCTATATCGCTCACGCTTTCGGCGGAATCCTCGGTAACTCGTATACTAATTCTCGCGAAGCTTTTCTCCTCAATTATCAGCTCGGACATCGCCTCTTTGAAGTCGATTTTGATGTCACTACCGACAACCGCACTGTACTCGCCCATGACGCCGACGGGTGGCGTACTAACGCCGTCGTGAAAGCTGATTCCGACGTTCAAATCGCCGCCAACCCCGATCCTACCGCTTTTACCTATGATAATTTTATGTCTTCGCTCTGGTATGATAAATATCACCCTCTCGATATCGACGCGCTCTTCCAGCTCCTGCAAGAATACCCTGATATCTATATCATCACCGACACCAAATACTTCGATGAAGAACATGTCTCGCTTCAATTCTCCGAATTTGTCAATACCGCTAAGAACTATGATGAGAGTTTGCTAAACCGTTTTATTCCGCAGATTTACCGTCAAGAGATGCTTGATATGATTATGAATATTTACCCCTGGAAATCCGTCATTTATACTCTCTACTCCGACCCAGACTGGACCCCAGAGAATGTTCTAGAGTTCGCTACAGACTCTGGCGTAAAATTTATTACGATGTGGGGGTCACTCGTCGAGCAAGGGACTCTAGACCTCTGGAAAACCGCCGAAATCAAAGTCGCCTCCCACACTATCAACAATCTCATTCAAGCCAACCGACTCCGCAGTCTCGGTGTCAGCGTCATCTATACCGACTTCCTCCTCCCTTGATTACTCATATGGCTAGACAACGGAGGGAGAAAGCCTCGTAATTCCATGCCGTCGAACTCGGAAAATCTTCTACACGCATATGGAACCTGTATGCATGACCACCGCGAATACTAGTCTCCTTGGTCGACCATGAGTCACCTTCCCAACCCGTAAAGCTAAGGACCCGACTAGTCGATAGCCATATTAGCCCGCTGCGGACGAAGAAATCTGAGCAACTTGTATACGCTATACAAGTTCAACTTGAGTCTACTTCTGTTATTTTTGCCAAGTTCTAGCTTAATAAAGCAAAATATAGATTTTCGTCCGCAGCGGGTATACTAATATCGAAGCTGCCGCCTATACGCACAATTATCGAGGGCATTGGTGGACTTCGACAACCTTCGCTGCTGAGATTCACGCTCTTAGCATGTATTTTCCCGGCGGTGGGAGCAATAATCTTACGATCACAGCCAGTAACTATCTCCGCTATGGTGGTCGTTCCCTCCGTTGTCTAGCCATAGAGTAATCAAGGGAGGAGGAAGAGTTGTAGGGAAAGAAGATATTGATATCGACATACCAGCTTACTAATTCTTTTCGAAGAGGGTTCGGAGCTACGGCGAGAATTAGCGCGACGACCCTGCGACGGCAGGCGTCGGCGACGCGCCTCGAGAAAAGAATTGGTAAGGCGGTATGCTAATATTTCTAATATCTTCTTTCCCTACAACTCCCCCCAATTCCTCCCTACCGTCACATCCACCGCCAACTTCACATCTAGCTCTGGCGCTACGCTTTCCATCTCTCGTTTCAGAATATCCCCCACCTCCGTCTCCATTCCCTCATCACATTCGACGATCAACGAATCATGCACTTGCATCGTCATATTTGCCCCCTCCGGCAAAATTTCATTCACTCGGATCATTGCCCTTTTCATCAGATCCGCTTCCGTCCCTTGAATCGGCATATTCTGTGCCGCCCGTTCTGCCCCTGTGCGAACAATAAAATTACTCGATAATACGTCCGGCGTCGGCCGTCTCCGTCCAAACAACGTCTCTACATACCCCACATGACGCGCCCTCTCTAACACGTTTCCGAGATAATCTTTAATCGGCCGCCGCAGTTCAAAATAATTATCGATAAAATCCTTCGCCTCTGTATAGTCCATATCCGCCGCTTGCGAAAGTCCCCTTACGCTCATCCCATAGAGAATCCCAAAATTTACCACCTTCGCCGCTCGGCGTTGCGCTTTTGTTACTTCCTCAACCGGCACGTTAAAAGCTTCACTCGCCGTCTTCGTATGGATATCTACCCCGTTATTAAAGTCATTTACCAGGTCTTTATCCCCTGCTAACGCCGCCGCTAGTCGCAATTCGAACTGTGAGTAATCTGCACTTACTAAAACCTTTCCTGGCGCTGCGATAAATCCTGTCCGAATCCGTCTCCCTACCTCTGTCCGCACCGGAATATTTTGCAGATTTGGATTTGTCGACGACAGCCTCCCTGTCGCTGTTACATTCTGATTAAAAGTCGTGTGTATGCGCCCTTCCTTATCCGCTAACTCCGGCAGCGGCGCAATATAAGTCGAAAGCAGCTTCGCAGCCTCACGATACTCCTTCACCATCCCCACGATTTCATGCTGACCTTCAAGCTTATCTAGCTCCTTCACCCCTGTCGAATAGCCTCGCGCCGTCTTTTTAATCCCCTTTGTCGATAGACCCAACTGCGTAAATAGTACTTCCGATAACTGCACCGGCGAGTTCAGATTAAACTCTTTACCTGCGATTGACCAAATTTTTTGTTCAATCCCTCGCACTTCCGCTGTAAATTCCCGTTTCAAGTCCTCAAAATACGCCCGATCAATCAGCATCCCCCGTTCTTCCATCTGAAAAAGCACCGGTATCAGCGGCTGGTCAAACTGAGTAAATATTTTATACAACGCTGGATATCTCTCGAACTCCTGCTTTTGGCGCTCATATTCAGCCTCTTCCGCCCCGTATTCAATCTCCCGTTCCAACGGATTTAATAAGAATCTCCCCTGCCCAAGGTCCCAAAACTTCCCTCCACCAAGCACTTTTTCTGCCACCTGGGCATTTTTGTGCATCAAATTCTTCACATCCCAAGAGATTAAAGTACCGTCTGGTAGATATTGCGGTATTTCTAGCGTCTGTTGGCCATAAACCCCCATCTTTACCGCTTTTGTCTTCTTCGTACTCCTACGAGCCTCCGAAGTGGCCTTTCTTGCGCCTTCTGCGAGGTTTTTATCGAAAAACGCCTCATCATAGCCACTAGCGCTTTCCGGCTCGCTAGCGGCCTCCTGTGCGCTCTCAGAGCCATTTTTCGTGTCTCCATCCGTCTCCTGTGCTCGCAAGAATTTCCCGATCAATGACCGAAACTCCAACTTTTTCAACGCCGCCACAATCCTGTCTTTATCTATCTCTAGGTCTGGCATATCGTCTAATTCTACCGGCGCGTCCGTCATAATCTTTGCTAGCTTATATGACATTCGCGCGCTCGCCTCCCCTGCCTCGAGTTTCTTATGCACCGCCCCCGTAATCTTGTCCAAGTTCTCATACACCCCCGCCATACTACCATATTCCGTGAGCAGTTTCACCGCTGTCTTTTCTCCCACCCCCGGCACCCCTGGAATATTATCTGAAGCATCACCCTTTAGCGACTTCAAATCCAAAAATTGAGCCTTTTTAATCCCATATTTTTCCTCTACCGCCGCCACGTCTAGCTCTTCTAGTCGCGAAAAGCCCTTCAAAATCCGATACATCCGAGTATTCTCGTCTACTATTTGTAGCATATCAAGATCCGAAGAGACGATGAAAGTTTCCCAATCGCCTTCCTCATCCGCTTGCAAAGCTAGCGTCCCGATGATATCATCCGCCTCATACTGGTCGCACTCTACGAATCCCCAACCCAACGCTCGCACTAACTCTTCCAGTAGCGGGATCTGTACATAGAAATCTTCGCCTGGCTTTATTCGTCCGGCTTTATAGTCTTTATACACCTCTTTCCGCTTTGCTGTCGAAGTTTTCGAGTCCCAGGCCACCACCACTTTTGTCGGTTGCAACTGTCGCACAATCTCCATCGCGATCGCCGCAAACCCATACACTCCCCCCGTCGGTGTCCCATCGCTCAGCGACAAAGCACCCATCGCATAATACCCCCGATAAAACACTGATTTTCCATCGATGATCACTAGTCGCTTCATATCTTTTCATTATAACATACCTCTATCACCGAAATATGCTATAATCATTCCTAGATATGCAAAACAATAATAAAGACATCAAACTTCTCGCTATTCTCGGCATGAGCGGCAGCGGTAAATCCTCCGTCGTCGACTATCTCACCAAACGCGGCGTCCCCAAAGTCTACTTTGGCGGTATGCTTTATAAAGAAATGGAAAAGCGCGGCATCGAGATCACTCCGGAATCCCAGGGTGAGTTCCGCGAAATGATCCGCAATACCGAAGGTGATGACTGGGTCGGTCGCCAGGCTGTTGCCGAGACCAAAGATCTTATCTCTGCCGGCCAAAAACGCATTGTTCTTGATGGTCTCTATTCTTGGACTGAGTATAAACTTTTCAAGCACGAATTTCCAGGTATGCTTACGTCTATTGCGGTCGTTATTCCCAAAAGTCTTCGCTACGAGCGCCTCGCGCATCGCCCCGAACGCCCCTTCAATGCTTCCGAAATCCGCGATCGTGACCTCAGCGAAATCGAACGCCTCCAAAAAGGCGGGCCGATCGCCATGGCCGACTATTACCTCTTAAACGACCGTTCCCTCGACAACCTCTATGCCCATCTCAAAGATATTCTCTCTAAGATTAACTTTTAGTTCGCTTCCTTCTGGAAATACTCCACTTTCTTCTGTGCCAATTCCTTCGCGTCCATTCCTTCTAGCGCCTCACCCCCGTTAATAGCCTCTCGCCAAACCCCCGCCACACTACTCATCGGGCCATCATAAATCGGCTCCATTCCCCATGCCGACCATATCACCATCCGAACCTCAGGAAAAGCCCCCGCATAAAGCTCCAAGGCCCCTTCGGTCGCCGCCAAGAACCTCTCTTCCGTTACCTCCGAATGTCGCCAGCTTCGCCCTTCTAACCATTTCTGACTTAACTTCGGCGACACCGCCATCATCGTCATCCAGAAATTATAGCTATTCTCCTTCAACCAACTAATCAAAATCTGCTCCAACTTCGGCTCCACTAACGCCAAATCTAGAATAATATCATACCCTTCCGTGAGCAGCGCCCTAAGTACCAAGAACATCATCGCCGCAGCAAAGCTATCCGTTTCCCGCCTCAGCCCTTCCTCGCCATATTCTTGCACGATTTCCTTCCGATACGGATGATACTCTACAACTTTGCTCGCAGCCACCAAAATCGGTCTTCTTTCGCCAAACCACGCCTCTACCGCTGGCACCAACTGTGTTGTCTTCCCGGAACCCGATTGCCCCGCCACCCGAACAAAATTTTTATTCTTCGCCGCTTTCGCTGTCCAGTCCGCCAAAATCTGCTTTAAAATCAGCGGATATTCCTCTAACTCCACTCGCCATTTCTCGGATGTTTCGCTCGCAAAACTCGCCTGCAATTGTTTTAGTAGCTCTAACGCCACGTCGTTTTCGTTCATCACGCCTTCACTACCTTTATCGCTTGCCCTGTTTTTCGTACTTCAATCCTCGACACGCCAGTCAACCGCTGATACTCGCCCTCCGCCTGCACTTCAAGCGCACTCGGAGTTTCAAACTCCAGAACATCCTTCTCCACCACTACCACCGGAACCTGTTTTAGAATGCTCCGCGCCATCAGCTTAAACAGTCGCCAAAAACTTCTCAGTTGCCCCGTTGCTCGCCCGAACTCCTTTGCACTCAAATACCAATCCCCCCCACGCATCACCCCCGCCATACTTGTCCCGTTCACTGCGACATAATCCGTCACGGTTGTCGGCATCTTCTCCCCGTTTAACCGAAATTCCGGTAGAAAAGTCCGGCTCTTTCGGTTCTTAAAATACCATTTCGCTAACGTCCACCACGAAAAAACTGGCGTTTTCTTACCTGACTGCAGTTTTTTTCGCACTTTCGTCTCGTCAAAAATCTCTGTCGACTCCGCAAACAACCCAAACGTCACATAGCACGGCACATAACGCCAGTGTACTCCATCGATTAGCACTTCCAATGGATAAATTTCCTTCGTCTCTCCGGCCTCAAACTTCTGCACGATCTCCATAACATCCTTTTCACCCAACATTCGCGCCATATCATTGAAGTTGCCAAAACCAAGTACGCCGAGCGCCACATCCTTGCCCGATAGCGCCGCACCATTCGTCGCGATCGCCGCCGTACCATCCCCTCCCGCAGAAATCACCAGATCTCCATCGCTCAGCAGCTTCGCTAACTCTCTTGCGTTCTCGTCAACCGTCGGCGCTTTGACTTCAAACTTCCCCACCATCCAGCCTTTCAGGCCTCGCAATGGTTCAAACACCCTCTCCGTCACCGCTCTTGCGTGTGATGAAGAAGCACTATAAACGACAAATAGACGACGCACCTTCGCCTTCCACCATAGCTCCACTATCGGCGCACAAAGCATCGTGGCCTTGATTCATATCCAACGTCATTCCGCCTGGGATTAACCAGTTCATCACTGTCCACATTACCGCCCAGGCCACTAGGCCAATCACTATATTCAGCAAGCGCTGTTTCGCCGCCGCTACTTGTGATTCATTATCGCGTGCGGTCATGTACTGAATCCCCGCAACCACTACTCCTACCGTTGCGGCTGCGCCAAGACCATAGACTAAGATTTTCAGGATCAAAAACAACAATTCCTTAATACACATATTCGGCGGCAAAATACTAGTGCTTACCTCTGCCATCACCCGCCATACCGTCACTCCTAACCCGAACATCACTCTCTCCTATCTCAAATAGCCGTGCAACTTTTTTGTCTGCTTATGCTTGCGCAACTTCGAAAGCGCCTTCGCTTCAATCTGGCGAATCCGCTCCCTCGTCACCGAAAATTCATTCCCCACCTCTTCTAGCGTATGTGGCCTCCCTCCGCCAATTCCAAACCTCAAGCGGATAATTTTCTGCTCACGCTCGCTCAAAGTCGTCAAAATCTCTGCAATCTGTTCTTTCAAGATTTGGTTTGCCGTCGCATCTTCCGGCGAATCGCGCTCCGAATCCTCCACGAAGTCGCCCAACACCGATTCCTCATCATCGCCATCACGGCCTACGCTCGCATCTAGCGATGCGATATCTTGCTTAATTCGCATTACGTATTCAATCTTGTCGACTTCCATCCCCATCGCTTCGGCAATCTCTTGATTAGTCGGCTCACGATTTAGATCTTGCGTCAAGCGCCGCGTCGTCCTAAGCACCTTATTGATCGTTTCCACCATGTGTACCGGAATACGAATCGTTCGTGCCTGATCAGCAATCGCCCGCGTAATCGCCTGGCGAATCCACCATGTCGCATACGTCGAAAACTTAAAACCCTTACCCGGATCAAACTTTTCTACTGCGCGCAAAAGTCCTGTATTCCCCTCTTGGATCAAATCCAAAAAGTCCAATCCACGCCCACCGTACCGCTTTGCAATCGAAACCACCAGCCGCATATTTGCTTCGGCTAGCTTATCCTTGGCTTTCTTGTCCCCCGCCATCGCACGATTCGCTAGTTCTAGCTCTTCTTCTTGACTAAGTAGCGGGATTTTACCAATCTCACGCAGATACATCCGCACCGAGTCGTCCGCAAAAGCGTCAACGTTATCCGCCGTAATCGCGAGCTCTTCATCCGAAAGCTCGTCTTCTGAAGCTAAATCGTCCGCACCCGGCTCCCCCGGATCAAACAGTCCGCCCCCGTTCAAGATTTCTTCATCATTATCCATTGAATAATATCATACTCTATACGTCGATATAAATCAAGGCCTTTCCGGCGCAAACTCCAGAAAGCCCAAAGCCCCAAGACCGAACCTCAGGGCTTTTATTTCTTAACCTAGAATTTATGGCAGAGGTACAACTTCGCTACCAAAGCCGCCCCGCCCAACGTCGCTAAGCTACCAGCCGCAATTGTCACCAGTAAGGTCATATCTAACGCGCTCACGTCCGCCGCGTCCAGAGCGCCCGTATCTGGAGTTGTCGGCTTATCATTACCCGGCACACTTGTCTCTGGAAGCTCATAAGACATCAAACCTTCCATTACCGTGTCGTCAATTGCTAGCGCCGCTAGAGCAATCGCATTGTAACCTTTCATCATCTCGCCTTCATTGTCCCCGTAGGCCGCTTTTACCATCGCCTCCGTCAAGACAGCGTCATCGGCCAGCTTACTACTTGCTTCATCAAGCGTCGTCATCGCTGCTGCTAGTTTTTGGTACTTTTCAAAACCCGGATAAGTCTTTGCCGCTCCCACCAGCTGCGTCATCGACATATCATCCACCCCTGGCATTGCCGGAAAGAGTTCCTTCACCTGCGTCCGCAAATTATTCGCTAGCTCTTCAACCCCCTCATCAATCTTCGCTACTAGCTCCTGTATCATAGCATTATCAGTGTAGTTTGGATCGGCTTTTACTGCCTCAATCAGCTCAAGCAAAGTCTTCCCTTGGAAAGCATCTTTTTCGGCCTGCGAAAGTTCGTCCCACTTAAAACTTGGGTCAATCGCGGCCAATTCCTCGACCTTCATATTCATACCTTCGAGGACCGATGCGTTCTTCACCATCGCGACAGCTTTACGATAATCTGCAAAGCTCTCTCGCGTCTTGATCCGATCATTTAACTCGACTAAGTTTTCCGCCACATCCTGAGAAACTGCTTCTTCGCCTTCGTTCGCGCCAGCACCCGTCGAAGCCCCTTCCGAAAGCTCCGTCGCCTCACCGTCAGCTTCCTCAGTCGATCCATCCGTGCCATCTTCCGTAGCCTCAACGTTCATCGCCGCCGGTTCACCAGCCTCTTCTGGCATACCGTCCGTAGCAAAAGCTGCACCCGGCATCGCCAAACCCAGCGCCAAGCCCAAAGCCAACGCCGCCAAAATTTGTCCCTTATGTTCTTTAAAATTCTTCATACATGACCTTTTTGTTTTTATTTTTTAAACCTTATCCTTATTCTACCGCCTCGTCCCGTCTATGTCAACTTTGTTTTTATAGTAAATGATCACCTTAATCTTCTTAGTCCTCCTCTTGATTACTTATATGGCTAGACAACGGAGGGGCTTGCCCCAGAAACGCGGCCCTAAAAATGTAGGGACAATCTCATCGGAGATAGTTAAATATATACCTTCATACACCAAACCTGGTACACTTTTAGCCCAGCTGAACCCACCGCCTCCACCGAACCAGAGAGAATTCCCATACCAATTTTCCGATTGGCTCGGGTGTCCGCTGCGGACGAACTTGTATACGCTGTACAAGTTCAACTTAATCTTACATCTGTTATTTTTGTAAATTTTAGCTTATTAACCCAGGTTTCGTCCGCAGCGGAGGCACGAGCACTTGGACATGGGGAAATAATAGCATTATGAATGCTAGCGCAAATAGCTATGTATGGACAGATAGAACCGTTCGGCTTTACGTTGCCAAATTTCTCGGCATTTACAGTAAGAGCATAGTGGATCCTTCGCGAGAATCAGCCTCCGGATGTTACGGCTTCTCTCTCCGTTGTCTAGCCATATGAGTAATCATAGGGAGGGTGAAAAGATAAATAAACGGGCTATGCTTTAGAGTATAAGTTATTTATTTATCTTTTCCTTATTTCTTCATCAATACCATAATTTTCCTGAGAATCTCGGCTTGCCGATCCTCATCCCCCGCTTCCTCTGCCTTGGCCAGCTCTATATTCAACTGTTCAACTTCCTGCTTCCCCAGCTCCACCTTATACCTCGCCAACAACGCACTCGCTTCTTTTTCCAGCTGCGCCTGCCCCCAACCTTTATATCTCGCCTCAAACACCATCTCGAGCTCCGCCAGTTTTGTCTCATCTTCCGGTAGCTCCACCCCCTTCACGTTCGTCACTCCGCCGTATATTACAATCGCTTGCAAGTTATCTTTAACACCTTGCACGACGTCCGTGCCACCTTCTGCCTCGACTTTTTTGTATCGCTTCGGTGCACCTTCGCTTATTTTTTTTGCCCGCAGATCCTCCACTGTGCAATCCAATTTCCGCGCCACTAATTGTTCATAGTGCTTTCGCTCTACCGCATCACTCACATATTTCAACAATTTCATCGCCACATCCGAATACTCTTTCTTCCCTAAGGCCGACGACAAATCCAAATTTTCCTCATATTTGTCCAGCAGCCAATCCACCGCTGGCCGATAATTTTGTACTGCATCTTGCCATAATTTCGGGTCCTTTTGAATCAGTTCATCCGGATCCTTCGCCCCGTGATAATCTGAAATCACACTCAAATTCACCCCCAAATCCCCCGCCATCATGATCGCTCGCTCCGTCGCTTTCACCCCCGCCGCATCGCCATCATACGCCAACCGCACATCCGGCGTCAAACGCGACAAGCTCTTTAGATGTAATTCCGTCATCGCTGTCCCGCTCGTCGCCACCGCCTCCCGCACTCCGGCTTGATGCGACGATATTACATCCATATTACCCTCTACGATCACCACAAAATTATGCTGCCGAATCGCCTCTTTCGCCTGCGCCAGCCCGAACACAAACCGACTTTTATTAAACAGCAACGTCTCTGGCGTATTAAGATATTTCGGTTCCCCTTGGTCCAAGATTCGCGCCGTAAATCCAATCACCCCATTCGTGTCGATAAATGGCACCATCATTCGCCCCCGAAAAAGATCTCCGCCGAACCGATTCAACACCCCCGCCGCCTCCATTTCTGGCACTTTATATCCTCGGCTCGTCAAGAACTTTACCAACGCTTTCCCCTCCGCCGGCGCATACCCAATCCGGAATTCTTTTACCGTCCCTTTTAGCATCGCCCGTTTTTCGAAAACATACTGGCAAACTTTCTTGCTTTTCGTCAAACAAAACTGATAATACTTACAGGTCAGCTCCAACAATTCCTGCATCCGTTTCTTACGCTCGGCCACTTGTCTATCGCTACCGCTGTACTTTTTCAACTCCACCCCCGCCTGTGCCGCCAACTTCTCAAGCGCCTCCCGAAAAGAGATCCCCTCCACCTCCATTATGAACGCGAAAATATCTCCCCCTTTATTTGCCGAAAAATCATGCCAAATTCCCTTTTCTGGCGACACCATAAAGCTCGGCGTTTTATCCACGCCCCAAGGCGATCGGCCCTTTAGCGTTCGCCCTGCCCGCTTCAGCTCAATATATTGCCCAACCACGTCCTCCACCGGCAACCGCGCTCGAATCTCCTCTTTCGCGTCATCCATACTCACATTATATCACACCCCTAGTCCCTAAAACCCTTCCATCCTATTGACAAAAATGAACATCTGTGCTATAATGGAAAGATATGCCGTCCACTGGGGCTCTCGACGGTATTTTGAACCTTTTCATACCCCATAGGACTAAAATTACAGGAGGAATTATGCGTAAAATCAAGTTCTTTGTGATCATCCTCGCTCTCTGTATCGTTTCCTTTGCTATCGGACGTTTGACGCTGCTACCGGTCGACGCCGCCTCAAATCCGAGTGCTGCTCCCCAGCAGGCCCCGTCCGCACCTACCACAGTCTCCGATGAAGCCACCCTTGACGCCTCCGACCACCTCTCCACCTCGTCCCCCAAAGCTACTGTTTCTATTTCATCAAAAGCCACGTCTCTTCAAAGCCCTACCACCAATAACCCTACCCCCGAAGAGCCGCCCAAACTTTCCCTTCATGAAGAAAATGAGCTCATCGCCGCCGAGTACCCTGATCTGCCGCTCGATGCTCTCGGCGAAAAACACTCTTACGAGTACAAAATCTATCAGTTTTACAAAACCAACAGCACTTTTATCTGCTTCACCAACGAAGGCCTCATCGTCCAATATCGTGACAAAGAACTCCTCCAAACCTGGAACGATATTTTCTTCTATTACGGTGACGAGTTGATCGACATCAGCTGTCTCGGCGAAGACGAGCCCACAATCTGCATCATCAACGAGCACGAAACCCATGCCCGCCACCAGCTCATCGAGTTGCGCAATGATGGTACCGTCGGTCTCCTCTATAACCTCGTTTGGGTAGAACGCGAGCCCGGCATCTATAACGACCTGCACGGCCTCGCCCTCGAAAACGGTACGCTCTACCGCTTCTCGCGCAAAGCGTCCGTCATTGAGACCGAGAAAATCCTTGATGACGTCATTGACGCCGGATACGGTGGTCCCTACATCGTCGTCACCAGATCTGACGGTATTGCCTACATGAAGCTGACATCATCTTTCTACGGTGAATATGACGATAGCGCTAATCGCTACTTGGTTCTGGGTGACAGCGAATACTGGACACCTCGCCACGTCGCTTCTTCCTGGAAAAGCTACACCAGCCCCGGTTTTACCAACTACCCCACCACCGGCGAATTCACCTGGTTCATGAAAGGCGACCAAGCAGAATTTGTCGAATTCGACTAACCCCCAACTTGCCGGTTTTACCTAAAACCAAATTATTTTGTCCTAGCGGGAATTCCGGCCCCACGCCAGCGTGGGGCCTTTCCTTTTATGAACTTCATTTAGAACCTCTTTAGTGTCCGAGAAAACATTCTTCGTCCGCAGCGGATTCATGAGCAATGGCTCGCGCGATAATGTCATATTGGCAATGTACAGGTTAGGTAACCAAGGTTACTATTGGTCATCGTATACTAGATCTATCCCAGCTACGCTTGTTCCCGGAGACTACACTATTGAAGCATGGTGGTCGCATTGGGACTTTGGTCTCTCCCTCCGTTGTCTAACCATAGAGTAATCAAGAAGAAAATGAAGAAAAAGCAAAAAGAAAGGAATAGTATAAATAAGGAAAATATCTAGAATTAGACATATCTAAACTAACTAGCTTTAGGGTTAGATCGAAATCGTGAAGCTTGACTTCTGAGGCTGAGCCGAGTCTGAATCACGGCCTGCGTTAGCAGGTTCGATTCAGAGAGGCTCACCTTCGATTGGGAGATAACCCTAAAGCTAGTTAGCATAGATATAAAGATTATAATGATATTTTCCTTATTTATGCTATAATATTCTTATGGATAACCTCGAATATCTTAACCACATTGCCCAGTCAAACCGTCCAACAAAACGCACCTCTGGAGCTTCTAATTCCCTCATCCTTAAAGTCATTCTTGGCGGTTTAGTGCTCTTCATCCTTATCCTTAGTTTTGGATCTATGCTGGGCAATAAATCCACCAAATCGAGCGACCTTGTTAAGCAACTTTACGTCCGCACGACTAACCTCGACAGCACCCTCACATCTTATAACAAATCCCTCAAATCCTCCAAACTTCGCGCTATTGGTATTTCCCTTTCTGGTATACTTGCTAGTGCTTCTAGCCAGCTTTCTGCTTATATTTCCAGCACCGATTCTAGCAAAAACGCTCTCCAACCCAACGAGCAAATCACCGCCGAAGAAGCCGAGAATATAAATGCCCTCAACCTTTCTCTCGAAAACGCCAAACTCAATGGCATTCTTGACCGCACCTACACCACCCAGGTCCATCTCCAAGTCTCCCTACTACTTTCTATGATTAGCCAACTCTCCTCGCGTAATGACGACGAGGCTCTTAGTGCCATCCTTGGTAATTACATCAGTAACCTCGCCGTCATTGAGCAAAGTTTTCAAGAATATTCTAACCCCGGTGACTAACCTCACCTTCTTCATCTTCCCTTGATTACTCTATGGCTAGACAACGGAGGGAGAAACCATAATATCGATTATGCCAATGGTTAGAGTCTATATTGCCAGCATTTGCCGTAATGAAATAAGCACCAGTTATCGTATCTAGCGCATGGCCTGACCAAGCATAAATATGTTCTCCTGGTTGCCATACAGAGCTGTAATCTTTGTTTGGAGCTCCGCTGCGGACGAACTTGTATATACTATACAAGTTCAACTCGAGTTAGCCTCTGTAAATCATATTAAATTCAAGTTTAATTAAACAAAAACCGTCCGCAGCGGGCACCTGGGCGGTAGCGCTGAGCAGTGGGCACAATGGCCCGGAAGCGATATTTTTATATATTCTGGCCAATCTGACCAAGAAAATTCTAGGGCACATTATTTTTCTGTAGTTCGAGCCATCCTAATGCGACCAACTGATAGCAACGTACGCAGCTTTGCCTTCTCCCTCCGTTGTCTAGCTATATGAGTAATCATAGGGAGAAAGAAGGATAGGAAAAAGATAAATAAACTAGCTTGGAGAGGAGTAATAAGGACTTAGGCTAGCTAGAGATCGTGAAGCTTGACTCCTGAGGCTGGAATCTTTTCGATTTAGGGAGCGTAAGCGAGTCTATGAGAAAAGTTCCACCTTCGATTGAGAGATAGCCTAAGTCCTTATTACTGGTTTTGTGTAGATTTATTTATCTTTGCCTTATTTATGTTATAATATATCTTATGAGCAAATCCATCCTTCAAAAATTCAAAAATAGTTCCTTCTTCAAAGAATTCCGCGAGTTCATCAATCGTGGTAGTGTTATCGATCTCGCCATCGGCGTTGCTGTTGGTGGCGCCTTTACCGCTATCGTAAAATCCCTCGTCGACGACATCATCATGCCAATCACCAGTCTTCTCGCCGGTGGTCTCGATTTTTCCACGCTCGCGATCGACGTGCCTAACATTTTTGGTGCCGATACTGTTGCCCACATTGCCTATGGCAACTTCCTCCAAAACGTCGTTAACTTCCTTATTATTGCTTTCACGATCTTCGTTATTGTCCGCGCCATGAACAAGCTAAACCGTGCTAAAGACGCCGAAGCTGCCAAAACTGAACAAAAACACATCGAAGCCACCGCCAAAGCCCAAGCCGAAGCTAACGTTAAAGCCGAAGCCGACGCAAAAGCTAAAGCTGATCAGAAAAAATCCGCTTAATTCCCTGCCCTTGGGATCTCTTCAGCGTCTCTCATTCCGCAAAATGCTAGCATAATCATGAACGCCGCCAAATACATTGTTTCATAAATCATCATCAACGGCAAAAACCACTCACCCTTCGTAAAATACCCAATAATGCAAATAAACGCATAAACCACGTATGCCACGCACAGCGCATGCGCCAAACGACTAGCTTTCTTCCAGAGTGCGATCAGCGCCGCCTCCGCCATCATCGCTACAAACATCGTTCGCGAAGAAATTTCATGCAGCCAAGTGATTAAATTTTTCTTCCCATCAAAGTCAAAGTAGCCCGACGGGCAGAAAGACAAAGTCAGAAGTCCCACTACCATCACAATAATTAAATAATAAAACAACCTCGGCATTCCCCAAGCCTCGCCCAGTTTCCAAAGATATTTTCCAAACAAGGCTGCCACGAAAAAATTTCCGATCGTAAACAATACCGCACTCCAGGTTTCTAATCCGACATACTTACTGATCGAATATTCCAAATGGAACCCATGCCCCAGCAAAGTGCTGTTTACAATAATTGCCGCAAACGATGTCACCAAAAAAACCGCCAACGCTGCCGCAATCAAACCGCTATTCGGTAATTCCTTTTTCTTAATTCTCATGTGTTATTCCTCCGCCAGTGTCATATTATAGCTTAACCGCACCAAATCTTCTAACTCCGCCTCTTCTAATTGCCCGCTCGGCACAATTTCTACCCCGCCTCGCCCAAAGTAACGACTTTCCATCACGGTTTCATAATCTTCACGTAGCTTTCGCCCCAACTTTCCGTCACACCGCGCCTCAATCGTCTTCGGCCGCACCACGAGAAAAACCTTCTCATTTGGCGCTAGGTATAAAACATCTGTCTCATGTTCATCTTTACGCTCTTTTGTTGTCCACTCGCCAATCCCGCTAATCTTCGCCACGTTTATCATTTCTGTTCCTTTACCATACTTAAATACCATTTAAGCTCATCGATACTCCCCAAAATATCATCCAACGCCCGATGATTCTCCTTCTTCATGAACTTCTTTCCCCACTTCCCCTCAAATACCACTTTCCAGGCACTCACATCTAGCATCCGATAATGCAACCGCTCCGCTACCCGCGGCCATTCCCGGTCAATAAACTTCCGGTCTTGATGGATCGAATTCCCTGCTAGAATCACTTCACTGCCAAAATATTTATCAATGAATTTCAGCAGTTCATCTTCAACTTCCTCAGCACTCTTACCAGTTGCATTTTGCTTAATTAGCCCGTCCCGGCTTTCCGCATTTTTCTCCCAGAATTCTCCTACCATCCGTCTCTTCATCAGCTCCTCTGGTACTTTCACCACCGCCGTCAATTCCGCTTTCTCACCAGCCTTCGTCTCTACCATCTCCAAACTCCAATCCGTCGCGATCGCTGCCAACTCCAAAATCCGATCTTTCTCTGGATCCAGCCCCGTCATCTCCAAATCAATCCACAATAAATTCGCCTTTTTCATACCTGTATTATACCTTAAAGCTACCATACTGTCGACGTCTCTCGGCTTACAAAAATGTCATCTCATAAGCTTCGCAAAATAAACCTCATCACCTTCTTCATCCTCTCCTTGTATTACTCTATGGCTAGACAACGGAGGGAGAAGCCATACTCACGATACCATAAATCCGATGGTTGTGTGCTAACATTGTTAAAATACAGATCATTAGTTCTCAAAGAATCATTGGCAAAACTAGCCCACCCATTGTGATGAAGCCCGAGAAAATTTACCGTACCCCCTTTATCGCTAAGTTTTGGGTGAATTGCTCCGCTGCGGACGAAACCTGATTTTTCTTCGTCCGCAGCGGGTATGTTAATGTAGTGTATGGTGAGCTATTTGACGAAGGCGGACGTGTGCTATATTGGTCAAAATCCACCGATAATTCGTTTTACGAAGCGTACGGAACCGACACAGGCGGCCTCGAATCTACGTGTTCATTCCATCATGCACGCCTCTGGCCCTTTTCCCTCCGTTGTCTAGCCATATGAGTAATCAAGGGAGGATGAAGAGTAAACGCACAAAAATAGTATCATGCAATATGCAATACTAGGACGATGCTAGTTTGAGGCTATTGCTAGGAGACAGTGCAGAACGCAGACTACCCAAAAGCGAAGTTATCTGGGATGAGATGCGAGGAGGAAGCGAAGCACGCAAAGGGGCTGGGCTTAGCGCCCTGCCCCTGCGTACTGGAGCTTTCAACAAAGCAGATCGCCCAGAGAACAAGCTTTTACATCTCGTCTGGGATTTCTATCCCTAGAAGCCCCAACCCATGTTCCATCACATTGAGATATGCCCGCACAACCTGCATGAGTTCCCCTTCACGTTCACTCCCGGCCACTTTTACATTCTCATAAAACCGCGAGAACTCCTGCGCCAATTCATACAAATAGTTACAAACTTTATAGGGTGCCTTCTCCGCCACTGCCTCGGCTATCACTTCGCGATAACCAGTTAATTTCTTATCCAAATTTCGTTCATAGATACTAATCTCCCCGCTCTTATCTCCGCCAGCACCCGCTTTTGCCAAAATCTTTTTTGCACGCACCGCCGAATATAGGAGATACACTCCCGAATTCCCATTCGTCGAAACTGATTCTTGCGGATCAAACACAATATCTCCACCCATCTTGTACTTCAAGAAAGCGTATTTAATCGCCGCTAGAACTACTCGCTCGTCCGCCTTCTCACCACCCAGCATCTCGCGGATCATCTCTAATACATCAATCGCCTTCAAGAAGTTACCTTTTCGCGACGACATCTTTACATTACCTGGCAACTTTACTAATCCATGCGTCAGGTGTCGCGTCCGTTCCACTAGCTCCGGCGCATATTCATTCACGCTCGCGAGCACGACTTTCATATATTCCGTCTGCTCGTTCCCCGTCACTACAATTGACTCATCAAAATGCCAATCATCCCACTTCGTAAAGATTAGCCCAACGTCCTTTGCCTCATAAGTTGGCACACCTTCTCGGTTAATAAACACTCGCGTGTGTAGGCCCATCTTCTCACCTCGGAAAATCACTGCCCCTTCGCTCTCCTCATATACCGGCCCAATGTGCTCACGTACTTCTTCTAAACCTCTCCCTGCCACCATCGACTCTGGATAATATTTATCAAACTTTACACCAATTTTTGCATAAAAGTCCTCAAAATATTCATAACTTAGCTCTCTCCCCCGCCAATATAGCTGCGCCAACGCTCCCTCATGATCATCCTCTGCGTTAATTCGATAGATTTCCTTATTCAGCGCCGTAATCTCTACCTTTGCCGCTTCGTCCTCTTCGTAAGCCCGAGTACCTTCAACGTAACACTTCGCGATGTCCTCAATCTTTAACTCGTCTAAAGCACAATCTTTCTTTTCCAGCGCATACATAGTCTTCGCTACATGCAGCCCTACATCTCCACCAAAATTCGCCCGTACCACCTTCGCCCCCGCGAGCTCCAACAAGCGGGAAATCCCGTCCCCAACCACCGACGTATAGAGGTGCCCTACGTGCAGAACCTTAAACGGATTCGGGTCAGAAAACTCCGTAATCACCATCTTTTCGGCATAATTTTTAATCCCGAGCGCCACTTCTCCGGCCAAAGCCTTCGCCCCCTCCGCAAAATATTCGTCGTCCATCCGAATATTAAGGAACCCTGGCGCCGCCACACTCATCGTCCATTTCGTCTCCCCCTTCTCTACTTCTGCCTTTAGCTCTTCGGCTATTTGCATCGGTGCTTTATGTGCCACTTTTGCTAGCTTCATTGCTACGTTTGTCGCATAGTCCGCCCCCGTCTCCGCCGGTGCTTCCGTAATCTCCGGCTTCATCTCTACATCATACAGCGCCGCGATTGCGCCGCTCAAAACTTCTTCTAATTTGTCCATTTTCCTAATTTGTGGCCGTCTTTATCTCGACCGCCCCAACTCCTGATTCTATTTTTAATAAATTCTCACCCTGTCCGTAAATTCCCCCATCTTCAAGCTTCCTACCATTCAGCGTCACCGAACCTAGACCTTTGTCAATCGTCAGCTTATAATCTTTCTCTTCCCCTAACAGCTCTAGTTCCAGCCTTCCTACTCCGGTATCAACCCTGCCGCCCCCCAAGATCCTCGCCCTAATTTCCGTCCTGCCGGCGCCTAATTCCAAATCTAAGTCCCTTAGCTCTCCACCCCTCACTTCGACCACTCCTGCGCCGCCATCAATCCTCGTACGCCTCGTCGTCCTCAATTCGCCAATATAAGTTTTCCCCGCGCCAAGTTCCAATTCCACCTCTTCCGCAACCAGCTTCTCAATGTTTAAGGTCCCCGCCTTCATCGTTAAATCAACTTTATCAAACTTCACTCCTGCCCTGACGTAAACTACTACTTCCGACCTTTCGCTCCACGGCCAATGCGTATGCGACTTCTCGATCACCTTTAGCGTGCTGCCATCCTGCCAGCTCTCGATATAATCGCTATTACTCTCGATCCGTACCGGTTTGTCTGCCTTTTCTACCTCGACAATTCGCACGTTCGTTGCCCCCGCACTAATTTCCAACTGTTGTAATGCGTTCTCTTTGTCTTCCCCTGTCCAGATTATACTCGTATCTCCCGCCGGCGCATCCCCGCCCCATGTCACGAACCCAGCCAACGAAATTATACTAATAATTCCCGAAGTAATCGCGAAAATTAATATCGCCGCGAGTGCTAATGCAAAGTATTTAATTACCTTCTGGGCGCTTCTCATCGCACCTCCACTCCGCCAAAGACGCAAGTTGCATCAATATAGATTGTCTTACCCGCATTATCAGCTTTCTTTGTCGTCTTTTTCTCTTCGTCTTTCATCTTTTTCTTGCGACCAGCGTTTTTACGGTTATCTGACACGCCACCAAAAATTGACGTCGAAACTATCTCGACATTTACATTCTCTGGCGTGTAGATCACAATTCCGCCAAAAATACTTGAGGCTTTTACCACTACGTCGCCTTTTAGCTCTGCTCCACGCAAATCCAAATCTGCCCCGCCAAACACCGCGTCAATCTTGCAACCTTTGAACTCTTTCCCGTCAAAATCTACATCCTGCTCACCAAAGGTCGCCCAATATTCTTCCGCCTCGTCGTCGGTTTTATCCCGATTCAGCTCTTTAATTTTTTTGGCAGCCTGGTTTTTAAACGTATTCTTAAAAATCAGCGACAAACCAATCAACACCAAAATCACTGGGAAGAATAATTTCCAAACCATATCAAACTCTAGCACATCTAGACAACCTAGCAAGAAGCATACCCCGATCAATAACCCAATGAAGTTACCCCACTTATGTTCGTCTGTAATCAGTCCAATCGTACAAGGCACGATAATGAACAGTGTCCACCAGCCCGGGAAAAAGATATCTATGTGTGCAATCCCTAGTGCATTGATCCCCCAAATCACACCTAGCGCAATTAGCACAATTCCCCACAACCAGTTTCCCAACTTCTTCATTATCTCTTGCTCTCCCAGCTTAATCGATATAATTACAATAATTATATCATATCTAGGCACATAGAGACAATTCTCCCCGCCCGAGTCCTATTTTAAGCTTTTCACAAACTCGAGGAACAATGGGTGCACATTTAGCGGCCGCGACTTAAGCTCTGGGTGCGCCTGTGTTGCCACAAAGAACTTCGCTCCTGGCGCTTCAACAAATTCCACTAGCTTTCCATCTGGAGAAGTCCCCGCAACTACCAATCCGCCCTTCTCGATCTCTGGCAAAAACTCCTGATTTACCTCGTAGCGGTGGCGATGCCGCTCGACCACTTTTTCTTCTCCGTAGATCTTTGCCGTCCTACTCCCCTTTACTAGTTTTGCTGCGCAATCCCCCAATCGCATCGTACCGCCAGTCGACTCCTTCCCACGTTGCTCGTCCATAATATATACTACATTCTCCCCCTCCCCGGCTCCAAACTCTTCTGAATTCGCCGCTTTTATACCACCCCGACGCGCCGCCGCCACACAAGCCATCTGCATCCCCAGGCACAACCCAAGATAGGGTTTATCATGCTCTAGCGCATACATTGCTGCTCGGATCTTTCCTTCTGCTCCACGTGCACCAAATCCACCCGGCACCACCAGCCCATCTACCGCCGCAAAATCCTTGTCCGTCGCCTCTTCCGCGTTAATCCACTCAATCTCCAGATTCACCTTATTCCACGCTGCTGCCGCCTTTAACGCCTCTGTCACGCAGATATATGCATCCTCATTCCCGACGTATTTCGCGACTAGGCCAACTTTCACTGTCTTCGCCCATTCTTTTCCTCTAAGTCGCGAAAACTCTTGCCAACGGCTCATATCCGGCTCCGTATCGTCGCCAACAAATTTATTCAAAATTTCCAACACCCCCGACTTCAACACATTAAACGGCACGTCATACACGCTCTCTATATCCGGCAAGTTCAAAACTGCCTCGCTCGGGATGCCCGAAAACCCCGCAATCTTCTCACACATCGAGCGTGGCGCTGGCTTTTCCGTTCGGCACACCACCACATCCGGAATAATCCCAAACCCCCGCAAATCCTTCAAGGCATTCTGTGCCGGCTTTGTCTTCAACTCCTTTGAAGTGTTAATCCACGGCACGTACACCACGTGTACATAAAGGCAATTCTCTCTTCCTACGCGATTTGCAAACAACCGGATTGCCTCGATAAAACTCAGACCCTCATAATCTCCCACCGTTCCGCCAATTTCGACAATGTGAATATCGCTACCTTGCCCCGCCATCGCAATTTTTTCCTGTACTAGGTCCGTAAAATGTGGTATCATCTGCACTGTTTTGCCATGAAAACCGCCGTTACGTTCTTTTTCAATCAATTCCCGATATAGTGCACCTGACAATACGGATGAATATTTATTTGTTTCGAAATCAAGAAACCTTTCATAATGCCCCAAATCCAAATCCGTCTCTTTCCCATCGTGTGTCACGAAGCATTCTCCATGTTCCACCGGATTTAATAACCCCGCATCAACGTTCAGATACGGATCACACTTCTGAATCGAAACCTTATAGCCCTTCGCTTTCAAAATCGCCCCAATCGACGCCGCCGTAATCCCCTTACCAACCCCAGATAATACACCGCCAGTTACAAAGATATATTTACAATTTTTCTCCGCTTTTTTATTTTTTGTCATTGGGCACCTCCTATATTTTTCTCAACCTTTATTCGCCCACACTTCTTAACCTTATTTTATCATAACTTAATACAATTGTTATCTACCTTTTCTACTCACATTAGCCAACATACTAGTTAGTGACGCCATTTATATTTGCATCCAAGCCGTCTAATTACTTATTTCGAGCCCTATCAGTAATCTACTTCGTCAATGAGTTACGAAAATTATACTAAATTATACTTAATTCATACTAAAGTCTTTGCAAAAACTCCAAATTCCACAAAATATGCTATAATAATTCCATACGGAAGTGTGTCCGAGTGGTTTAAGGAGCACGCCTGGAACGCGTGTAGGCTCGCAAGGGTCTCGGAGGTTCGAATCCTCTCGCTTCCGCCATAAAATGAAAATAGCGAGTTTACTCGCTCTTTTTTATTTTCAAGGAAGCACTGAGGGAAAAATTTCCTCTCGCTTCCGCCAGATAAAAAGAAGTCCTTAGGGACTTATTTTTATCTGTTTAACTACAGAGAGGATAAGAACCGACGCCATAGGCGAGGTTCGTCTGTGGTAGGAGGCGAGTGAAAAGTAGAGCTTGCTCTAACTTTTCCGAGACGACGCTCCCACAGAAAAGGATTTTCAAAGAAAATCCGCTTCCTCTCGCTTCCCCACGTTGCTTTTCCTCTTGCTTCCGCCTTTCGTCCGCAGCGGGTATATAAGCGTGCCAAACGGACTAATGACCGGTATGACATTTCGTGGACTCCTCTGGGCAAGCACTTTTGGTTGGTTAAATGCTACCTACTACCTAAACTTTGAAGACGTTTTTACCATCCCATCTGCCGGCCACGAGCAATACTGGGCGCTCTCCCTCCGTTGTCTAGCCATATGAGTAATCAAGGGAGGATGAAATCCTACTTTGAATAAATCCTCTGCGATATATGACCAAGAACTTTCCTCTCTGAACAAATTTTTTATTCAATTATTTAACCTTCTTCATTTTTCCTTGATTACTCATATGGCTAGACAACGGAGGAGGATACCATCAATCCGTCGATAATGGCTAGTCGGGGCTGTACCATTGTCAACATTGCCAAATACAAATCTATACAAATCTAAAATCTCCTCACCCCGCAAAGAAGGATAGTAGCCGAAAGTCCCAGCATACCATAACTTATTCAGATCGTCCCTGCTAGCCCAAACAACCCCGCTGCGGACGAACTCTACTAGCTTTTCACGACTTTCTTAGTAACGTCGAATTTTTCCATATACTTCCCCAGCATCAATCTCGTCTGCGCATAAAACGCCGCCGCACTTTGATAAACAATCGCAATCACCGGCATCAATACCCACTGCAAGATCATCAATAATGACTTCTGCTTTTTGTATTTTTCCGGCCGTTTCGGAAGCATTTGCAAAGAAATTACTACTGTGATAATTAGCCCAATCATTGCAATTGTCTGAATCCAGCCCACCACGTTCGGCAAATTAAACGCCACTGTCCCACGCGAACCCATGTTCATCAGCATCGGCACCCAGCCACCAAACGCCACAATCGGCGCCATCATCGCTAGCGTTACGTGCCCGTCCAACAGCCGCCAAAACTTCGGGAACAGCTGCCAAAACGGTACTTTACGCTCCTTCGAAAACAAATAGCTCCCCACGTACGCCACATCGCTAGCTCCATAGTCCCATCGCCGAAGCTGAATAAACTGTGCCTTCAGGGTCTCAAAAAAAGTTTCCGATATTACCGCGTCCTGGTATATCGGCACTCGGATCGGAACCACCTCATACTTCCCCTCAAAATAAAACAGCGATCGCCAATATTGATGTCCGTCTTCCACAATCGTCCGTTTGCTCCAATAATTCATCCCCACGAGCGCCGCGAGCGGTTGCGAGTGCGACGCAAAATTCCTTAACAAATGTGGACGCATCGTCGAAATCACATTAAAAAACGAGTTCGACATCGCAATCACCCGCATTGGCGCCGCCGCATCCCAGATATTATTTGTGAACATCGCCACCGGCTGATAACTATAATGCTGCCGATCTGGCCGCACTAAGAACTCGTACGCCACATAGTCAAGGTACTTCGGGTGTACCTGGTTATCACTATCCAGTGATGTCACGATTACATTCTCCAGCGGAATCCGCTGCTTTTGTACATATTCTGTCAATTTTTCCCCCGCATAAGTCAGGTTTGGTCCTTTGCCCACGATTTCATTCTTTAATTTATCCGGGTGTTTTACGAGCATAAATTTTCCAAACACCCCCCGAAACTGTCTTCTTAGCTCCAGAGCCGTTTGCTCCATTGCTTCCCCGCCCCGTTCTTCATAAGCCAAAACAAAAATAATTCGTTCATTCGGAAAAGTTGTGTCGCGCACCGCCTCAATTGACGGGACTAAAGTTGGTAGCCCTTCATTATATGCCGTCATGATCACAGCATGATAAACATTGTGCGGCTTCGGCTCCGATTTCCCCTCTACCGCCGACAACATCCTCAAATTTTGCACATGCTCAGCAAAGTCATAGCTGCTATCATCTCGATCTCGTAATCGCTCAAAAGCATCGTGCGGATTTTCCAAATCCCCGAGCCGCTTACCCCAATCCACCCGCTCAGCTCGCTTCATCACTTTATAACCTTGGATCGTCCGAAACGCCGTCGCCACCGCTTTTACCAACGTAATTGCAATCACCACCAACATATAAAATGCCCCCAGAAACGGACTAATCCAAGACAAAACAAACAACAAAATCACTGCTCCATAACTCAGCGCTCCCGGCAAAATCTCCAAAAAGCGATACAGCGGCTTACGCTTTCCAAGCGGAATTTCCGGTTGGCTCATTTGCTACCATTCCCCCAACAACCTTAGCAATATCACGAACGTCCCCACGATTAATAGCATCGTTGCCACCGCCACCATCAGCGCCGTATCTTTGCCGTACCGTCGATATACTCTTAGAATCAGCAGATTATGCACAACCCCAAATACTACTGCCAGAATCGGAAATGCCAACATATTTACCCAACTATCGCGTCGATATCCCCCGCTAATCCCCGCAATTTCGCCGTACACATCTCCATACCCCACGATCACAACCGTGTTCTGCGGGCGTAGCGCCGTGAAAGAAAATACCAACAGCGCAACACTCATCAACGCCACCGCCCCCATCGCCATCATCAAGCCTTTTTGCTTACGCGAGACTTCTTTCCAGGTCGAGGCTAAGCTCGGCCGTTCCGGTTTTTCTTCTTTCGTTTTCGTCATGACCATTTTTCATATTATACCCCATCCCGTCATTCTCATCAACGCCCAACCTAGCCACTCCATTACGCTAACACTTATAAGGGGTCTAGTCAAATTTTTATTCTTAGCGTATAATACCTAATCAAAGGAGAGAGGAGAGTTAATGCCCCAAAACACAACCTGTTCGGAGATTCATCTATGAGAAAGCTTGTCATTTCTGGTAGTTCTAAACTTTACGAGCGTGCGCTCTATTGGCGAGGTTATTTTGAGGGGCGCGGTTATGAGGTCATTGACTGGCCACGCCCGATTTTCGAAAACGAAGACCCCCTCGCCGAAACTCCACCAGCCCCAGGGCTTCCGCTTGGCCGTTTAATTCGTCAAGGCGATAGTTCATATGCCGAACGCATGACAAAAGTCTACCAGCAATATTACAAACATCTTGACCAGACCGACACCTTTTTCCTCATGAACGAAGATAAAAATGGTGTTGAAGGTTATATTGGTCCTGGTGCCATCGCCGAACTTACCTACACTGTTATCGGCAATCTCAATCGTGGCCGCAAAGTCGACATCCAGATCCTCAAAATGCCTTCCAAAGAACAGAATTGCTACAACGAAGTCAAATTCTGGCTTGATCAAGATTGGATTAAAATCTATCGCCGCCCAACCGGCAAAAAAGCCACCATCCCAGTTCCCGACGACGCCCCAGAGGCCTCTACTTCATCCAGCGATAGTTCCGAAGACGCCTCTGCCTCCGAACCTGATCCACTCCCTACCACATCAGTTACGTCTAGTATTACTGCGCCAACCCCCCTCCCTCAACCCGAGCCTCACGGTCTCTTCGGTTTCGGTAATAAAAACATCGATATCCTCACTTGTAAAAAGAAATGTCTCAAGAGTCTCACGCCAGAAGTACGAGAATACCTCAATATCCTTTCTGATGAATTCCCTTCTTGGCTTCTAAAATACATTGCTGCCCCCGAAATGCAGCGGCTTAGCACCGTCAGCATGGTTAATATCGACTACAATGCTCTCTATAACCTTGCTGGTTTTAATTCGGTCTTCCAACACAGCATCGCTGTTGCCCTCATTATCTGGAATTTCACTCATGATAAAATCCAGACTCTCGCTGGTCTTTTCCATGATATTGCTTCTCCGGCTTTCAAACACGCAATCGATTATATGAACAACGATTCCGAACGCCAAGAATCTCTCGAAGAACACACTGCCGAAGTCATTCGTAACTCCCGCACTATCACTCGCCAACTCAAGCGCGACGGCATTCTCGCTAGCGAAGTTTCTGACTACCATCTCTATCCTATCGCAGACAACGAAGCGCCTGGGCTTGCCGCCGATCGCCTTGAATATACTTTTAGCAACGGTCTTTTCCTCTTCGGCACGCTTGAACTCGCTAAAGTTAAAGAATATTACAATAATCTTACCATTCTCAAAAACGAAAGCGGTCTCGACGAGCTTGGGTTTAAAGATGTCGGCGTCTGCGTTGATTTTGTCCAAGCTACCTTACCGCAATTCACAATCTATAACAGCGACAAATCGCGTCTCATCATCCAATTCACAGCCGACATCCTAAGATCCATGATTAATAGTGGTTACCTCAGCTCCGATGACCTTTTCGTCATGAGCGAACGCGAAATTATCGATTGGATTTTAAGCTGCGGAGATCGTACGCTGAGCGAAGCTTTCCGCCAATATCAGCGCGCCACTAACATCTATACCGGTGCCACCGCCAAGAAAAACTGCTATTGTACTAGCGTTAAGGGAAAAATTCGTTACGTCGTGCCGCTCGTCTCCGTTCCTTCTGACAACGACAAAGAAGAGCCAACTACCGAACGCATCACCACCGTCTCACGCAAAATCGACAGTGCTATCAAAGCCCATCTCAACACTAAACTTTCTAAATACGTCGGCTTTGACTTCGACTTCAAGCCCTACACCGAATAATCATGTCCGATCATTCCATACTCGCCGAAGAAGTCTACGCTTTTCTCCGATCTGTTCCTTCTGGCAAAGTTGTTACTTACGGTCAAATTGCTACTCACCTCGGTAATCCTCATCTCGCCCGTGTCGTCGGTAATATTCTCCACCACAATCCCGATCCAGATTACACGCCTTGCTTTCGCGTCGTTAATAGCCAAGGTCGGCTCGCGCCCAACTTCGCAATCGACGGCCCCGAAGAGCAACAGCGCCGTCTTGAAGCTGACGGTATCGAAGTTAAAAATTTCCATGTCGACCTCGTAAAATATCAATATCACCCTTAACCTTTATCCTCTCCTTGATTACTCATATGGCTAGACAACGGAGGGAGAGACCCCAAAGCCGTCCTCCGCTACCGGCTTGATCACCATCAGAAGGATTTATCGTGCTGTTAGCCACCGCAAGCCTGAGTGACGCACTAATTACTCCCGAGGAAGTAGCGGACCAATTAAACCCCCAAGCTACATTAAAATACATTATGCCATAGTAGAGATGAGTGTGTCCGCCGCGGACGAAGAGATCCGAGCAACTTGTATAGTATATACAAGTTCAACTTAATTTCATCTCTATTATTTCTGCCAATCTTAAACTTAATTAAGCAGAATACGGGCTTTCGTCCGCAGCGGGTATCGTGCCTACATTAAATTCTTAGACCATGGCTATTTAGGCTACGAAGCGAGCTACTGGTCAAGCTCTGCTAATAGCAATAACCACTATATTTATGGGCTATACTTCAGTAACAACTCCACACCCAATGGTGCCTACTATGCCTACCTTGGCCGTTCCCTCCGTTGTCTAGCCATATGAGTAATCATAGGGAGGATAGAATAGGATAGAATAAATAAGGAAAGTGTTTATACCTAAACTCTCTAAGACAGCTATCTATTTCCTCGGGAATCTCCGACGACAACGGGAGTCGGATGAAGCGAACTAGCCGCCTGTAACGACAGGCCGGCGTGAGCGTGTCCCGGAGGAATATGATAGCTGTCTTAGAGAATATAGGAATATAATGATATTTTCCTTATTTATGCTATAATACTTATAGTTACTCCAACAACATAAACAGGAAAACCAACATGTGCACTGCAGCTACTTATATGACAAAAAACGTCTATTTCGGGCGCAACTTTGATTATGACATTTCCTACAACGAGGAAGTCACTATTATTCCGCGCAACTTCCCTTTTAAATTTCGTGAAGTCAATAGTCTAGACACTCACTATGCTATAATTGGCATCGCCTGTGTTGCAGACAACTACCCTCTCCTCTATGACGGTATCAACGAAAAGGGACTTGGTGGAGCTGGACTTAATTTTTCCGGCAATGCCGTCTATAATGATCATGTTGACGGCAAAGACAACGTTGCTCAATTTGAATTTCTCAACTGGATTCTCGGTCAGTGCGCTACCGTCGCCGAAGCTAAGGTCCTTCTCGCAAAAATGAACTTTCGTAACCTTAATTTCAGCGAGCAACTCCCAGCCACCGACCTTCACTGGATTTTCGCCGACGCTACTGGCGCAGCCATTACCGTTGAATCTATGACCAATGGGTTAAACGTTTATGATAATCCTGTCGGCATTCTCACCAATAATCCACCCTTCGACAAAATGCTTCTCCAGCTCAGCAACTACCAACATCTCTCCGCCAAAGCTCCAGTCAACAACCTTGCCCCGAACCTTAACTTACCGGTCTATAGCCGTGGCATGGGCGCAATTGGCCTTCCTGGCGACCTCTCTTCCGAGTCTCGTTTCGCAAAGGCTGCTTTCACTAAACTCAATTCCCTCTCCGAAAGCGACGAAGTATCTAGCGTGAATCAATTCTTCCATATTCTTCACTCTGTCGATCAACAACATGGCTGCTGTGACCTCGGCGACGGTCACTACGAATACACCATTTACTCGGATTGTTACGATTTAGGCACTGGTTCTTTCTACTATACAACTTATAAAAACCACCAAATCACCGCTTACAGCCTCGCCAACACTAACCTTGACTCTACTGAGCTCTTCCATACGCCTATCATTAATGCGGAACAAATCAATTACCAAAACTAAATTGCGATAGCTCATCATATCACCTTTGATATATCTATGCGACGTCTGCTCAAGATTAGTTTTGACCAAGCTCTCCTTTCCTTGACGCCAATTTTGTCATGGTTTTGCTTAAGCTTGCTTATTGATAAAAACCTGATCAGCGTGTTCACAATTACTTATCCCTTACAATACATTTGTGGTATTATCCGCTCCCCTTTCTCGATTGGCGCTAACATCAGCAAAACTCGTGACAAGAACAAGGATGCAGTCATGTCTGGACTTGTCCTAGGTAGTATTATTACTATCCTTGTCTATGGTTTTACCATCCTCAATATTGATTCTTTCATAAGCTTCATGAATATGGATGCCGGTATTTATCATACTTTCGCCATCTACGCCGTTGTCATCCTTACGCTTCAAACCATTTTCACCTTCGTACTTGACAAACTCTATTACGAAAACCAAAATAACCGCGCGAATCGCTATTCAATTATCTTTAACTTCCTGAATTTTGGTGTTTTAATCGGCACTGCGCTCCTCACACGCAACCCCACCACCATTGTCGCTGTAACTAGTGCCATCATGGGTATTTTTACGCTCTACGTTTTTCTATGTAACTGTAATCGTTTTCACTTCTGTCTCAATTTCTTACACTGTCTAAAATATGATTCTTCTAGTCTTGCTAGCTACTTTTTTGGCTTTTTAACTTTCCTTTTTGGCCTTAGTAATGCGCTCGAATTCGGTGCCGAATATGGCCTCGCTATTACTTTCGTCTCTCTCGTTACTGACACTCAATGGGACGCGCTCGAATCAGTCACTATTCTCGCCAAAGTTAACGTTAGCCAGAAAAAGTTCAATTACAAAAAATCCCTTCGCAGTTCCTATGCTTTACTTTCTGTTCTATATGTTTCTAGTTTAGCCATGTTTTTTGGACTTTATCAGTTCTATCCGCTTAACCTTCCACTAACCCTACTTTTCCTTGGGTTCGAATTCCTAGACTTCCTGCTTTGCCCTGCCTACTATCTTTATACCTCCTTCCTCCAGCTCAACTGGTCTGCCAGCGGTACTACTATCAACCGTGTTATCGCCCGCTCACTTCGTCTTTGCTGTTCATTCTTACCCACGCCTTTCTGTAACAATATCGGCTCCATTACTTCCACGCTCTACCAACTTGCCACAACCAAATTCTTCTTCTATCGCAACTTCCTCGTCGACAAAAACGGTCGTGTTAGCCGCCGTCGTGGCCACCGACAGCCTTCCCTTCGTTACCGTTACAATGATCTCCCCGTCGATAAAGACTAACTCCTGCCCTATGCTATAATATATTTATGGACAAAGCCCAGCTCACCGACTTATTCGCGTCTCTACATTTACCAAAAACTGGCTATTATATCGCTTCTGGCGGCGCCCTAGTGCTTTACGGCCTGCGCAAACGCACCAATGATCTTGATCTCTATGTTGATCCCGAGCTCTTTACAAAGCTTTCCGCTGAATATCATATTGACCCTACCGACACCGATGAATATAACAGTTACCATATCAAAGACGGTCGTGTTCAGATTCTCATCGACGAGCATCCCGAAAAATCTTCAATTTGGCTCAATGGCCATCTCGTCGAGACTCTCGAGAACATTCTCAGGTTCAAACTCTGGCGCAACGCGCCCAAAGATCAACCCGATATCGCCAAAATCCAAAATTATCTTAAAATTAATAAAAACAATGTCAGCTAACTGCGTTTTTTGCAAACTCGACTGCTCTCTCCCAGAAAACACTATCATTGAAGAAACCGCCAGCTTCCGCATCGTCCCTGGCACTGGCGCTCTCGTCGAGGGCTATCTACTCATCGTCAGCAAACGCCACCTCCTCGCCATGAGCGAGCTATCGCCCGCTGAACAACAAGAATACCACTATCTTATCAAGAAATACCGCGCTAAGTTTAAATCCGTTTACAATCAATTCCCAATAATCTTCGAACATGGCTCCCCAGACCCAAAATCCCATATTTCCGCCAACAGTGTTAATCATGCCCATACCCACATCATGAATCATCAATTTACCAACGAATCGCGCATTCTACAAAAAATCAATCTCCAACCCTGCAGTTTCTCCAACCTCTACGTTAACGCTAGAAACTACGTTTTCTATCTTAATCCTCAAAATCAGCCTTACATCTCTTTTGACTTTCCACCCACCAGTCAGCTCATGCGTCGCCTTATCGCCGAAGATCTCAAAATTCCTTCACAATACAATTGGCGCCAAAACAATTTTGACGCCAACATCCTCAAAACTCTCCAAAACTTCAATTAAAAAAGACCCTCTTAACTCAAAATGGAGCCGTTGACTGGGATCGAACCAGCGACCTGCTCGTTACGAATGAGC